>PIVY01000879.1 GCA_003353795.1 bacterium
CCGGTGCCGCCGCGGCCCTTGTAGAGGTCGTTGCAGGCCACGCCCAGCTGGGCGAGGCCGCCGCCGCCGCCCTGGGTCAGGATGTGGCCGATATCCCAGACGTCGGACGAAATCAGGCCATCGATCGCGGCCTGGTTCTGGTCGAGCAGCGCGCTGGTGACGACGCTGCCGTTGGGGAAGGGATCGGTGGCCGGATCGGGGTAGCCCGCGTAGGCGGGAATGACGAACCGGACCGCCGCGTCCACCTCGTAGATGGAGTTGACCCGGTTGAAGGTGGTGGTCATGGCGGCGAAGGCCCCGGCATTACCGCCGAAGTAGACGGTGTACTCGCCGGTGAGCGTGGGGACCATCCGGTAGATGTGGAGCAGGTCGCCCGACAGGTCGACGGCCTTGTCGCCCGGCGGGTCGAAGACGAAGGAATCGTCGACGCCGCAGGAGAATTCGTCGAGGTCGCCGGCGAAGTCGTGCTTCCAGGCGGAGATGTAGTTGGAGCGGTCGCCCAGCTCCCAGGGGTCGATCCAGAGCGTGCCCTGGCTGGTGCGGCCGTAGGC
>PIVY01000190.1 GCA_003353795.1 bacterium
ATTGAATGGGTTGGGATGGACGCCCAGCCGAGCCAGGGGTCGACCGTCCTCGTCTCGAGGTCGAATCCCGGAGGGAGCAACGGATGGTTCTTATCGACGGTGCGGAAGTAGCCGAGGCCGCCCACGAACTTGATGTCGAGATGGACGAAGTCGCGAATGACGAAGCTGGAGAGCTCCTCGCGGGCCCAGTCGGTGCGGTACTGGACGGACAGATCCACGAAGCTGCCGGCCAGGTTCCCGTACGACACCCGGGTGCGGTGGCCCACGGCCGGTTCCTTGCCCCGCTCCACGGGAACCTCGTACTCGAGGTTGAGGCCGATGCCGGCGATGTTGCGGTGGAAGACTTCCAGGTTATAGCGGTCGCGGGTGTGGATCTTGGCCTTGGCGCCCAGGGGAAATCGATCCCGCACGAGCACGAAGATGTCGGCCCAGCCCGGCTCGTCCTCCAGCGGCAGGACCTCGATCTTGGCGTCGCTGATGTAAGGTTGCTGGCGGAGCAGACGCTCGCTGTCACCCAGGGCGAAGGGGTTGATGAGGTCGCCCTCGTCGAAGAGAAGATAGTTGCCGATGACCGACGGTCGTGTGGCGGTGGTCAGGGCGTTGAGAGTACGGGTGAAGGAGCCGGCCTGGTTCTCGGCGATCTCTTCCGGCGTCGCGTCCGCGCCGGCCGCGGTATCGGCGACCATGGTGCCGAATGCCTCCCGGCCCAGGATCCAGATCCGGCGGATCCGCAGGTCGGTGTAGGGAAGGAACGCCGCGTCGAGGCGTACCGGGTCACCGCGGGCGGCATCGTCCCCGGCGGTATCGTCGCGGGCGAAGAGCTTGTCGAACCCCCGCACGTACCAGGAATCACGACCGGAGAGGCCGAGGTCGAGCAGGTTGCGAATGTCCTCGGCCGCGGCGGAATCGGCGTCGGCGTCGACAAGGTCCTCGGTGTCGGCGATTGCCGGCGAGGCTGCGACGCAGGCCAGGGCGAGCAGGATCGGAATCGACCACACCGGTGCTAACGGCAACCGGGAGGCGGTTGATCCCGCCTCCCGGTCGCTGGCATTTCGTGGTGCCTGATTCACGCGATCGGATCGCCTTCGTTACTTCGGCGGGTACTGCCTCAGGATCCGGTCGACGATGTCCTGCAGGACGTGCGCCTCGCGGGTGGACGAGCCGAGGGTGCCGGTGCCCCAGCCGCGCCAGAAGAGCTCCATCTTCGACGCCTCGACGAAGTCGATGAACAGCGTGCCTTCCTGGTACTGGGTCACCGAGACGTTGTGGCCGCTGTGCCAGTGACGGGAACTCGCCGTGTAGCCCCAGGAATTCACGTCCAGGCGTTCCACCACGTTGGTGTACAAAGCGACCACGAAGTCGGGATTCGCGTCGACTTCTTCGAAGCCGCGCTCAACGAGGTGCACCCGTATGGCGTCGGCAATTCGCCGTGCGATCAGGGGATCGGAGATGCTCGTGATGTCGAGCATCTGGAACGTCTTGAACTCGTCGAATATGAAGGCCTCGTCCCAGTCGTGCTGGACGCGGACCGAGGGGGAGCAGGCGGCGATCGACATCAGGGCGAGGACCACGAGGCTGAGAGCGGCGAGACGGGCCATGGCGGCTATCCTTCGTTTTCGCGAACACGCGACGAGAATCGACTTTTCTCAAGGCGTCAATCTAGCTGAGAACGACGCCTGACGAAACCCATTTCGCGATTCCGGCGCTCGGCGGGCATTGGTGCGCCGGATCGGATTGCGTGGGCCGACGCCCGCACGAGCACGCCGATTTCCGCCTCACCATCAAATTTGATTCTGTGATATCATGGGTTTCTGCAGGGAGGCACATCCTTCGAACACGTCAGCGCGGGGGTCGTTCATGGTGCAGGTCGAGAGATTCTATCGAATCCGGTCGGCGATCGGGGCGTTCGTGCTGGTCGCCGCGGTGCTCGCCGGCCTGCCGCACGCCGCCGGCGCCACCGAGTTCACGGTGACGTCGTCGTTTCCGCGGGTCTTCCCGTCGCAGCCCGACGACGTGACCCTCGAGGGATCGGTCACCGTCACGGCCACCGCTGACGGTCCCGCCACACCGCTCGAACCCTACGCCTGGCTGGAGGAAGCGGGCCCGCAGTCGTGGTCCACGGTGTTCCGCTGGTACGAGACCGGTCTTCGCATCGCCCGCTTCGTGGGCGCCGACCAGGACACGGTGTCGGTCAACTTCGCACCGGCGCCGGCCATGCCTCTGGACTTCGCGCGTCACGACCTGCCCGTGCTGCGGATCACCACCGATCCCGCCAGCCTCTGGGATCCCGAGACCGGCATCTACGCCTGGGGCAACTACCAGAACTTCACCCGCCGCGGCGACCTCTGGGAACGCGCCGCCACCCTGGAGTACTTCGAGGCCGACGGTACGCCCGTGTTCGACGAAGCGGTGGGTCTACGCATCAACGGCCAGTCGAGCCGCGCCTATCGCCAGAAGGGCCTGCGCATCTACTTCGACGACTACGGCTTCACGGACGACGTGGTGCACGACTTCTTCGGCGACGGCCCCGTGCGCTGCGAGCGCCTCGTGCTGCGGGCGGCCATCTACTCGCAGTTCGCCATCGGCTCCGGCATGGTCGAACCCCTACACAGGGATCTGGGCAATCCCGGCAGCCGCTGGTCGTACGTGGCGGTCTACGTCAACGACGAGTATTGGGGCGCCTATGCTCTGCGCGAGCGCTTCGACTCCAAGTGGGTCGAGACCACCCACGAGTGGGCCGACGACGACTACGTGGTGATCAAGGATCACGATGCCGAGGCCGGCGATTATGGGCGGTGGGAGTCGTTCCTGTCGGATCTGCAGGTGGGTGACCCCACGTCTCACGCCTGGTTCCAGTGGCTGGATTCCCAGCTCGACATTCGCTCCTACCTCGACTGGGTTCTGGTCAACGCCTCGTGCTACACCTCCGACAACATGCACGGCAAGAACATGGCCATCGTGAAGATCGGCGGCGACCGGTTCCAGTTCATGAGCTGGGATCAGGATCTGGTCTACAACGGCGTCAATCGTGACACCGACCACTTCTCGTTCTACGCGTCGGCCAACGACGACGAGTTCAACGCCGACATCCCGCCGCTCTGGTACAGCGGTGGCCCGTGGGAGTTCACCTTCGCCTGGAACGCGATCCTGTGGCGCAGCATGCAGAACGCCGAGTTCAAGGCCGTGTTGCGGGCGCGTGCCGCCGAGTTGCTGGCCGGTTCGCTGTCGGTGGCCGACCTCAACGCCAGGCTCGATACCCTCTCCGCGATCCAGGCGCCCGAGTGGCTCCACCACGACGTGCGCTGGGACGCGCCCATGAGCTACACCACCTGGGCCGGCATCGTGCGCGCCAGCTTCTCGTACCGGCACGCCAAGATGGGGCTGCTGGTGGACGGGTTCCTGGACACCTGGGCCGAGCAGGTGGAACTCACCGGGTTCTCGCTGGTCGCCGCACCGGACCAGGTCGCCCTGTCCTGGCATACCGAACGCGAGCTGGACTGCGAGGGCTGGATCGTCGAGCGCAGCCTCGACTCACCGGGCGCCTTTACCACCATTGCAAGCTACGTCGACACCCCCGAGCTCGTCGGTCAGGGAGACAGCGGTACGCCTGCAGACTACCAGTTCGTCGACACCACGGCGCCCGAGGGCCACGACCTCTACTACCGACTCACCCACGTCAACAGCCTGGGCGGCGCGCGCGTGCACGACTGGGTCGAGACCACCGAGGCGGGTCCCGAGTTCGACCTGCGCCTGAACGAGGTCCTGGCCTCCAATACCACCACGAACTTCGACGAGGCCGGTGAGTTCGACGACTGGGTCGAAATCCACAACGCCGGCAATGAGCCGGTGGACATGGCCGGCCTGTTCCTGTCCGACAATCTCGGCGAGCCGACCAAGTGGGCCTTTCCCGCCGGCATCCTGCAGCCGGGCGCGTTCCTGCTCGTCTGGTGCGACGAGGACCTCGACCAGGGACCGCTGCACGCCAGTTTCAAGCTCTCGGCCGGAGGCGAGGAGCTGGGGATCTATGCCGGATTCGCCGCGGGCAATGCGCCCATCGACACCCTGGTTTTCGGTGCCCAGACCACCGATGTCTCCCTTGGCCGCATGCCCGACGGCGATGGGGCCTGGACCCTCTTCAGCCATCCCACTCCCGGCGCATCGAACCAGCCGACCACGGGGGCGCCCGCGCCGCAGACGATCACCACCGTCAAGCTGGCGCCGGCCTGGCCCAATCCGGCGGCCGGCGCCCTGACCGTGAGCGGACGGGTGCCCGAGGGCATCGGGCCGGCGCGGGTGCGGGTCTACTCGGTGCGCGGCGAACTCGTGCGCGAGTTGCAGTCCGGTTCGCCGGACGGTCCGTGGCGCGAGTGGGTCTGGGATGGTCGCGACGAAGGCGGGCGCCAGGTGCCGGCGGGGGTCTACCTGCTGCGACTGCACGCCGGCGGTCAGACTTCGCAGCAGCGGGTGGTGCTGGTGCGCTAGGCTGCATCTACCGGTCTGCGAGTGCTTCCAGGATCGGCTGGATGTCGTGATGGCGGGCCAGGTCGGCTACCGAATCGCCGTCCGCGTTGGCGATGGCGGCTTCGGCACCCAGTTCGATGAGCAGGATCACGCACTCCAGGTTGTTCTCGGCCAGGGCCCAGAGCATGGGCACGACGCCGTCGGTGTCGCGCGCGTCGAGGTCGGCGCCGCCGTCGGCGAACAACTGCACGATGCCGGGGTCGCCACCGATGGCCGCCAGGTGCAGAGGCGTCAGGCCGTTGCCCCGGGCCGGAGCGGTGCGGTGAACGTCGGCGCCGGCATCGAGCAATGCCATGGCCGCCCAGAGGCGACCTTCTCGCGCGGCCACCATGAGCGCTGTGAATCCGATGGGGTCGGGGGCATCCACCGTCGCGCCGCGGGACAGCAGGGCCTCCAGCGCCTTGAGGTTGCCGATGCGTGCCGCGCCGTGAAGCACGGGGCGGCCCAGCCCGTCGTGGGCATCGGGGTCGCCGCCGTCGGAAATGGCCTGCTGCACGGCGTCGGCATCGTCGGTAAAGACGGCGACCATGACCATGGTGTCGTGGCGATTCGGCGCGGTGCGGACGCCCATGGCGACGCTCAGGACCTGCACCATCTCCTCGTGGCCACGCCGCATGGCGATCTGGAGGGCGTTGCCGTGGCCCGAGATCCGCGGGTCGGCGCCCCCGTCGAGCAGCACGCGGGCAGTGGCGAAATGGCCGTAGTAAGCCGCCCAGTTCAGGGCCGTGTCGCCGTTCTGGTCGCGGGTGTTCGGCTTGGCGCCGGCCTGGAGGAGGCGCCCGGCGAGGTCGGCCAGGTCGCGCTCGGCGGCCAGCATGAGCGCGGTGGCGCCGTGGTAGTCGACCAGCGTCGCTTCGAGATCGGCGCCGTCGGTGAGCAGGGCGGTGATCAGGCTGTCGTTCTCGGCGACGATCGCCGCGGGCAGATCGCCCGCCGTCACGGGTGTGGCTGCCAGCAGGATCAAGACGGCGATCAGGGGCAGCCTCAAGTTCGCACCTCCGGTTCGGCCGCTCAGGACCCGATCCCGCTGCCGGTCAGGACGAAGACCACGGCGGCGGTGTAGGTCACGGCGAAGATCGCGCGGCAGGCCCGGTCGAGTCGCTGCCGCTTTTCGACGTCCATGCGGGAGCCGATGAGGTTGATCACCATGGTGGCGGCGATGGTCAAGAGTGACGCGAGCACGAAGCGATCCATGACCGTCTGATACGAGAAGCGCGGCAACGAGTCGGCCACCACGAACTGGTAGGCGATGATCGTGAGCATGCCGGTGGACGAGACGCCGGCGCGACGGCCGAGCATCTCGTCGGACATCCAGAACACGATCCACGACAGCATCACGATGACCACCATGGGCAGCATGATCTTCCAGACGTAGTAGCCCTCGAGGCGGTTGATGTGCACGAGGAACGAGAGCCGCTCGTAGCTCCGGTTCTCCTGCACGCGCTCCCGGATCCGCGATTCGGTGGTCAGGTCGGTGACGGTCCATTCCGGCATCTCGAACGACGCGTCGAACCCGGTGAAATCGGCCTCGTTCTCCAGGTGGAGTTCGTCGGAGTCGTACAGCAGGGACTCGACGTGGACCGGCAGGACCTGGCCGTCGAAGGGGAAGGCGCGGAAGTCGAGCTGGGCCCTCAACGTCCGGCGCACATTGACGCGGTAGGTGACCGTGCCGTCGGGATCGATGAGCACGCGCGCACGGCCTCCGTCGCCGGCGTTCACGGCATTGATGGCGAAGATCTCCGGCTCCCAGCCGGTATCGAGATAGGTCGCGGCCTCCGGGCCCACGAGCAACCGCGGCAGTTCCTCGCCCTCGACGGGAGTGAACGCACGGACGGGATCGCGCCACCGGGCGATCACGTCGAACTCGGCGGAGTAGGTCTCGGCCAGCTCGTCGATGGCGGTGATGTCGACCAGATAAACGCCGACCTCGACGGTGCGGGGCGCGGCGGCGGCCGCATTTGCGACGAGCAGGCCGATGACGAGGGCAGCGAGACGGAAACAGCGCGGCATGATTCTCTCCCGGTTCGAATTCCGCGGATCATGGTACAACGAGGTCGCCGCCGCAACCACACCGCCCTGATTTGCCGATGCCCACGGCCCCGACTAGGTTGACCAGCGACACGTCGGCTATAGCTTCCTCGCGGCCCGGGACGGTGGGATCATGAAGAACACGCGTGGCCGAACCTTGCTCGCGATACTGACCGGTTCGACCGTCGTGATCGTCGCCGCGCTGCTGCTGGTGATGGCCGACCGCACGGTCCTTCTCGCCGGCAGTCCCGTGTCGCGCATTCAGTTGCCCCCCGGTTTCTCCATCTCCGTCTTCAACGACCAGGTCGACAACGCCCGCGCCCTGGCTCGCGGCGAGCAGGGCACCATCTTCGTGGGCAGTCGCGGCGCCGGTAACGTCTACGCCCTGCGCGACGAGGACGGCGACGGCGTGGCCGAACGCCGCTGGCTCATCGCCCGCGATCTCACGCTGCCAACCGGCCTCGCCTTCCGGGACGGCGTCCTCTACGTGGCCGCCCACCAGCGCATCCTGCGCTGGGACGGCATCGAGGACCGCCTCGACGACCCGCCCGCGCCCGTCGTGGTGCGCGACGATCTTCCCGTCGAACGCGCCCACGGCTGGAAGTACCTGCGCTTCGGGCCCGACGGTCTGCTCTACGTGCCCATCGGGGCGCCTTGCAACGCCTGCGATCGCGAGGACTATGCCGTGATCACCCGCCTCGATCCGAACCGTGAGGGCCGTGAGATCTTCGCCCGCGGCGTGCGCAACACCGTGGGATTCGATTTCCATCCGACGACCGGCGAACTGTGGTTTACCGACAACGGTCGCGACCACCTGGGGGACGACATTCCACCCGACGAGCTGAACCATGCGCCCGACGCCGGCATGCACTTCGGCTTCCCGTACTGCCACGGCGGATTCCTGCTCGATGAGATTCACGGCGAGGGGCGCGATTGCAGCGAGTTCACCCCGCCCGTGCAGCAACTCGACCCGCATGTGGCTGCACTGGGCATGCGTTTCTACACGGGCGACATGTTCCCGGCCACGTACCACGGCCGCATCTTCATCGCCGAACACGGGTCGTGGAATCGCAGTCGGAAGATCGGATACCGGGTGATGACCGTGACGCTCGACGGCGACCGTGCCGTGGCCTACGAGCCCTTCGCCATCGGCTGGCTCGATGGCGAGAAGGTGCATGGCAGACCGGCGGATGTGCTGGTGATGCCGGACGGTTCGCTACTGGTGTCGGATGATGACGCCGGGGCGGTGTACCGGATCACGTACGCCGGCTCCTGATCATCGCAGGACGCTGATCCGACCTCTCGCCACACCGATCCGGCGACCGCCGGACAGGAGCTCTCCACGCACCAGGTAGATGCCTGAAGGCACGGACGCGCCGCCGGCCGTCCGATCCCACCGCACCGTCCGCGATCCGGCGGCTAGTTCGCCCGGCCGCAACGCCACGACCCGGCGACCGTCCAGCGAGTAGATCCCCACCTCCAGTCGACCGGCCTCGGGCAGATGGAAACGGATCCGCGTCTCGCCCGCAGTGGGATTCGGCGCCACGATCTCCAGGCGGAATGCCGTGGTTGTGACGTCTGCCGCCCCCGTGATCCCACCCGGTCGGTCGGCCACCGCCAGGTGGGTCCGCTTCCGCCACGCCTCGTCGGCGTTCCACCCCGCGTTGTAGGCCAGGATGTACCGATGATGCGTCTCGTCGATCACCAGCGCCGGCGTGCGCTGAAACCCCGTGGCCGGTACGCCGTCGGGATGCGTGCCCGGCGCGATGATCGGGTTGTCCGGATGGCCGTACCAGGTGTCGCCCCAGTCGGGCGACCAGTAGTACGCCAGGTGACCATGGCCCGCATAATTCTGGTTGGAGACCGACATGACCATGTGCACGCCATCGGCGATGGTGTCGCCGGTGCAATGCGCCTGCCAGGAGCCACGGAAGTTGAAGCCCGCGGGCGGCGGCTGGGTCCACTGGAAGGCGGGATTGGTCGGGTCGGAGGGGTCGAACACGGGCGTCTCGTTCTTGATCCAGGCGGTCTTGCCGTCGTCGCTGTCGGCGTACGAGATGCGCCAGTTCCAGTACGATCCCGGCGCGCCGTGGAGGCCGCGGTAGAAGAGCCGCACCTTACCGTGATCGCCGAGGTGCGGCACCCAGACCGGCGTGGGTTCGGACAGACCGCCCTTGATGACGCCGTCCTGGTTCCAGCCCTGCTCCCACCACAACTCGGCGGCCAGGGCGTTCTCGTGCGACTGGTCGAACGGCACGCCCATCCGAGGCGGCGCATCGCTGGTGGCCACCTGGATGGCGCTCACGTAACCCGGCAGGCCATCCCACTCCGGGTGCAGGTGCTTGGTGCCGGGGCGCACGGTGTTGTAGAGCAGGTGCTCGCCGGTGAGTGGATGCTGGAGGTAGGCGGGGGTGTCGGTGTGGCTCCAGGCCGGACCGGGGTTCGGACCGCCGGGTCGGGCGAGGGGAGTGAGCTTGATCTTCGTGACCGGGTCGTAGCCGAGGATCCAGTTGTGGAGGAGGTCCGGCTCCAGGAGGCGCATGGTGAGGTAGGTCTCGTGGTAGCTGTGGTAGATGAGCTTGAGGCGACCGTCCTGGATGACCAGGAATTCCTCGCCGACGATGCTGCCCCAGTCGCCGTAGAGGTGGGTCTGGATGTCGGGGTTGTCGGGGTGGGGGGCGGTGATGAAGCCGATGGGAGTGAAGTCCGGCCATTCGCCGAGGGGCTGGGCGACGGCGCTGGCTGCCAGCCACAGAACTGCGGC
>PIVY01000321.1 GCA_003353795.1 bacterium
AGTGGATCCAGCACTTCGTCGACGTGACGGCCTACGCCGGCCAGACCGTCCAGTTCGGGTTCGCCGTCGAGGACGACGGCAGTGCAACCGCGAACGGTGATGGCTGGTTCATCGATGATGTCGACGTCACCGAGGGTGCACCACGCACCTGGCCGCCTATTGAGGGATTCGAGGACGGCCTAGTCGGCTGGCACACCGAAGGCGGACTCTGGGAGGTTGGGACGCCGACCAGCGGACCAGGCGTTCCGGCCGCAGGTCAATACTGCGCCGGAACCAATCTCGACGGCAACTACACCGTCCACGACAACGCGCGCCTGATCAGTCCGCCGACCGCACTGGCCGCGACACCCGACGACGGCGTGCTGCAGTTGAGCGTCTGGCAGTGGTTCTCAGTGTACAACGGAGGCGACTATCTGGACATCGAGATCAGGGTCGAAGGCGGGATCTGGGAAAGCATCCACCGGGTGACGCCCCACTACAGCGAGTGCTGGTCGCGTCTGCTCGTCGACATTTCCGCCTATGCCGGCCAGACCGTCCAGATCGCCTTCCGCCTGGATGATGACAGTAGCAACAGCGGCTACGTATACCCCGGATGGTACATCGATGATATCGACATCCTGGAAGGCCGACCCGATCCATGGACCCACGAAGACTTCGAGAACGGCCTCGGCGACTGGAGCATGGACAACGGCGCCTGGGAGATCGGCGAGCCCACCAGCGGACCGGGGCAGGCATGGCAGGGCGTGAACTGCGCCGCCACCAACCTCGACGGCAATTACATCGTCCACGCCAACTCGCGCCTGGTCAGCCCGCCGACCACGTTGAACGCCGCCCCCGCGGATGGCGTGATCCAGATGAGCCTCTGGCAGTGGTTCTCGGTGTACAACGGAGGCGACTACCTGGACATCGAGATCAAGACTGAGGGCGGCGCCTGGGAGAGCATCCACCGGGTGACTCCCTTTTACAGCGAATGCTGGTCGCGTCTGCTCGTCGACATTTCCGCGTATGCCGGTCAGACCGTTCAGTTCGCCTTCCACCTGGATGATGACAGTAGCAACAGCGGCTACGTATACCCCGGCTGGTACATCGACGAGATCGACATCTTCGAGGGTCAGCCCGATCCGTGGACCCACGAGGACTTCGAGAACGGCCTCGGCGACTGGAGCATGGACAACGGCGCCTGGGAGATCGGCGAGCCCACCAGCGGACCGGGGCAGGCATGGCAGGGCGTGAACTGCGCCGCCACAAACCTCGACGGCAACTACATCGTCCACGCCAACTCGCGCCTGGTCAGCCCGCCGACCACATTGAACGCCGCCCCCGCGGACGGCGTGATCCAGTTGAGTCTCTGGCACTGGTTCTCGGTGTACAACGGAGGCGACTACCTGGACGTGGAGATCCGGGCCGAGGGCGGCGCCTGGGAGAGCGTCCATCGAGTAACGCCGTTCTTCAGCGAGAACTGGACCCGCCTCCTGCTGGACATCTCCACGTACGCCGGCCAGACTGTCCAGTTCGCCTTCCACCTGGACGACGACGGCAGCAACAGCGGCTACGTATACCCCGGCTGGTACATCGACGAAATCGACATCCAGGAAGGGCTGCCCGACTCCTGGACCCACGAGGGGTTCGAGACCGGTCTCGACGGCTGGAGCATGGACAACGGCACTTGGGAGATCGGCGAACCCACCAGCGGGCCCGGGCAGGCGTCACACGGTATGAACTGCGCCGCCACCAACCTCGACGGCAACTACATCGTCCACGCCAACTCGCGATTGATCAGCCCGCCCACTGACCTAACGGCCTCCCCCGAGAACGGCGTGCTGAAGCTGAGTCTCTGGCAATGGTTCTCCGTGTACAACGGCAACGACTTCCTGGACGTGGAGATTCGGACCGAGGGCGGCGCCTGGGAGAGCATCCATCGGGTAACGCCGTACTACAGCCAGAACTGGTCCCGCCTACTGCTGGACATCTCCGCCTACGCCGGCCTGACGGTCCAGTTCGCCTTCCATCTGGACGACGACGGCAGCAACAGCGGCTACGTGTACCCCGGCTGGTACATTGACGAGATTGACATCCTTGAAGGACGGGCCGATCCCTGGATCCACGAGGACTTCGAACACGGCCTCGGCGACTGGAGCATGGACAACGGCACCTGGGAAATCGGCGTTCCCGGGGCGGGACCCGACCGGGCCTATCGTGGCGTCGGTTGCGCTGCGACCAATCTGGACGGCAATTACATCGTTTATGCGGATGCCCGCCTCG
>PIVY01000020.1 GCA_003353795.1 bacterium
ACCCCGCAGGCCAGCACCACCGCGATGACGCCCACCTCGAGCAGGCTGGCCGAGGTCACCGGCCCGGTGCGACGATCGTGAACCAGGAGCGCCCGTTCCAGGTTCAGCAGCACCGACATGGCGGGCATGAGGGCGAGGATGCGGACCGGGGGCAGGGCGAAGGCGGCCAGCTCCTCGCTCAGGCCGGAGACTTCCACGAACCAGACGTGGGCCAGGGGCGTCCAGGCCACCAGGGCGAGGCCCGCCGAGGCTGCAGCGGCCAGGATTCCCGCGAAACGCAGCACCGGCTCCATGTTCGCGCGGCTCTCGCCCAGCATGGCGATGGCGGTCTCCTGAAAACTGAGACCCGGAGTGCGGAACAGGAAGACCAGGGCGTTGATCACCGGCAGCACGGCCAGTGACTCCAGCGGCGCGCGGGACCGGCCCATGAAGAACGTGATCAGGGGCTGCACGGCCAGGGAAATGGTGCTGGTGAGCGCCAGGGGCAGGTAGAAGGCCGTGAGCCCGCGCCAGCTGAGGTCGGCGGCCGGGCGGTCGCCCGGTGAAACCGCCGGTAGGTCGCGCACCGTCGGTCGGGCCATGATCCGGCTGGCCAGTGCTTCGACGCAAACGCCCGTGCTCAGGGCCACGGCGCCCACCCGCGCGCCTTCCAAGCCGAGCCGCGCGGCTGCAAGCGCCGCCGCCGCCATGGTCACCAGGCGGACCACCGTGCCCCAGGCCACGCGGTCGGTGAGATCGGCGCGGATGAGGATGCCCTGGTAGAAGCGCCGGTAGCCGATGGCCGCGGGCCAGGGCAAGAGGATCCAGAGCGCGCCCCGGGTGAGGTCGGCCACCGCCGGGTCGAGGTTGATGAGGGTCTCGAGAATCCAGGTCATGGCCGGCGTGGCCAGCAGCAGGACCATGACCGCGGTGACCAGTCCGTTGAGCACCTGGGCGAAGCGGCGCAGGGCGAGGTAGCCGGGGCGCGCGTCGACCAGGGCGGTGGCCGCCGACAGCATCATGATCACCGGCGCCTCCACGATGATGGCGAAGGCGAAGGCCACGCCGTGGGCAGCCAGGTTGAACTTGGGGTCGGGAAGGCGGGCGATGACGGCGGCGAGGAACAGCGCCTCGACGGCCATGAACAGCCAGGTGGCCTGGAGGGGGAGCCAGAAGCGGGCGAGGCGGCCCAGGTTCGACGGCGCGGAGGGTTGGGTCACGAGTCGGTGCGCTTGAGTTCGACCCGGCGGTTGGCGGCGCGGCCCTCGGCGGTGGCATTGCCGGCCACCGGGTAGTCCTCACCGTAGCCCACCGCGGTGATCCGCTCGGCGGCCACGCCGTTCTGGATCAGGTACAGCCGTACGGTCTCGGCGCGCCGCCGCGACAGGTCGCGATTCAGATCGGCGGGACCGCTGCTGTCGGTGTGGCCGCCCACTTCCACGTCGGCGTCGGGAGAGGCTTCCAGCATGGCGACGATGCCGTCTAGATAGGGGAGCGATTCGGCGGTGAGCTCGGCGCTGCTGATCTCGAAGACCAGGCCCTCGAGCACGACATCGTCGGCGAGGGCGACGTCCTGGGCGCCGGCGGCCAGGGGCAGCGATGCCACGAGTGCCACGAGGAGCAGGGTCCGATTCCACGCTGTCACCACGATCTCCTTCGTTCGCCTTGCCGGCACGCGACCACCGGTACTTACGACTGCGTTCGGCGCTGGACAAGCCATTGAACATCATCGAGTTCCGGGAAATCAAGCAGGGATCGTCCCGGAGGGCGGATCCAATGATTTGCTGGCGTCATTCGTTTTCGTGGTTAGTTTTCCGCCGAGTCTGCGATCATGACGCTTCCGGCCGGTCGGCACCTTAGCCATTCGTCATCCGTTCTTGCCGGGCAATCAACCACCCATCGTCCAAGGGGTTCGAACATGAACGAAGCTGCCACCGCGGCACCGGCTTTTCTCGAGAACGCATACGGCGCCCTCTCCAACTTCGCCATGGCCTACGGCCTGAAGGTCGTCGGCGCCATCCTCATCCTCATCATCGGCCGCATCATTGCCGGCCAGATCCGCAAGGGCGTGCGCAGGATCGGCGAGGCCCGCGAATGGGACCCTAGCCTGATCGGCTTCATCGCCAGCCTGGTCTACTTCGTGGTGATGGCCTTCGTGATCATCGCCGTGCTCGGCAGCTTCGGCGTGCAGACCGCGTCCCTCGTGGCCGTGCTCGGTGCCGCCTCCTTCGCCGTCGGTCTGGCGCTCCAGGGCAGCCTGGCCAACTTCGCGGCCGGCGTCCTGATCCTGCTGTTCCGGCCCTTCAAGGTGGGTGACTGGGTCGAGGTGGCCGGCGTCTCGGGTTCGATCAAGAGCATCGCCATCTTCTCCACCACCATGGCGACGGGCGACAACGTCCGCATCGAGGTGCCTAACGGCAAGATCTACGGCGACATCATCAAGAACTATGGCGGCTACGACACCCGTCGCATCGATATGGTGATCGGCATCGGCTATGGCGACGACATGGAGAAGGCCAAGGAAGTCATCACCGGCGTGGTGAAGGCCGACTCCCGCGTGCTGCCCGAGCCCGCGCCCCTGGTGGCGGTGGCCGAGCTGGCCGACTGCAGCGTGAACTTCGTGGTGCGGCCCTGGGTCAAGGCCGCCGATTACTGGGGGACACGCTTCGAGCTGCACCAGCGCATCAAGGAGGCCCTCGACGCCAACGGCATCGAGATTCCGTTCCCGCAACGGGTGGTCACCATGGTCAAGGAAGCCTAGTCATCCGTTGATCTCGAGATTCGATCGGCGGCTCCTCTCGCAGGGGAGCCGCACCGCCCTGGAAGGAGCGACCATGCAGGCAATGCGAACGACGATGTTGGTGGTCCTGGCGGTCATGGCGACCGCCGCCGTGGCCCAGGAGACCTTCGACGAGAAGGTGGAGGCGGGAAGCTGGGGCTCCGAGCTGACCCTCGGCCTCAACATGCTGCAGAGCTACTACACGGACAACTGGAACGGCGGCGATCTGGGCTCCGTCAGCTGGGCCGGCAACCTCGACGCCCGCGCCGTCAAGCAGGTCTCCACCAGCTGGCGCTGGCACAACACGCTGAACCTGGCCTTCGGTCAGAACCACCAGCAGCGGCGCGAAGACGGCGAGCTGCAGTGGAACAAGCCCGACAAGACCACCGACCGTTTCGACGCCGAGACCCTGATCCGCAACAACACGTCGAAGTGGGGTCCCTTCGCGGGCCTGCGCTTCCAGAGCGTGTTCCTCGACCAGACCGATCCGCGCGGCGACTTCACGCTCAACCCGCTGCGCTTCTTCGCTACCCTGGGCATCAGCCGGGCCTTCGTCGACACCGAGGAGAAGAAGTTCTTCCTGCGTCTCGGCGCCACCGGCCAGCTGATGGATCGCGAGATGTTTCTGGACGAGACCTATGGCGACGATCCGGTGAAGGAGAGCGCGTCGGACGTGGGCCTCGAGCTGGTGCTCAACTTCATCGACACCAAGCTCACCACGAACATCGAGTACGACAGCCAGCTGCGCTTCTACCAGCCCTTCTACTACAGCGCCAAGGGCGCTATCGAGGATCTGGGCTCGGACTACCTCGAGAGCATCGGGCTGCCCGGCGATCTGGCCGACTACTTCACGACCCTCGACATCGACTGGCAGAACACCTTCAAGGCCAACATCACCAGCGTGATCAACGTGCAACTGCACCTGCGCTGGGTCTACGACAAGTACGACAACACGGCGGCTCCCGTGGTGGTGTCCGACGAGATCCACAACGTGGCCACCGTGAACGGCTCGATCCGCAAGACGGGCCAGTTCAAGCAGACCATGTCGCTGGGAGTGGGCTACACCTTCTAGCCGGACCGCGACGGTTAAGCGAGAGGGTGGCGCCGCGAGAGGCGCCGCCCTTTTCGTTGTCAGGGATCCAGCCGCTCGCGGATTTCTTCCCACAGCTCGCTGACGGCGCGGGCGCCGCGCGTATGCGGCGCGTAGAGCGCCACCGGCTCCCGCTCGAGCCCCATCTTCTCGATGTCGCTGCTGACGGGAATAGCCGTGCGGCAGAAGCGGGCCTTGCTCTGCGCGGGCAACTCCTCCACCAGCTTCAGATGCAGCGCCTTGCGACGGTCGAGCATGGAGAAGAAGGCCAGCAGACGCTTGCGGTCGAGATCCTGCTTCTTGAAGAAATCGAGCAGCATCTGCAGGGTGCGGGCGCTCAGCGTGGTGGGGATCACCGGCACGGCCACCAGGTCGGCGGCGCGGAAGACGGCCTCGGCGGTGAGATTCAGGGTCGGGGTGCAATCGATGACCACCAGATCGTACTCGCGGCGCTGCGGCTTGAGCAGCTTGGCGATGCGGGAGCGGGGCCGGGTGACCGCGTCGAGGATGCGCTCCATCTTGCGGAAGCTCTTGTGCGCGGGAAGGATATCGAGATTCTCGAAGTCGGTGCCGCGGATGGCCCGGTGCACGCTTTCTCGGCGGTCGAGCAGCGAGGCGGCGTCGGCGCCCTTGCGAGGCCGCACGCGGAAGTAGAACGAGGCGGCGCCCTGGGAATCGAGGTCCACGAGCAGGGTCCGCAGACCGGCATCGGCGGCCGCGTGGGCCAGATTCACCGCCGCCGCGGTCTTGCCCACGCCGCCCTTGATGCTGTAGACCGCGAGCACCTTCATGCGACGTCCTCCGCGGAGCTCGCCAGGCGCGCGAACCGCTTCGTGATCCGGGGCCGGCTGAAGGCGGCGAAGGTGGCCTCGAACTCACCGCGCACCACCTGTTGCCGGGCGTTCAGCACCGCCACCAGGCCGCCCAGGGAGGCGGCTTCCAGGAGGGCGCTCTTGCGCCGTGCGGTCAATTCGCCCAGGGCGGCGCGCAGCATCTCCTGCTGCACGCAGAGATCGTTGAACTCGCCCAGGTTGTCCTGCAGGTCCTTCAGCTGATCCACCAGGATCTTCCCCTCGTCGGCATCCCACAGCGAGGCGAAGAACTCGAGCAGGTAGCGCAGCTTCTTGCACTCGATCCGCAGGCGGTGCAGGGCCGTGTCGGGCGTCCGCGAGCCGATGGCGCGACCCATGCGCATCACGCGGTGGTGGCGTCGCTGAAGGCGCTCGCGGGCCAGGTCGCCGGTGGGCCGGTCGGCGATGGGGCCGGGCTGCGGATCGGCGAGGAAGGTATCCCACGCGTCGGTGAGGCCCCGATAGGCCGGCGATCCCAGGGCGCGCCGGACCTGGGTCAGCGCGCCGGCCCGTTGCTCGCGCAGGTGCTCGAACAGGCTGTCGAGGCCGGACTGGAGCGCGCCGGGCACCATGTCGCGGTACCGCGCCTCGTCCAGCAGGTAGACGTCGAGATCGCGGAGCGGTCCGGTGAGGCGGCCGAGCGCCGCGAACTCGCGCTTGAAGCCGTCGATGGCCGCGGGGTCGAAGACGCCCTTGAAGATGGTGAGAGCCGACCGCTGGCGGCGGACGGCCACGCGGAAGTCGTGCAGGAACTCGGTGTCGAGGTCGGTTTTGAGGCCGGCCTCGTTGCGGCGCATGGTGCCGAGCAAGGTCCGGCTCACGCGCACGGCCGCGGCCAGCGATTCGGGGGTGTCGGTGAGGTCGGCACAGAAGCGCGACGAGTAGCTTTCGGCTTCGATCCCGATGGCGGCCAGCACCGTGTCCAGGAATGGCAAATCGAGGGGGCCGACCCCCAGTCGGGCGGCCTCGGCGCGCGCGCGATCGGCGGCGCCGTCGTAGCCGCGCACGGGTCGCAGGGCGGCCACCCGCAACACGCGATCGGAGGCCGGCTTCTCGGGTTGCAACGCGGTGAGGTCGAATCGCAGCACCGTCTTGCGATCGGCGTTGAGCACGCGCCAGCGGCGCTGGTCGCCGGCCACGGTGGCCACGTGGATCACGGCGCGCATCTTGAGCAGCTTGTCGAGGCGCTTGCGCAGACCGCCGCCCGCGGGGAACTCCGACGCGAAGCGCGGCCAGCGCCCGCCGCCGGCCGCCGTCTCCAGTTCCACGGTGTCGTCATCGAGCCGGCGCAGTCGCCAGCGGCCGTCCTCGCGCACGAGGGCCAGTCCTGCCCGGTGCAGGCGCCAGTCGAAGGAGTCGAAGTAGCGCCGGCGCACCGGCGTCGAGCCGTCTTCCTCGACGACGAGACCGGCGGCCAGGGCGGTCGCCAGGTCGGGCACTTGCACGTCGTCGGGCAGGGCCAGGTTCAGTTCGGTCAAGGTTCCATTCCGGGCTGAGGCTCGGCGGGGTGGTCCCGCGTGGGGTGTCGATTCGTTCCCAGTTTAACACCATCATGGGTTTCGACATGTTAATTCGGTTGGGATCCTGACATGGGAGTTGCTAGTATTGCGGCCGTGACCGCGCCGCCGATGTTCCGCGGCCGGGCCGTGAACCAGGAGCCAGATCATGAGTCGATTCCCGTCCCAGACCCGCTGCATCGGCGTCCTCACGTCGGGCGGCGACTGCCCCGGCCTCAATGCCGCCATCCGCGGCATCACCAAGGCCGCCATCCAGGACTACGGCATCAAGGTCGTGGGCATCCTCGACGGCTTCCGCGGTCTCGTCGAGAATCGCACCATCCCCCTGGATTACGCCACCACCAGCGGCGTGCTCACCCAGGGTGGCACCATCCTCGGCACCTCGCGCGACAAGCCTCGCAAGATGCTCATGGGCGGCAAGGTCATGGACATGACCCAGGCCGCCGTGGACAACGCGCGCAAGCAGGACTTCGACTGCGTGGTCTGCCTGGGCGGCGGCGGTACCCAGAAGAACGCTTACTCCCTGCACAAGGCCGGCCTCGACGTGATGACCCTGCCCAAGACCATCGACAACGACGTCTTCGGCACCGACACCACCTTCGGCTTCGATACGGCCATGCAGATCTGCACCGAGGCCATCGACCGCCTCCACACCACGGCCACCAGCCACGACCGCATCATCGTGGTGGAGGTCATGGGCCACAACGCCGGCTGGCTGGCCCTGGGCGCCGGCCTGGCCGGCGGCGCCGACGTGGTGCTGATCCCCGAGATCCCCTACGACATCGAGGCGGTGGCCGGATACCTGAAGGATCGGCAGCGCAAGTACGGCAAGCGCTTCTCCATCGTCTGCGTGGCCGAGGGCGCCATGTCCGCGGCCGAGGCTGCCGAGGCCGCGGCCCGCGACGCCCGCAAGAAGGCCCAGAAGAAGAAGTCCGCCGGCGACGAACCGGATATCGACGAGTCGCAGTCCGGGCCCGATCCCGGCGACTACCGCCTGGTCAAGGAGAGCCTCGCCAGCCGTCTCGCGCGCAACCTGCAGAATCTCACCAATACCGAGGCCCGGGTCACCAGCCTCGGCCACGTGCAGCGCGGGGGCGTGCCCTCGGCGGCCGACCGGCTACTCACCACCCAGCTCGGGACCAAGGCGGCCGAGCTGCTGGCCGCCGGCACCTACAACGTCATGGTCGCCGTCCGCGGCACCGAGTGCGTCCCGGTGCCGCTGGCCGAGGTCGTGGGGCAGAAGAAGCTCGTGCCCCTCGACCATCACTGGATCGACAGTGCGCGGCGCCTCGGCACCTGCCTGGGCGTTGCCGACGAGGAACTCCTGCAACGGATGGGCTCGTGAACCACGAGGCCTGGGAAGGCGACATGGACAGCATGATCGAGGGCGACGCCAGCAACACGCTGCCGGCCAGTTTCGACGACCGCCACCTGCTCTACCAGTATTCGGTGCAGGTCCCCGAGTTCGAGGTCAAGTTCATGGACAAGGTGTTCCGCAAGCTGCGCGGTCGCCGGGCCCACTTCCTGCGCGAGGATTTCTGCGGCACCGCCGCGGTCTGCGCCGAGTGGGTGCGCACTCACAAGAAGCACCGCGCCCTGGGCCTCGACCTCGATCGCTCCACCCTGGACTGGGGTCTCGAGCACAACATCGCCCCCCTGGGCAAGGACGCCGACCGCGTGGAACTGCGCGAGGCCGACGTGCGCAATGTCACCGAGAAGGTCGACCTGGTCTGCGCCTACAACTTCTCCTGGTTCCTTCTCAACCCGGTCAACCAGCTCACCCGCTACTTCAAGAAGCTGCGCAAGAGCCTGGGGCCCGACGGCCTCGTGTTCCTCGACTGCTACGGCGGCTGGGAGGCGCAGCAGGTGGTGGAGGAGCCGCGCCTGGTGGAGACCGACGAGGGCATGTTCACCTACACCTGGGAACAGGCCTCGTTCGACGCCATCAACAACGTCGCCAAGTGCCACATCCACTTCGAGCTGGCCGGCGGTCGGAGGCTCAAGAAGGCCTTCACCTACGAGTGGCGCCTCTACTCACCCGCCGAGGCGCGCGAGGCCTTCCTCGCCGCGGGGTTCAGCGACTGCATCGTCTACTGGGACTACTCGGACGATCCGGAGGAGGACCTCTACAAGCCGGCCAAGAAGGCGGAGAACCAGCCGGGTTGGCTCGCCTACATCGTCGGAGTGGTCTAGAGCGCGGCGGCTCCGCGAGCGCCAAGGAGACCGGATGCGGGTTGCCTTCGTCACCGACGTCCACGGGAACCTGCCGGCGCTGGAGGCCGTGCTGGCCGACGCTCGCCGCAAAGGTGTGGACGCGGTGTGGGACGGCGGCGACGCGGTCGGCTATCACCCCTGGCCGTCGCAGTGCGTGCAACTGCTGGCCGACACCTGCTCGGTGGCGATCATGGGGAACTACGATCGCAAGGTGCTCAAGGCGCCCCGGCGCCGGCAGCGCTGGCTGCGCACCAAGGATCCCCTGAAGGCGGCCACCTTGATCTGGGCCTGGGAGAACCTCGATGCCGACGCGCGCCGTCTGCTGGCCGACCGCCCCTCGCGGGCCCGCCCCGAAGCGGCCGGCTACGACGTTCTCGTCTGCCACGGGTCGCCTTACTCCAGCAAGGAACACATCGGGCCAGCCACGCCGACGGCCCGTTGGCGTGAACTGAGCGACCTCGCAGCCGCCGATCTCGTGCTCCACGGCCACACCCACGCGGCCTACACGCGGCGCGACCGGGGCACGCTGTTCGTCAATCCGGGTTCGGTCGGGCGCAGCGAGGACGGTGATCCGCGCGCCGCCTACGTCCTGGTCGACCTGAATCGAAAACGGGCCTCGGTGCAGGTGCGCCGAATTCCCTACGACACCGACCTGGTCGTCGCCGAGATCGCCGCGCGCGACCTGCCGCCCGTATTCGCCGTGATGGTGACCAGAGGAATCAACCTGCCCCGGGCGCGCCGTCGCCAGGAGCGCGGTCGCCGCTGAGCAGAATCTTCGGTTGCAGCAGCCACACGAGCTGTCCGCGCGGCCCGTGACCGGGCATCAGGTCGACCCGCGCCAGGGCGCCCTTCTTCATGCAGACGTGACCGTCGCCGATCAGCTCGCCGATCACGGTGCTGAATCCCGGCTCGTGCCCCACCAGCATGATGTGACGGTGATCGCCCTGCAGGCCGGCAAGCATGGCGGCCAGGGCCGGCAGATCGAAGCCCAGGCCCAGCCGCGCGTCCACGCGCAGCTCGTCGCGAAGCCCCAGTCGCGTGGCCACGATCTCGGCGGTCTCCGCGGCGCGCAGCAAGGGACTCGTGATCACCGCATCCAGGTTCGGCTCGAGCCGCGCGATGACATCGGCCACCGTGCGCATGCGCCGCCGACCCGAATCCGTGAGAGGGCGCAGATCGTCGTCGTGGCCGTCGAACTGACTGCGGTCGGCGGGACCGTGGCGCAGAAAGAAGAGGCGCAGTCCGTCGGCCATGGTCGTCACTCCTTGCCCGCCCGTTCGAGCAGCGTCTCCTGGCAGTTGACCAATCGCGACCGGCCGCCGCGCCGGACCCGCTGATACTCTCCGTTGCGGCCCATGACGCGCGCCTTCACGTTGTCGCGCAGATAGACCTCGAGGATCTGCTTGCGGACGCGCCGCACCAGGTCCGGAGCAGTCACCGGGAAGACCACCTCCACGCGGCGGTCGAGGTTGCGGTACATGAGATCTGCGCTGCCGAGATAGACCTCGGGCTTGCCGCCGCCCGCGAACCAGAAGATTCGGCTGTGCTCGAGGAAGCGGCCGACGATGCTGCGCACCTTGATGTTCTCGCTCAGGCCGGGCACGCCGGGACGCAGGCTGCAGATGCCGCGCACGATGAGGTCGACGGTCACGCCGGCCTGCGACGCGGCGTAGAGTTCGCGGATGATCTTGTCGTCGACCAGCGAATTGCACTTGATGATCATGCGGCCCTTGCGGCCGGCCCGCTGGTGCTCCACCTCGCGCTGGATCATCTCGTGCAGGCGGCGGCGCAGGGAGATGGGCGCCACCAGCAGGCGTCGGAATTCCGTGATGGCGGAGTAGCCGGTGAGGTAGTTGAAGAGGTCGCTGATGTCGGCGGCGATGTCGTCGTCGCAGGTGAACATGCCCAGGTCCTCGTAGAGACGAGCGGTGACCGCGTTGTAGTTGCCGGTCCCCAGGTGCATGTAGCGGCGAACGCGGTCCTCCTCGCGGCGCACCACCAGCGTGGTCTTGGCGTGGGTCTTCAG
Source organism: bacterium (assembly GCA_003353795.1). Lineage (GTDB taxonomy): Bacteria > Krumholzibacteriota > Krumholzibacteriia > LZORAL124-64-63 > LZORAL124-64-63 > Glo-17. The sequence goes on from PIVY01000020.1 coordinate 10,457, forward strand.
CCCGACCATGCCATAGATCACGTGCACGCCCTCGCGTTCCAGCATGCGGGCCCAGCCGATGTTGCTCTCCTCGTCGAAGCGGGCCTTCAGCTCCACGAGCACGGTGACCTGCTTGCGGTACTCGCGGCGCGCCTGCAGCAACGCCCGGACCACCGGCGAGTTCTGACCCACCCGGTAGAGGGTCTGCTTGATGGCCATGACCCGAGGATCGCGCGCCGCGGTGCGGATGAATTCCACCACCGGATCGAAGCTCTCGTAGGGCTGGTGCAGCAGGATGTCGCCCTGGCGGATGGCCGCGAAGAGGCTGCCGCCCTCGCGCGCCTCCGGGCGCAGCCGGTGGGCGGTGGCCGGGGCGAAGGACGGGTCCTTCAGGTCGTGGCGGTCGATGCCGTGCAGCTGGAAGAGTCCCGAGAGGTCGAGGGGCGCCTCGAGGCTGATCTCGTCCTGGGGATCCAGTTCGAGGTTGCCGATCAGGATCCGGCGCGTGTGTTCGCTCATGACCCGGGTGGTCTCCAGCCGGACGGCCGCCCCGAACTGCCGTTCGTAGATCCGCTCGCTGATGGTCTCGAGGAGGTCGCCGGCTTCCAGCTCCTGGATCTCGAAATCCGCGTCGCGGACCACGCGGAACGGCGCCGCCGAGACCACGGTCATGCCCGGGAACAGCTCGTCCACGTGGGCGGCGACCAGCTGCTCGAGCCAGACGAACCAGTGGTTGAAGGGCACCGTGCCGTCCTTGCGCTCGCCGCCCGACGACCGTTTCAGCGGCACCAGACGCGGCAACATGGAGGGCAGCTTGAGCCGCGCGAAGTGCTCCTCGCCCTTGCCGTCGCGCACGGTCACGGCGAGGTTCAGGCTGCGGCTGGAGATGTGGGGGAACGGATGACCGGGGTCGTAGGCCTGGGGGGTGAGCACCGGGAAGATCTCCTCCTGGAACACCCGTGCGGCCTGCGCGCGCTGCTTCTCGTTGAGCTGCTCGTAGTCGAGGATGTGGATGCCGGCCTCGTCGAGGGACGGCGCCACGGTTCCCAGCCAGAGCCGGCGGGCCCGCTTCTTGAGTGCGTTGACCTCCTTGCGAACGGTGGCCAGCTGCTCGGCGGGGGTGCGGCCGTCGAGGGACGGCTTGGTGACGCCGGCACGCCGTTGGGCCACCAGTCCGGCCACGCGCACCATCACCATCTCGTCGAGATTCGAGGCCAGGATGGCCAGGAACTTCACCCGCTCCAGCAAGGGCGTGGTCGGGTCCGAGGCCTCCTCCAGCACGCGCGCCTGGAACTTGAGCAGGCTCAGCTCCCGGTTGATGAAGAGGTCCGACGGTTCGAATTCCGGGACCGGGGCTGGCGTTTCCGCAGCCTGAGATTCCGCCGAATTCGTGGTTTCGGTTGCGGATTCGCGTGACTTCGCCAAACCTGTCCTCCCCGGTGATATACGACGGTCAACATCCGGGACCGCATGAGTCCTTGCCGTTCTTCGCCAAGATACAGTGATTTGGGTAAATATCGTGTTCGCGTCGTAAAAAAGCCGACGGGCGACCAGGAGGCGATGGGTGGGGGACAAGAAGGAACTCTGCAAGTGGAAGCGCGAGGACTACGCCAGGGAGCTGACGCTCCTCAAGCGGATCGTCGCCGAGCCGCGTTTCGTCTGCGAGAAATGCGGCCGCGCGGCCGACAAGAAGAAGCGCCTCTGCAATCCCGAGAAGCTGGAGGAATGACCCGGCCCTGTGGCCCCGGAGTTGACACGGACCGGCCCCGTCCCATACAATACATCAACACACCTAGTTCGGTATCAAGCGCGGGTGAGACCCGCTCTCAACAGAGGTTGGCGTGAACAGACGCTTCATGCAGCGATTTACCAGCGATCCGGGCCGATTCAGCCAGGCCCGGACGGCGGAGCGCTGCGTGGAGGTGAGATTCCCGGCCTAGACCGGAAACATCGCAACCGACCAGCAGACGCACCCCGTTCGGCCCCGGCCGACGGGATTTTTTTTCGCCAGGAAGGATCAGGACCATGGCCGCCACCGACAGCCCCCGCCAGGAGATCGACCGACTCGACCGGGAGATCGTGGCCCTCCTGGCCCGCCGCATGGATGCCGTGCGCCGGGTCGGACGTCTCAAGCAAGCAGACGGCACCGCCGCCGTGCGCGACGACGCCCGTGAACACGAGGTGAGCCGCGCCTGGGCCGCCGCCGCCCAGGAGCACGGTCTGCCCGGCTGGTTCGCCACGCGCGTCCTGGACGAGATCCTGGGACACTCGCGGCGGGTGCAGGAGGGCAGCACCGGTCTGAGCGAGGACGCGGCGCCGGACGCAGCGGTGCAGGTGGCGATCCAGGGCGGACCCCGGTCGTTCAGCGATCTGGCGCTCGACCAGGTGCTGGCCGGCCACGGCGGCGAGCCGGAGCGCCTCTACCTCGACAGCTTCACCGCCGCCCTCGACGCCGTGGAGTCGGGGCGGGCCCAGCACGCGCTGCTGCCCATCGAGAACACCATCGCCGGCAGCCTCAACGCGGTCTACCGGCTGCTCGGGGAGCGGTCTGTGACGATCCAGGCGGAGGAGGTGCTGCCCATCGCGCACTGCCTGGCCGGCCATCCCGACGCCGGGCTCGATGACGTAAGGCGGGTCCTGTCCCACCCCGTCGCCCTGCAGCAATGCCAGCGCTTCCTCGGGCAGTTGACCGACTGCACCGCCGAGAGCCGGTCCGACACCGCGCGCGCCGCCGAGGCCGTGTCGCAGTCCGGCCGTCGCGACCTGGCGGCCATCTGCTCCGAGCCCTGCGCGCGCTTCCTGGGTCTGCATATCCTCCGGCGCGACATCGCCGACAGCCGCCGCAACGCCACCCGCTTCGTGCTGGTGGGAACGGCGCCCGCACCGGCGGACCACGCACGACCCGGCCGCACCTCGCTCATGCTCACGGTGGACAACCGGCAGGGCTCGCTGGCGCGCTGTCTGGAGGCCTTCGCGCATCGGCGTCTGAACCTCAGCAAGCTCGAGAGCCGGCGTTGCCCCGGCGACACGGGGGAGTACCTCTTCTACCTCGACGTGGACGCCTGGGCCGACACCGACGCCATGCAGGCGGCCCTCGCCGAGGTGCGCGGCTACACCAATGACTTCCGTCTGCTCGGCACCTACCCGCGGGGTGGCGAGGCGGCGACGGCGTTGCCGAGGCCCGCGGTCGCGGAGGTCCGCCTCGCGACGGTCGCGCCCGCGAAGCCAGCGCCGGTATCGACGCGCGAGCGGGCGGTGGTGCCCATCGGGCCGGTGTCCGTGGGTGGCGGTGGCTTCGTGCTCATCGCCGGACCCTGCGCCGTGGAGAGCCGGCAGCAGGTGCTGGCGGCCGCGGCCATGGCTCGCGACGCGGGGGCGCTGGTGCTGCGCGGCGGCGCCTTCAAGCCGCGCACCTCGCCCCACGCATTCCAGGGCCTGGGCTTCGCCGGCCTGGACCTGCTGGCCCGGGCCGGCCGGGCCTACGACCTGCCCATCGTCACCGAGGTCCTGCGCACCGAAGACGTCGAGCGCGTGGCTGCGGTGGCCGACTGCCTGCAGGTGGGCGCCCGCAACATGCAGAACTTCGCCCTCTTGAAGAAGCTGGGCACCCTGGATCGACCGGTGCTCCTGAAGCGCGGCCTGAGCGCGAGCATCGACGATCTGGTGGCTGCGGCGGAGCACATCCTGGCCGGCGGCAACCGGCGGGTGATCCTCTGCGAGCGCGGCATCCGCACCTTCGAGACGGCCACGCGCAGCACACTGGACGTGAGCGCCGTGCCGGCCCTGCGCGAACGCACGAACCTGCCGGTGATCGTCGACCCGAGCCACGCCGCCGGTCGACGCGAGCTGGTCGTCCCGCTGGCCCTGGCCGCCGTGGCCGCCGGCGCCGACGGTCTGATGGTGGAGCTGCACCCCGATCCAGCCGCCGCGCTGTGCGACGGACCGCAGGCGCTCACTGTGGCCGACCTCGCCGAGCTGCGGGTCGGAATCGCGGCGCAGATGAACGCGCGTGAACAGGCATTGGCGGCCCGGGCCGGATGAGCGATCATCGGCAAGCGGCCGCGGCCACCTTGCCTTTTCTTGAGACCACGATCGGCCAGACCCCATCGGAGGACCCGCCCCATGACCAAACCCCGTCCCACCGAGGACATCCGCGTCGCCTCCCTCGTGCCCATCGTGGCGCCCGAGGATCTCAAGCGGGTCTTCCCCGCGCCCGAGGGTTCGTACGATCTGGTCCGCCGGGCCCGCGAAGGGATGGTCGAGGCCATCAACGGTCGCGGCGACCGGCTGGTGGCCATCGTCGGCCCCTGCTCCATTCACGATCCCGCGGCTGCTATCGATTATGCCCGCCGCCTTGCCGACCTCGCCCGCCGCGTGGAGGACCGGCTGCTGGTGGTCATGCGCATGTACTTCGAGAAGCCGCGCACCACCGTGGGCTGGAAGGGCCTCATCAGCGACCCCGACCTGGACGGATCCAACGCCATCTCCAAGGGCCTCGGCGTGGCGCGTCGGCTGCTGTGCGAGGTGTCCGAACTCGGCCTGCCCATCGCTACGGAGACCCTCAGCCCCACCAACCCGCAGTACTACGCCGACCTCATCAGCTGGGGCGGCATCGGCGCGCGCACGACCCAGTCGCAGACCCATCGCGAGGTGGTGAGCGGGCTCTCGTTTCCGGTCGGATTCAAGAATCCCACGAGCGGCCAGCTCTCCATCGCTCTGGACGGCATGCAGTCGGCGCAGTCGGCGCACACATTCACCGGTATCAGCCACGACGGGCGCGCGGCGGTCATCGCCACGCGCGGCAATCCCAACGTCCACCTCGTGCTGCGCGGGAACGACGACGGACCCAATTACTCGCCCGAGCACGTCGCCGAAGCCGCCGCCAGGCTGGCCGAGAAGGGACTGCCGCCCGGCATCATCGTCGATTGCAGTCATGGCAATTCGCGCAAGGACCACAGCCGGCAGGAGGCCGTGCTGGAAGAACTGCTCGGCCAGATCCGGGACGGCGGCCAGGCCATCCGCGGCTTCATGCTCGAGAGCTTCCTGGAGGGCGGCAAGCAGGACATCGGCGGGGCCGCGACCGGCAGCCTGACCTACGGCCAGTCGGTCACCGACGCGTGCATCGACTGGGCCACCACCGAGCGGGCGCTGCTGGCGGCTCGCTCGTCGCTGGTGGGTTGAAGCATGACGGCCCTGAAAATCGCCGCCGTACAGATGGATCTCGCCTGGGAAGACCGCGCCGAGAACCACCGCCGCGCCCGACGCTGGGCCGAGCAGGCCGCCGCCGCCGGCGCCCGGCTGGTCGTGCTGCCCGAGATGTTCGCCACGGGATTCTCCATGGACCCTTCGGTGACGGCCGAGGATCCCGACGGCCCCACGCCCACTTTCCTGCGCGACCTGGCCCGCGACCTGGACGTGGCGGTGATCGGCGGCTACGTGCGGCGCACGTCGAGCGGTCGTGCCATGAACGTGGCCTGCGCCGTCGACCGTGACGGCCTCGTGCTCGCCGAGTACGGCAAGACCCACCTCATCGGCATCCTCGGCGAGGGCGACGCCCACGAGGCCGGCGACGGTCCCGAGATCTTCACCCTGGCCGGCGCGCCCATGACCAGCTTCGTGTGCTACGACCTGCGTTTCCCCGAGCTGTTTCGCCTGGTGGCCGACGATGTCGCCGTGATCTTCGTCATCGCCTCCTGGCCCACCGTGCGGCAGGCCCACTGGGACGCGCTGTTGCCGGCGCGGGCCATCGAGAACCAGTGCTTCGTGGTGGGAGTCAACCGGGTGGGACACGGCGGCGGGCTCGACTTCACCGGCGGCAGCGTGATCATCGATCCGCTCGGTGAAATCCTGGCGCACGGCGGCGACCAGGAGGGCCTGGTCGCCGCCGAGATCGATCCGCAGCAGGTGGCCGACGTCCGTCGCGACCTGCCCTTCCTCGGCGACCGCCGCTTCTAGGTCGCCGGCGGTCCGGGTGCCTAGCCGGTCGCCCGCGCCTGGCCGTTGAACACCCCGTCGATCATGCGCTCCAGCGCCTCCTCCAGCACCTCGTCGCTCACGCCGGAGAACGACAGCCGCACGTGGCGGGCGTAGCGATCGTCGCCGAACGCGGTGCCCGGAACCACGGCGATGCCCTGGTCCAGGAAGCGTTGCACGATGACGTCGCTGGTGTCCTCGCCGGCCGGCGCGTCGGGCACCAGTCCGGTGAGGTTGAGGAAGAGATAGAAGGCGCCCTCGGGCCGGTAGAGCGAGCCGCCGAACAACGGTCCCAGTCGCTCGCAGATGCGGTCGCGGCGCCGGGCCAGCGACGCCACCAACTCGGACTGCCAGGTGCGGCGTGGCTCGTCCATGGTGAGCACGTCGGCGAAGGCGCGCTGGATGAAAGGCACCACGCCGGCGGTCTGCGTGTACTCGCCGAGGGTCAGCTTGCGGATCAGGTCGGCATCGCGGCAGATGGTGAAGCCAATGCGGAAACCGGTGGCCGCGAAGGCCTTCGAACAGGTGAAGATGCTGATGATGTGGTCGCCGCCCAGGCTCAGCGGGCTCACGTGTTCGCGGCCGTCGTAGACGAAGTCCTTGTACGCCTCGTCCGAGACGATGCGTACGTCGTGCTGGCGGCAGAGCTCGTCGATGCGGACCAGTTCCTCGCGTGAGAATACCTTGCCCGAGGGATTCTGCGGCGTGTTGAGGTAGAGCACGTCGGCCGCGGCCAGCTTGCGGTCCAACTCGTCGAAGTCCACCCGCAGGGCGCCCTGTTCCTCCACCAGATCGATGGTGTCCACCTCGAAGCCGGTGAAGGGGAAGATGTTCTCCAGCACGCAACTCCAGGCGGGGCCGAAGGCCAGCACGGTGCCGCCGCCGAGCAGGCCGAATACGAGTTGCAGGCCCTCCTGTCCGCCGTAGGTGCAGATGACGTTCTCGGGACCGATGTCGTCGATACCGTGTTCGGCCGCCATGTGCTGGATCACGGCCTCCTTGAACCACGGCTCGCCGCCCGCCTTGGGATAGCGGGTGTGGCCGGCGTCGAGGGCGCGCTTGGTGGCGTCGATGACGAAATCGGGCGTGGGGTCGGCCAGCTCGCCGCGCTGCAGGAACGCGAACCGCTGTCCCGACTTCTCGAAGACGGGGGCCACCGAGCGGATCTGCTCGCTGATGGCGACAATGGGGGACAGACCGATGGACGTGAACGCGGAGGAGTACCGTCGTTTCATGGTTCGCATCCCTGGCAGGAGGTGGTGGGCGACGCTTCGGTAGATTAAACCAGACAGATGCGCTCTGTCAACATAGACAGCTGTATGACAACAAGTTAACAGAATCGTCGACACCATCCGCCAGCGCGTTTAACCTGGTCGGGTTGTTGCCGTTGTGGCGTGATACAGGAAGGTGGAAACCATGACCGACCACGTCGCCGTCGCCCCGATCTTTCCATTTCCGATCAGTGCCGCGGGCTCGCTCAGCCTCGTCGGCGCCCCGGTGGACGCCGGTGACCTGGCCGCCTTCACCGCGTTCATTGCCGATCGCCGCGGCGATCAGCCCGCCCTGGTCGGCGGCTACGACGAGCACCGCGGCCTCTACGCCACCAGCGCCCACTTCGGCGGCCCCGAGCACGGCGGCGATGAACCACGCGTCATCCATCTCGGAATCGACGTCTGGACCGACGCCGGTACACCGTTGCGGGCGCCCCTCGATGCGGTGGTCCACAGCTTTGCCGACAACCACCGGCCGGGCGACTTCGGCGGCACGGTCATCCTGACCCACGGTGTCGGGGGCGAGACGTTCCATTCGCTCTGGGGCCACCTGGCCCGGCGTACCCTGGAGGGGCTGGAGGAAGGTCGCGCCATCGCCCGCGGCGAGGTCTTCGCCTGGCTGGGTGAGCCGGCGGAGAACGGCGGTTGGCCGCCGCATCTGCACCTGCAGCGCATCCTCGACCTCGGAGATCGGCGCGGCGACTTCCCGGGAGTGGCGCGATTGTCCGAGCGCGAGCAGTGGTTGCGCGCCTGTCCGGATCCGGCCGACCTCCTCGTCTGATCTTCCCAATCCCGGGTCGATCCGCTACGATCGAGCCGCCCGCCGCCCGCGCGGCCTCACCCGAGACGGGAGTATCGTCGCCATGACCAAGCTCGGCTGTTTCCGCCCCGTTCTCTTCGGCTGCCTCGGCATCCTCGCGATCGTCGTGATCGGCCTGATCGTCGTCAGCCTGTTCGCCATGAAGGGGATCAAGAGCGAGCGCGTGGAGGACATGGAGCTGGCGGCGGTCGCCGAGACCGTGGCCGAACTCCCGGGCGAACTGGGGGGCGTGGAGACGATGCCGCCGGGACGGGTAGTCCTCGAACTCGCGCAGGGCGAGTTCTACGTGCACCGCGGCGAACCCGGCGAGGGCGTCAAGGTCACGGCGCGTTTCGACCAGGAGGCCTACGAACTGGCCGACGGCCTGGAGACCCTGGAAGACGGTTCCTGGATCTATCGCGTGAGCTACAAGCGGACCATTCCCGGCCTGCAGGCCATTCTGCAGTCGGTGTTCGGCGGCAACACGGATTCGCGAGTCGATGTCTACCTGCCACCGGACGTGCCCATCGCCCTCGAATTGCACGTGGAGCAGGGGGCCAGCGAGATCGAGCTCGGCGGCCTCTGGCTCACCGACGCGGTGTTGTCCGTCAGCAAGGGCGGCTTCGACCTGCAGATCAGCGAGCCCCTCCGCGAACCCGTCGAACGATTCGTCCTCGAGGGCTCCATGGGCGGTGTCGACGTCGGTGGCCTCGGCAACGCCAGTCCGCGTACCCTGATCGTGGACTGGCGCATGGGCGGAGCCAACATCGACCTGAGCGGCCAGTGGGTACGCGACTGCGACGCCAGCGTGACGGTGAACATGGGCGGCATGTCGGTCCTGGTACCTCGTGACGTGACTCTGGAGAGAGTATCCGGGGACGACGTGGACCTCGAGCCGGCGTCCGAGGAGACCTCGCAGCCCGTGCTGCGCCTGCGGACCAAGCAGAAGCGCGGCGAGATCGACGTCATCCGGCGCTAGCAGGCCATGCTCGACGCCCTGATCATCGGCGGATACTTCGCGGCGGTCATGATCGCCGCGATCCGGGCACGCCTCGGGCCCGACGCCACCAGCGAGGACTACTTCGTCTCCGGGCGCAATCTGCGCTGGTGGTCGGTGGCCGCGTCCACCATCGCCACCAATCTGCAGGCCGGGCACTTCCTCGCCGTGGTGGGCTCGGCCTACGCCTTCGGTCTGGCGCAGGCCAACTTCGAACTCAACGCCGTGCTCGGACTGGTCATGGCGGCCTTCATCTTCGTGCCCCTCTATCTGCGCGCCCGCGTGGTCACCATCAGCCAGTTCTTCGAGGAACGCTTCGGCGTGGGCGTGGCCACCACCTACTCGGTAATGCTCATGTTCCTGTACGGCACGCTCTATCTGGGGGCGGCGCTGTTCTGGGGCGGCTACTCGCTGGAAGTGCTGTTCGGCGAGTCGGTGCAGAATCTGGTGGGTGGCACGCCGGGCCTGCGCATCTGCGTGATGATCGTCCTGCTCGGTGCCTTCTCCGCCACCTATACCTGGTTCGGAGGACTGGACGCCGTGGTGCGCACGGACATCGTGCAGTTCGTGCTGCTCATGGGCGGCGGCCTCGTGGTCACGTTCCTGTCGGTGAAGGAACTCGGCGGGGTCACCGTCATGCGCGACACCCTGGGCGACCAGTTGCACCTTCACCTGCCCAACTCGCATCCCAAGCTGCCGTGGCTGGGCATCATCACCATGCACCTGCTGAACCTCCAGTACTGGGGCTGCAACCAGGTGATCCTGCAACGGTCGCTCGCGGCGCGGAGCCTGCGCGACGCACAGGTGGGACTGCTGGTGGGCGGCACCGTGAAGTTCCTGACCGCGGGCATGCTGGTGCTGCCGGGCATCGCGCTGGTGGGGATCCTCGGTCGCGGCAACCCGCTCGACGATCCCGACCAGGCTTACCTCACCATCGTCGACCTGCTGCTGGCGCCCGGCGTGCGCGGTCTGATCCTCTGCGGCCTCTTCGCCTCGCTCATGAGCAGTGTCGACTCCATCTTCAACTCGGTGTCCACCCTCTGGTCCATCGACATTTACAAGCGGCGGCTGCGGCCCGACGCCACTGACGCCCAGGTGGTGGCCATGGGACGCAAGGCCATCGTCACCACGCTCGGAGTAGGCATCCTCTGCGGCTTCGCCTTCGCCTACACCAAGATCGAGAACCCGTCGTTCCCCCTCGATCCGGTCTTCAAGCAGGTGAGCTTCTACATCAAGAACGGCCTGGTGGTGCTGATCACCGCCGCCGTGTTCCTGCGCAACCCGTCGCGCCGCCTCGTGCTGGCCGCCGTGCTGTTGACCGTGCCCATGAGCATCGTCGCCGACCAGGTGCTGGCCGGGGTGCCGTACCTCATCGTCACCGGCACCGTGATCGTGGCCGGCATCCTGGTGGTGGCCGTACCCACGATCTGGCGCAGCGGCTGGGGCGTGGCCGACCCGCCGCTGGTGCGGGTGTCGGATCGGCGGGTGGGACTGCTGGGGGTGGTGTTGCTGGCGGCGCTGGCGGCGTCTCACGTGGTCTTCCACTGATCGACTAGAACCTGCCGGCGATCACGAAGCCTGGTTTGCGATCGATGAGCGTTGGCGCGAACGAGAGACCGACCGTCGGCGTTGGCTCGGCGTCTGGAGTGGTCGCCATCTCCACGGCCGTGCAGGCGACGAGTTGACCCAGGGCTGTGACCGGCAGCAGGAACGCATTGCCGGTGGCGGACGTTGCCGCCCAGCCGGTCGCCGCCACCGCCACCGAGGTCCCCATTACCAGCCAGCCGTTGCCCCGGCTGCGGTTACCGCCGTGCACGCCCAGCGGCAGCATGATGCCGCCAACCACCGAGCCAACCACGAAGCCGTACTCGACGCCGGCGTACTCGTTGCTGCTGCTTCCCTCCATGCTCATGCCGATGACGAAGCCGGCGGTGAACCCCAGGGTGCCGGAGAGCAATCCGCCGCCCACGGCGCGGGAGGCCGAATGGGTTTGGCTGGACTGGGCGGTACCGCCGATCTCGTCGGCGCGGGCGCTGCCGGCGGATACCGGCAGGAGGGCCAGGAGGCAGGCGAGGATCGCGTGGTAGGGGCGTATCGACCGCATGATGGCGTTGATACGCCGTGATCGATCGGGAGTTCCCGGGGTTGACGCCGTCGTCGGCAATGGCCCCGACGCACGCGACCCCCGGCCGGAGCCGGGGGTCGCGATAGCCTCAAACAGTGGTCGGCAGCCTTTGGCTACTTGAACAGACCCTTCACGTTGCTCCAGGAGGAGTCCTCGGTGGCGACGGTGCCACAGAGGGCCACGTTGTCGCTGGTCAGCACGGAGTACGTGCCGATGGAGCTCGAGTAGGAGCAGATGACGAACCAGTAGTCGTTGCCGGGCGTGAGGGTCACGCCGTTGGCGGCGAAGATGGCGCTGTTCAGGCCAACGCCGTCATCGTCGTCCATGTAGACGCCGTTGACGGTGGGATTCCCAGCGTCGAACGGATCGCAGTAGATGTAGATGACCGTGTCGAAGCCGGCATCGTCCACCACGAACTCGACCGGCGTGCTGTCGGACACATTGAAGCAGTACTGGTCGTAGTGGGGTTCGGTGGTGTAGTCAGAATTGAAGACTAGGTCGCAGTTCAGACCGAGATCTTCGTAGCTCACCGGGCGCCAGCGATGCCAGGTGGGTGAGTTGTCGGTGAGTTCACCGGCGATCACGATACGGCTGGGCGAGTCCATGACGTAGTCGACGCGGTCCGGATCCTTGGGCATGTCGGCGGCGAGGGCGATGGTCGCGATCATCATGATCAGGACGCAGGCGGTAACTTGTTTCATTGCTGTCCCCCTTAGTGGATGCAACGGTCTGGTAGCTTCGTGGCGAGATCGCCAGTCTATCACGAAATCGCGATAATGGTCAACTCCCTGTATGAAAGCGCATGAAATCGGACTTACCTGGCCCTGGAGAGTGTCCATGCCTTTCCGAACCTAGCGATGACCGACACTGACGGTGGCGATCTCGACGAGTTCCGCCCGGAGGCGGCCCACGATCGGGACCCGGACGGAGATTCGCACCGGCGGGCGGATGCCGTCGCAGCCCAGATCCACGATCACGGGCCCGTCATGTCGGAACGGCCCTCGCCCTTCGAGGTTCGGCATCACGGCGATGCAGCGGAAGGCGCCTGCCGGAACGGCCACCCGATGCTCGCTCGGCGCCACGGCGACGGCCAGCGACGCGACGGCGCCGCCGAGGATCACCGGCATCTCCAGGTGGGATCCGGGGGCAAGTTGCGAGGCGCGCATCCGCAGCAATGCCGAGAATACGTCGTGACACCGCGATGGAATGGCGAGAACGGTCCCGTCGAGTGCGGTCGCCTCGCTGGCCTCGTGATCGAGCCTGAGGTCTCGGACCTCGTGGTACGGCCCCTCTCGAATGCGTTTCTGCAGCCGATGGCTGCGGAAATCGAGGGTGTCGGCCCAACTGGTGATGCGATCGCGAACCGGGTACAGGGGCGCCAGAACGCGATTACTGCGTGCGGTGTACCGGACCTCGTAGGCCGCGCGATCGCCGCTCGCCTGCAGCGCACGGATCTCCAGCGTGGCCGATCCGACGGTCACCGGGCCGAGGCGAATCCGGTACTCGAGCCGTTCCCCCACCGCGAAGGGGCGGGCCGCCAGAAGGGGCGGGACCGTGGCTCTGGAAGCTCCGGTCAGCATCAGTAGAATGATCATCGCGCGGCGACAGCAATGAGACACGGCGTCAACCTCCGGTGACACCCCTGGCGGGCTACGGCAGGGCGTGTCCGTTTCCCGCACGAACCGCGCCCGCGGCCCCGACTGCGACCACCCAAGCTTCCCTTTGACTCCGCTCCCCGCGGAGTCTACGTTTCGCCGGAAGCGCGCGAAATCAGGATCCGGACCACATTTAGGAGCTACTGGGTATGGCTTTGAAGAGCTTCCACGGTGGCGTTCACCCCCCCGAATACAAGGAACTGACCGAGGACAAGTCGTTGGAGGTCATGCCTCTGCCGGCGGAGATCTTCGTTCCGCTGGGCCAGCACCTCGGCAAACCGGCCAATTCGCTGGTGAAGAAGGGCGAATACGTCCGTCGTGGACAGGTGCTGGCGGAGAGTTCGGGTTTCATCTCCGCGCCCGTCCATAGCCCCGCGAGCGGTAAGTTCGTCAAGATGCTCAAGGGACCGGTGGTGGGCGGCACCACCGCCGACATCCTGCTGATCAAGCCCGGCGAGCCCGACCCGCCCAAGGAAGGCGAGGAAGGTGCGCCGGTCGACAGCAGCCCGATGCTCCTGGAGCCGTACCGCCTCGAGATGGTCAGCGGCGAGCAGATCATCGAACGGGTCCGCGAGGCCGGGATCGTGGGGCAGGGGGGCGCGGCGTTCCCCACCGCGGTGAAGCTCTCGCCGCCGCCCGACAAGCCCATCGACTGGATGATCATCAACGCGGCGGAGTGCGAGCCCTACCTCACCCGCGACTACCGCCTCATGCTCGAGCGCACCGACGACCTTATCGACGGCATCCTGCTCATCGGCAAGGCGCTGGGCGAGACGGTCAACCTGGGTATCGGCATCGAGAACAACAAGCCGGAGGCCATCCAGGCGCTCCGCGAGGGCGTCGTGCGGCGGGCGGTCCAGATCGAGGTCTTCGAGCTGAAGACCAAGTATCCCCAGGGCGGCGAGAAGATGCTCATCGACGCGGCGCTGGGTCGCAAGGTGCCCCCCGGCGCGCTGCCCATGGAGGTGGGCTGCGTGATCCAGAATGTGGGCACGGCCCTGGCGATCCGTGATGCGGTGCTGGGCGGCGAGGTTCCAGCCACGGCCACGCTCACGGTGAGCGGCCTCGGTATCAATGAGCCCCGAAATCTTCAGGTGCCCATCGGCACGCCGCTGCGCGAGGTCATCGCCTACTGCGGCGGCGCCAACGAGAAGGCGCGTCGCGTGGTGGTGGGCGGCCCCATGATGGGCTTCGCCGCCTACAGCCTCGATGCGCCGGTGGTCAAGGCCACCAGCGGCATCCTGGTGCTGACCGAAGAGGAGCTGAAGGCGCCGCCGGAGACCGCGTGCGTCAACTGCGGCAAGTGCGCCGAGGCCTGCCCCGTGAACCTGCTGCCCTTCCGGCTGCTGAAGCTGGCCAAGGCCGGCCGCTGGGAAGACACGCGCGACCTCGGCATCGAGGTCTGCATGGAGTGCGGCACCTGCGCCTTCACCTGCCCCGCGCACAAGCCGCTGGTGCAGTACCTCCGACTCGGCAAGAAGAACGTCCGCAACCTCCCCCGGAAGGAAAGCTGACTCATGGCCGACGAGAGCAGCGTGGTCGATGGAGCGAAGAAGGGCGTCGCGTTGAAGGCGGTCAGCGAGGGCAACCTCGAACTGGTCACCTCGCCGCATTCCCATTTCGGCTGGACCACCTCGCGCATCATGTGGACGGTGACCATCGCGTTGTTACCGTCGCTGGGAGCGGGCATTTTCTACTTCGGACCCCTGGCGCTCGTGCCGGTCATCGGCGCCATCGTGGGCGCCGTGGGCTGCGAGTGGGTGGTCGGTCGCATCAACAAGAAGGCCGATACCGTTCCGGACGGCAGCGCCTTCCTCACCGGGCTGTTGCTCGGCCTGATCCTGCCGCCCGGATTCTCGCCGCTGCATGCGGTGCTGGGCGGCGTGGTGGCCGTGGGTCTGGGCAAGGCGGTGTTCGGCGGCCTCGGCGACAACATCTTCAATCCGGCGCTGGTGGGCCGGGCCTTCCTGCAGGCCAGCTTTCCTGCCGGCATGACCGACTGGTCCACGGCGGTCACCCGGGTGGACGCGGTGAGCCAGGCCACGCCGCTGGGGCTGTTCAAGTTCGGCGAGCCGAGCCAGTTCCTGGGCGATATCACCACCAGCAAGCTTCTGCTCGGCAACGTGGGCGGCTGCATCGGCGAGACCAGTTCGCTGGCCATCATCGTGGGCGCGGCGATCCTGCTGGTCACCAGGGTGGCCCACTGGCGGATCATGGGCTCCATGCTGCTGGGCGGCGTGGTATTCAGCGGCGCCTTCTCGCTGCTGGGCGTCGGCCCCGGTCCGTTGTTCGACATCCTCTCGGGCGGCTTCCTCTTCGGCGCCGTGTTCATGGCCACCGACTACGTCACCAGCCCGAACACCACGCGCGGGCAGTACGTCTTTGGCGCCGGCATCGCGCTGCTGACGATCCTGATTCGCCGCTTCGGCGGTCTGCCTGAGGGCGTCATGTACTCGATCCTGCTCATGAACGCGGCGGTGCCGCTGATCAACCGGGTGACCCGTCCCCGGATCTTCGGAGCGACGTCATGAAGATCACGCTGCACATGCTGGCCACACTGATCGTGGTGGGAATGCTGTCGGGCGGCGCGCTCTCGCTGGTCAACGACCACGCCGCCCCGCTGATCGCCGAGAATGAGAGGAAGGAACGCGACGCGGCCATCGCCTTCCTCGTGCCGGGCGGCACGCCCACCGAGATGGTCAATGCCGAGGGCCTGACGGCCTGGGAGGTCCTCAACGGCGAGACCTCGCTCGGCTGGGTGATCCAGTACGCCGGCATCGGATTCCAGGCGGAGATCAAGACCATGATCGCGCTGGATTCCGAGCGCAAGGACGTGCGCGGGGTCATGGTGATCACCGACTCGGAGACGCCGGGTCTGGGCACCTGGATCCGCCTCAGCGGCGAGCAGAAGGAGGCGCTCCTGGCCTCCGATTCGCGCGACTTGGGCGACGAGGTCGGCATTGCTCAGAACTTCCCGCTGCAGTTCTTCGGCTTCGGCGGCGGGCAGCACCTGTCGGCAGCAGGCGACCTCAAGGTGGTCAAGGGCAAGACGCGGGCCCAGCTGGGAACCAGCGAGGTCCAGGCCATCACCGCGGCCACCATCAGTTCGGTGGCCGTGACCGACATCGTCAACGCGGCGGTCATCAAGCTCGACCGGTTGCTCGCCGGCCAGGGAGGTGTCTAGATGGCGAAGAAGCAGACACCCATCGGGACCGAGTTCATGAAGGGGCTGTGGGACCAGAACCCGGTCCTCAAGGCCCTGCTCGGATTGTGTCCCACGCTGGCGGTGACCACCTCGGCCATGAACGGCGTGGGCATGGGCGTGGCCACCACCTTCGTGCTGGTGTGCGCCAGCCTGCTGATCTCGCTGGTGCGCAAGGCCATCCCCACCCAGGTGCGCATCGCCAGCTTCATCGTGGTGATCGCCACCTTCGTCACCATCGTCGACCTGGAGATGAAGGCCCTTTTCCCGGCCATGAGCAAGAGCCTGGGCGCGTTCATCCCGCTCATCGTGGTGAACTGCCTGATCCTGGGCCGGCAGGAAGCCTTCGCGTCGAAGAACAACCCGTTCCGTTCCATCGTCGACGCGGTGGGTATGGGCCTGGGCTTCACGCTGACCCTCACCGTCCTCGGAGCCGTGCGCGAGTTGCTGGGCAACCGCACCATGTTCGGCTTCCAGGTGCTGCCCGACGCCTTCGAGCCCTGGATCGTGATGATCCTGCCTGCGGGCGCGTTCCTGACCCTGGGCTTCATGCTCGGGGCGGTCAACACCATCACGCACCGGCGTGAGCAGGCCGCCATCGCGACTCGCCGCGCCGCCTCGCTCACCGTGAAGGAGGCCTGACCGTGGAACTCTTCGGCATCTTCATCACGGCGACCTTGATCAACAACTTCGTGCTGGCGCAGTTTCTCGGGATCTGCCCCTTCGTGGGAGTCTCGGGCAAGCTGAGTTCGGCCACCAGCATGGGCATGGCCACCACCTTCGTGATGGTCATGGCCACCCTGGTGACCTACCTGATCCAGCACCTCATCCTCGAGCCGCTGGGGCTCGGGTTCCTGCAGACCGTGGCGTTCATCCTGGTGATCGCCTCGCTGGTGCAGTTCGTGGAGATGGTCATCAAGAAGGTGTCGACGCCGCTGTACCGCGCGCTGGGCATCTTCCTGCCGCTGATCACCACCAACTGCGCCATCATGGGCCTCTGCCTCTTCGCGGTCATGAAGGACTACTCGTTCCTCCAGAGCCTCATCTACGCCCTGGGCGCCGGCGCCGGCTTCACCCTGGCCATCGTGCTCATGGCGGGCATCCGCGAGGAACTGGAACTGGCCGACGTGCCGCGCGCGCTGCAGGGCGCAGGCATCACCATGGTGGTGGCGGGTATCATGGCCCTGGGATTCATGGGTTTCGCAGGCATGAAGTTCTAGCGCGTTGCGCAAAGGAGACTGACCGATGATCGACCGGCGATCCTTCCTCAAGAACGCACTCCTCGGTGGAGCGGCCTTCGGGGCCGGCCTCAAGCTGGGCGGTGCCTTCGATGCCACCACCGGCGGCCGCGTGATCCTGCACGGATTCGTGCCCGCCGACGAGACCGCGGTCCGCGGTGTCCTCGACGCCTTCCTGGCCCTGGACGGGCGCAGCCTGCCGGCGCCCCAGGTGGACGCGCCTGCGGCCTGGCGCCGCGCCGTGGCCGGCTCGTTGCAGCAGGCCGCCGACCGCTACGTTCGCGGCGGCGACCGTCAGTTCACCGTCCAGGTCGTGCGCCTCGACGAGACGTTGCCTGCCGATCTCATGCTGCAGCAGGAAGGCCGAGTCCTCGATCCGCAGAGCGCGTTCGGTCGCAACCTTCTCGAGCAGCGCGACAGTCTGCGTGGCCGCGACGCCGCCGTCGCCGTGAGCTGCCGCCTGGAGACCCGCCCTGATGCTCTGGCCGGCCATCGTGTCCTGGTGATCGAGAACGAGAACGGCGAGTACGACCGTGTGGCCCTCGACGGCGCCACCCGTCGCCTAGAACTGGCCGGCCCGGCGGGTAAGACCAGCGTCCTGCTCGACGCCGATGGCGCCCGCGTGATCGGCGCCAGCTGCCGCCACGCCACCTGCCGGTTGCAGGGCGCCGTGGCGCGGCCCGGAGAACTGATCGCCTGCGCGCCCAACCGGCTGGTGCTGCGGGTGGAAACCGCGTAGGTCGTGGCGAACGGTCGCGACCACGTAGACGCCGATATCGGCTCGTTGCGGACGGGCCTCCTGGTCCTCGTCGTCTGCCTGCTGGCAGGACTGGTGACCAGCCGACTGATTCGCCGCGACGCCGAGCCCGAGGTCCACACCGTCTCGCGGCCGGCCATGGGAACGCTGGTCCAGGTCAGCCTTCCCGCCGCGGACCAGCCGGCGGCGCGAGCAGCGCAGGCGGCTCTGGCCGAGGTGACTCGTATCGACTCGCTCTTCTCCTGGCGCCTGCCGCCTCCGGCGCAGACGCCGCCCGAGGAACGGTCGCGCGAACGCGGCGAGGTGCTGGAAACGGGCCTCGAGGTGCAGCGCTGGAGTCGCGGCGCGTTCGACGTGAGGCTCATGCCGCTGGTGGCCCTCTGGGGCTTCGACGGCAATGAGCCGACGGTGCCCGACGCCGCTGTCCTGCAGGAGGCGGTGTACCGGCTCCGGAAGCGGGGTGTGCCGGCGGACGTGGCCGAACTGGAATCGCGGCCCGAGGAGCTCCATTTCGGAGCCTGGGCCAAGGGATACGCGGTGGATCGGGCCCTGTCCGTCCTTCGCGAGATGGGGCAGCCGGCGGCCCTGGTCAACGCCGGCGGCGAGGTCCGCGGCTACGGCCGCGACTGGATGGTGGGCGTGCAGGAACCGCGCCTGCCCGGAGCCCTGGCGGCCCGCCTTCGCCCCGGCGACATGGCGGTGGCCACCAGCGGCGACTACGAGCAGTATTTTGAGCAGGATGGCGAGCGCTATCATCACCTGCTCGACCCGCGCGACGGCCGTCCGGCCCGCGGCTGTCGCAGCGTGACGATCGTGGCGCGGACCTGCGCTCGCGCCGATGCCCTGGCCACGGCCGTGTTCGTGCTGGGGCCGGAAGATGGAATCGACCTGATCGAAAGCCTGCCTCACGTCGAGGGCCTCATCATCGACGCGGCGGGCGAACGGCACGACAGTTCTGGACTGGACGCGTACCTGGATCACCACTGATCGGGACGCTCTCGGATACCGGTCGACCGCACGTGTGATCGACCATTCAGGAGGATCGCAACATGAGCGCCCTCGCGTTGTCACTCATGGCCATGGGAGGCCTCGGAGCCTTCTTCGCCGCCGCTCTCGCCATCGCCGATAAGAAGCTGCGCGTGGAGGAAGACCCACGCATCGGCATGGTGAACGACGCCCTGCCCGGCGCCAACTGTGGCGCCTGTGGCTACGCCGGTTGCGCCGGTTATGCCGAGGCGGTGGCCACCGAGGACGAATCGATCACCAAGTGCCCCGTCGGTGGCCAGGACGTCATCGACGACGTGGCGCTGATCATGGGTGTGGAAGCCGGTGCGGCGGTGAAGCACGTGGTGCGGCTCATGTGCCGCGGCACCGCGTCCCTGGCTCGCGACAAGGCCGCCTACGAGGGCCCCACCAATTGCGCCGTCCAGGACCTCGTCTCCGGCGGCGGCAAGGCCTGCCAGTGGGGTTGCCTCGGCGGCGGCGACTGCGTCGACGTGTGCGACTTCGGTGCTCTCGAGATGGGTCCCGACGGATTGCCAGTGGTCTTCGACGACCTCTGCACCGCCTGCTCGGCCTGCGTCACCGCCTGTCCTCGCGACCTCTTCGAGTTGCACCCGGTGGACCGTGAGTTCTTCGTGTTCTGCAAGAGCCACGACGATCCCAAGACCGCCAAGGCCGTGTGCGACGTGTCCTGTACCGGTTGTGGCATCTGCGCCCGCAAGAGCGAGGGCGCCATCACCATGATGGACAGCCTGGCGGTGATCGACCACGCGGCGGTCGATCCGGGTATCATTCCGCTGGAGAAGTGCAAGTCCGGCGCCATCGGCTGGCTGCACCCCGACAAGCACCAGCTGGCGGAACTGGTGCAGCCGGCCCCCGAGGCCAAGCCTGAGGACTGATGAGCGAGCCCATGACCAACGACCTGCATGGCGAGAACCTGGAAGAGGAAGGCGTCGTCCTGGCGGTCGAACCCGCCGCCGCCGATGCGCCCGCCTCGGCACGGGTGCGCCTGCTCGCCGGCGAGCATTGCGAGGGCTGTCCGGCCAGCGCCATGTGCCGTCCCGAGACCGGCGACCGTCGGATCATGGAGGTGGCCGACCCGCTGGGCGTGGCCGTGGGCGACAGGGTGCGCGTGACCGTGCCCGGCGGCGCCGTGTTGCGGGCCTCGTTCCTGGTCTACGGACTGCCGCTCCTGCTCCTGCTCCTTGGCGTGTGGCTGGGCACCCGGATCTGGGCTCCCGAGGTGGCGCTGCGCGACCTGTGGTCGTTCCTCCTGGGCGCCGGCATGGCGGGCGCCGCGGTACCCCTGGTGAAGCGAACCGTGGAGCGAACCGAGACCGCCGGCGGACCCATGCTGGCAGCGCGGATCACGGCCCGGGTCACCGAAGCGCTGGAAGCCGCGGAATAGGCCGTCGGTCTTGACACTCCGCCCTCGATTCCCGTTCGTCACTTCAGGGAGGGGACTGGAGGCCCGGGCGGAAGTGGGCAGACCAACACGCCCCGACAGCATTTCCGCCCGGGTCCCGAAAGCCTTCCCTGACCTCCTGAATCGGTGCAAGCAGCCTAGGCCGGATTCCACGGGATCCGGCCTTCGCTCGTCTGGGATCAGCCGTTCGCGTCATGGACAGCCATCGAACGTTGGCGCGTGCGCGATGATGCGTTAGACTTCCAGGCGTCAAACGGCCGCCATCGAACCGGCCAGAGCCCTTCCAGGAGGACAAGACATGCGCACGCGATCGCTGGCCGGATGGCTGGCCCTGTTGACGATGACGGTTCTGGTCGGCGCCGGCTGCCATCCCGGCGAGATCAACGAGATCAGCGAACTGGACATCGTGGCCACCTTCTACGACGAGACCGTCGACTTCGGTGCGTTCCAGACCTACGCCATGGAAGACACCATCTACAACCTGCACGTGCTGCAGGACCCCACCGCGGAAGACAACCTCGACCGCCGCTTCGACGCCGAGATCATCGCCCAGGTGAAATCCGAGATGGCCGCCCGCGGATACGCCCTGGTCGACACCTCCGAGGCTCACGACCTGCGCCTCGGCCTGGGCGCCTGGGACACTCCCGGCTCCCTGGTCTACAGCACCATGCCCTGGTGGGGAGGCAGCTCCGGCTACTGGTGGCCGTCCTGGGGCTCGGTGGATTTCACCAAGGGGACCCTGCTGGTCTTATTGGCTGACTGGGCGAATCGTGATCCGGTCAGTGGAGAGTTCGATCCCATCTGGACCGGCGGACTCGACGGGGTTCTCGAGGAGAGCGGGTCGAACACGGCGACTCGCCTCGAGCGTGGCATTTCTCAGATGTACATCCAGTCGCCCTACCTGCAGTCCAACGTCACCAAGGTCGATACCGGGGAGGTGCAGTGATGAACCGCAGTCGAATCATCCTCGCGGTCGCTGTCCTGATGAGCCTACTCGTCGCCGGTCCGGCCGCTGCCAACGAGTGGCTCTGGGGCTTGACCTACGAAACGGCCGTCCCCGTCGGGGATACCAAGGAATTTTCGCAGGATTCGTTCAGCTGGCGCGGCATGGGCTTCGAGGGCCGCAGCTTCATCTACCAGGAGATGACGGTGGGCTTCTCGGTGAGCTGGAACGTCTTCCACTCCAAGCTCTCCAATCAGACCTTCTCGCAGCCGGGCCAGGATCTGCACGGCACCCAGCTACGCGACATCAACGCGGTGCCCATCTACCTCAACATGCACTACTACGGCGGTCAGCGGTACGGCTGGCGGCCGTACTTCGGTCTCAATGCCGGCACCATGTATGCCGAGCATCGCCTGGACATGGGCCTGTACAGCTTCCGCGAAGAGAACTGGCATTTCGCCGTCGCGCCCGAGATCGGCATCCAGTTCCCGTACGATCGGCTCCTCGGCTACTTCTCGATCCGCTGGAACTACGGCATGAAGTCGGGGGAGATCGACGAGGTCAACTACTTCTCGTTCCGCTTCGGCATCGGGTTGCGCTAGGCGCCCGAGCACACGCCATCGCCGGTGACCGCGATGCCTGACCTCGGTGGTCTCGGCCTCGCCGTCACCGGCGACTACGAAGAGTCCTGCCATGGTGTGAGGAATCGGACGGGTTGACTCCTCGATTCGGCGGTGTTACAGGATCGTACCCCGATACACGGCCGGACGGTACAGGGTGAGACTCATGAACGAGACCGTGGTGGTGACCTGGCGTGGCGCTCCTTTCATACCTCGAAGACGGAATCCTGGCCATTCGGTCGGTGGGTGACCAGGAACTGGAGGAAGGGTTGCAGCAGATGCAGGCCGCCATCGATCTGGCGTGCAACCACCATGAGGCCACCGGCAACCGTGTGCCGTTGCTCGTCGACCTGCGCGAATCGGAGGAGAACAAGGATCCGCAAGATCTGCGCAGCGTGGCCGGATACCTTGCCGAAAACCTCGATGTCCTCTCCGGACGCATCGCCGTGGTGACCCAGCGCGGACTGCGCTTCGGCCTCGCCCGCATGTTCGCCGTCTATGGCGAGAATGTCGGCCTGGCCACCTCCGTCTTCACGGTCGCGGCCGACGCTCTGGCCTGGTTGAAGGAAGCCGACGGCCCGGCGGTGGCTGCGAGCGAGGATTCATGACGTTTCTGCTGTCGGTTCCCGTAATTATCAGCATGCTCCTTCTCGCCGCCCACACATCGCGGGCGGGCCTACCACTCGTGGTGGCCATCCTGGTGCTGGCCCTGTCGGCACTTCTCCTGATGCCACGTCGCTGGGCGGCGCGGACGCTCCAGATGGCGCTGGGACTCGGGGCCCTGGAGTGGGTCCGCAGCACGGTGGTGCTGGCCATGGCCCGCCGGGCCGCCGGTATTCCCTCCACGCGCCTGGTGATCATTCTCCTGGCAGTGGCGCTGGTGACGGCGGTGTCGAGCCTCGTATTCCGGCATCCGCGCATGCGACGGCGCTTCGGCCTCGACTGATCCCACCTCGAAATCGCAGTCATCGTGTCCTCGAATGGTGGCCGTCGGCATTTGCCCTCGACGGTTTGGCTTGCCATATTTGGACCTCGTCGCCGCGCGCCCCGGTCGCCCCGAACAAGCTGGTGAGATGCATGTTCAACAAGCTCATCGTGGCCTGCTTGCCCCTGGTGCCCCGTCCGATCATTCGCAAGATCTCCAGCCGCTACATTGCCGGTGATCATCTTGCCGACGCCATCGACATCACGCGCCAGCTCCACGCAGGGGAGGGAGCCCGCAGCACCATCGACGTGCTGGGCGAGTTCGTGGACAGCGAGGACCGTGCGCTCACCGAGAAGGCCGCCAGCCTCGCCGTGCTCGATGCCATCGCCGCGGGTGAGTTGCACCACGTGGCCGGCCTCTCGGTCAAGCCCACCAGCCTCGGCCTGGGACTGGACGAGGAGTTCGCCCACGCCAACATCCAGGAGCTTGCTCAAAAAGCCCGGGATCTCGGCATCTTCATGCGCATCGACATGGAGAATACGCCGTACACCGATGCGACCCTGAAGGTCTACCGGCGGCTGCGCGAAGACGGATACGATAGGGTCGGCATCGTGCTGCAGGCCATGCTGCGGCGCACGGAGCAGGATCTACGCGATCACCTGGAGTACCAGCCCTCGATCCGCCTCTGCAAGGGCATCTACAAGGAGTCGCGCGAGGTGGCCTGGACCGGTCGCGAGGAGATTCGCGACAACTTCAAGCGACTGCTGCGATTGATCCTCGAGAGCGGACTCTATTGCGGCATCGCAACCCACGACGACCCGCTCGTCGACGACGCACGTCAGGTCGTCGCGGCGCATGGCCTCGGCGCGGACGATTACGAGTTCCAGATGCTCCTCGGCGTGCGTGAGCCGGTCCGGCGTCAGATTCTGGCCGAGGGACACAATCTTCGCGTCTACGTCCCGTTCGGCGAGGATTGGTACGGATATTCGAGCCGTCGCTTGAAGGAGAATCCGGCCATGGCCGGCATGATCGCCAAGGCGGTTCTGCTGGGGCAGTGATCCCGAACCACGGAATCGTGTGATGATCGGCCCTCGATTCGGGGGCCGATTCTCTTGTTCAGGTGGCTCAAGCGGTCGGATTGCCGTAAAGGATGCTGCGCTAATGATTTAATTTTATCTTTACTGCCATGTCGGAATTGGCGTATAATCACGCCGTCGATTCATCTGCATCGGGCAGGGGGGCTCAGGGGTACCCGTGACGGTCTTCGGATTCGAGAATCAGCCGCAATGGACGACCTGGGTCATCCTCTCCCTGGCCGCCGCGCTGGGGACTGCTCTCGTCGTTCTCGCCGTCGTCACCCGTCGCCTGATCCGCGACCGCCGCCGCCTCGCGGCCGCCGAGCGCGACAAGGGTCTCATCCTCGACGGGATTTCCGACCAGGTCACCTACCTCGACTCCGATCTCAATATAGTCTGGACCAACTGGACCGATCCCATGTCCGGGGCCGCCGGCCACGGGGCGCCGTACCCCGGCCGGGTCTGCCACACTTCCATCGCTGATCGTGTGGATCCGTGTCCCGGATGCCCCGCCCCGGAGGTCCTGCGCACCGGCACGGCGTCCGAGGGCGTGGTCACCTGTAGCGACGGTCGGGTCCTGAGAATGAGCGCCGCCGCCGTGCGCGACGAGGACGGCTCCATCGTCGGCGTGGTCCAGACTACCCGCGACATCACCGAGAAGCGGCGCCTCCACGAGCGGCTCAAGCAGGCCCAGAAAACCGAGGCGGTGGGGCGCCTGGCGGCCGGCGTGGCGCACGACTTCAACAACAGCCTGCAGGTGCTCATCGGCTATGCCGAGATGCTGAAGGACGAGATCCCGGCGGGCAACGAATCGGGCGCCTACCTGGAGGCCATGCTGCGCGCCGGCGCGCAGGCCCGCGACGTGGTGCGCCACCTGTTGACCTTCAGCCGCAAGCAGGATCCTTGCGTCGAGATGATCGATCTGGCCGGTTACGTGCGGGAGCAGGTGGACACGGTGGAGCGATTGGTGGGGTCGCACGTGGAGGTCCGCCTCGATGCACCGGCCGATCTCCCCGCGGTGGCCGCCGACCCGTCCCAGGTGGAGCAGGTGCTCCTGAACCTCTGCATCAACGCCCGCGACGCCATGCCCGACGGCGGCACGCTGCGGCTTTCCCTGGTGTCCGAGGACATCGACGACGCGGAGGCCGACCGGCGCGGCGCACCCGCCGCGGGCACTTACGTTCTGCTCTGCGTGCGCGACGAGGGCGAAGGAATCGCGCCAGAGATTCGCGACCGGGTTTTCGATCCTTTCTTCACCACCAAGGACGTGGATCGCGGCACGGGGCTCGGACTGGCCACGGTCCACGGAATCGTGACGGCGCATCATGGATTCATCGAACTGGAGAGTGAACCGCGGCAGGGAACCTGCTTCCGCGTCGGTTGGCCGGCCGGTGCGGTCCGCTCCGATGGTCGCCGCGGTGCCAGCACATCGACCGACACCGTCACGCCGGGCCGGATCCTCGTGGTGGAAGATGCCCCGGCGGTCCGCCAACTCGCCGCCGACATCCTCGAGCGGCACGGCCACCGGGTGGAGACCGCGGCCGACGGACGGGATGCGCTCGACCGTCTCATCCGACAGGGCGACAGTTACGACGTGGTGGTCATGGATGTGATGCTGCCCGGTCTCAACGGCTGGTCGGTCTACACAAGGGCGAGGGCGGCGCACCCGGGGCTGAAGGCCGTATTCTGCAGCGGCCACAATCCGGCTCAGCTGGAATCGGAGTTCCGGATGGCGATTCCCGACCTGGAGTATCTCCAGAAGCCCTACAGTCCCGCGGATCTGCTGACGAGCGTCCATGCGCTCCTGGGCCGCGGCGTCAGGGCTCGCGAGGCCCGCGGATAGTTCACACCCGCGGTTTCCACATCACCTTCTTCTTGCCCTGCAGGAACTGGACGAAGGCCAGGCCGCTGGCCAGGTTCACCACGCACAGGTAGTAGGCGGCGGTCACGGGCCCGGGCAGGTCGCGGTCGCGCAGGCCGTGGGCGGCGCCGGCTACGCCGTAGAAAGCCACCTGCGCCATCAGCAGCGCCCCCCAGAACTCGCTGCCCGACCGTACGAGCACCGCATTGGTCAGCAGCGCGCCCACCTGGAAGAACGGCGCCAGGTAGCGCAGCACCTTGTGCGACCAGAGCTGCCAGGCGAACACCCCGAACCGCGACAGGTCCAGCAGCGCCGCCTTGTCCTTGAGCGCCCACCATGCCCGCAGCGACACCCGCACCCGCATGCGGAACTCGTCACTCGTGTCGCCGAGAGCATCCTCGTAGAGCTTCGCGGTGGGCTGGTAGACCACCCGGTAGCCCTTCTCGCGCACGGTGAGCGGCTCCACGAAGTCGGGTAGCTGGTCTGGGCGCATGGGCTCCCAGATGTCGCGCTTGATGGCGTCGACCCCGCCGTCCACACCCACGATGGAGCCGAGGCGGGTCTCCCAGGCGCGCAGCTGGTTCTCGTAGGTCATGTAAGTGGAGCAGCCCTCGCCGGTGGCCGAGCCGTCGGGCGCGCGGTAGAGCATGCGACCGGTGACGTAGCCCACCTCGGTGTCGGCCAGGGGCTGCACCAGTTCGCGCACCGTGTCCGGCGCGTAGAAGGAGTTGGCGTCGCTGGTGATGAGGACCTCGCCGGTGGCCAGGGGCGCGATGAGGTTCAGGCCGCTGGTCTTGCCGGCGCGGGGGACCTGGCGCACCAGTCGCACCCGCGCATCGCCGATCCCCTCGACGATCTCGTCCGTGCCGTCGTCGCTCTCGTCGCTGACGACGATGACGTCGAGCTTCGCGGCGGGATATTCCTGATCCAGCTTGTTGCGCACGGTGCGCTCGATGTGCTGCGCCTCGTTGTAGGCGGCGATGAGCACCGTCACGGTGGGCTCGTACGCACCTTCGGGCGGCCGGATGGGCCGCGGCCTGACCGCGCCCAGCAGCCACACGCAGATGGGATAGCCTGCGTAGATGTAGATCAGGAGCAGCAGGCAGATCCAGAAGAGGAAGGTCACGGCGACGTCTCCGGTCGGGTGGGCAGCGATGGTCGGCCGGTCGAGATCGGGCTCAGGGTACCGTGTCCGTGCCGGGATCGCCATCCTGCATCGCCAGAGCCGAGTACCCGTGACAAATCCGGCGACGGACCTACTTTGAAGAGATTGCTTACTCGAGCCTCGCCACCCAGGAGCACCGATCGTGACCAAGACTGCACTCTTGACCGCTCTGCTCGTCCTCGCTGCCGGCGCCAGCGTGGCCGCCGACTTCACCGTCGACGACCTCTTCCGCACCCGCCTCGTCACCGAGGCCCGCATCAGCCCCGACGGCGAGATGATCGCCTACGTCCTCTCGGTCCCGCGCGATCCCTACGCCGACGACGACGGTCCGGCGTGGCAGGAACTGCACGTCGTCGGCCCGGAGCCTGACCGCGACCGGGCCTTCATCGCCGGCGAGGTCTCCGTGAGCAAGATCGCCTGGACTCCCGACGGCCGGCACATCGCCTTCCTGGCCAAGCGCGGTGACGACGAGCACAAGGCGCTCTACACGATTCCCATGGACGGCGGCGAGGCCCGCCAGATGCTGTCCCACGCCGAGGGCATCCGCGAATACGCCATGGCGCCCGACGGCTCGAGGGTGACCTTCCTGGTGAAGGACGCCGAGGACGAGACCCGAAAGAAACGCGCCGAGAAGGGCTTCAAGGCCGAGGCTTTCGAGGAGAATCCGCGCTTCGTGCGCGTGCACGTGGCCGACGTCGGCCCCGACGGTATGGCCGGCGAGCCGCGGTTGCTCGAACTCGCCGGATCGGCCACCCAGCCGGTGTGGAGCCCCGACGGTTTGAAGCTGGCCGTCGCCCTGGCGCCCACGCCGTCGGTGGACGACGGTATCATGAAACGCCGCGTGCACGTGGTGGACGCGGCCACGGGTGAGGTCCTGGGCGTGGTGGAGACCGCGGGCAAGATCGGCAAGGTCGCGTGGTCGCCCGATGGCTCGCACCTGGCCCTGATCGCCGCGGCCCACGAGAACGATCCCAATGCGGGCCGCCTCATGGTGGCACCGGCCACCGGCGGCGCCCCGCGCGACCTGCGTCCGGACTGGACGGGCGACGCCGTGGCCCTCGCCTTCATCTCCAAGAAGACCGTGGCCTACGTGGCCCACGAGAATCTCGAAACCATGCTCGTGCGCCAGGACATCGACGGCGGAAAGCCCAAGATCGTCGTCGAATCGGGCGGCCCCGCCCTGCGGTCCATCCACTTCTCGGGTGACGGCAAGCACGCCGCCGTGATCGCCGACGCGCCCGACCACGCCCGAGAGGTGTTCGCCTGGCACGGCAAAAACAAGCTCTACCGACTCACCGACAGCAACCCCTGGCTCGCCGACGTCGATCTGGCCCGCCAGGAGGTCGTGCGTTTCCCGGCGCGTGACGGTCTGGAGATCGACGGTCTCTTTCTGCACCCATTGAATGCCGGTCCGGGTCCGCACCCGCTGGTGGTCATGGTGCATGGCGGTCCCGAGTCGCACTACTCCGACGGCTGGATCACGCGCTACGTGACGCCCGGCCAGGTGCTCGCCGCCCGCGGCTTCGCCGTGTTCTATCCCAATTATCGCGGTTCCACCGGCCGAGGCGTGGACTTCTCCATGGCCAGCCAGGGCGACTACGGCGGCGGCGAGTTCAATGACCTCGTCGACGGCATCGCCTATCTCGCCGAGCGCGGTCTCGTCGACCCCGATCGCGTGGGCGTCACCGGCGGCAGCTACGGTGGTTTCGCCTCGGCCTGGTGCGCCACGGCGCTCAGCGAACACTTCAAGGCCTCGGTGATGTTCGTGGGCGTGAGCGACCACGTGTCCAAGTTCGGCACCACCAACATCCCCAACGAGATGTACCTGGTACACGCTCGCACCTGGCCCTGGGACAACTGGGACCACTACCGCGAGCGCAGTCCCATCTTCCACGCGGAGAAGCACCGCACGCCGCTGTTGATCATGCACGGTAAGGATGATCCGCGTGTGCACCCGAGCCAGTCGCTCATCATGTACCGCTACCTCAAGACTCTCGACCAGGCGCCGGTGCGGCTGGTGTGGTATCCGGGCGAGGGCCACGGTAACCGCAAGGCGGCCGCGCGGCTGGACTACGCGTCGCGGCTGGTGCGCTGGATGGAGCATTACGTGACCGGATCCGGGGGCGAGATGCCGACCTTCGATCTGGATCTCGACACGGCGCGGCTGGGGGAACTACACGAGGAGACGCCGTAGCCGCCTCCCTGAACGATGGACCGTATAGCGATCGGAGGCGCCTCTTGCGGGGCGCCTCCGTTCATGTCAGGGATAACCAGTATCATGGCCAATAAGTCCCGCCGGGGGGACCTATTGGCGTGGGTATCTGTTATCCGAGGTCTCGAGAATATGGTATCATGACAACCCACGCTCACTGGAGGGAGCTGTCATGACTCGCCTTTTCTCGATCCTCATTTTTCTGCTCATCGTCGCCGTTTTCCCGGCCGCCGCCGATCCCGGCGGACCGGTGCTCGAGATGGCTGACTACACCTGCGTCGTCCCACCCGGCATCCCCTGTCCGCCGACCTCGCGAGAGGTCATCCTCTACTTCGACGAATCCATCGATCCGGTCACCGCTGCCGAACCGGCCAACT
>PIVY01000880.1 GCA_003353795.1 bacterium
CGATCCACCGTCTCCCGAACAGGCCCGCCATCGACAGCCAGCGTGTAGTGCGCCACCTCGTCGTTCCCATCGCTGTTGATCCACCCATGGATCACCAGCTCATCGCCATCAACGTCCACAGAGTAGCTCCCGACAACGGCCTTCTCCGGCAAGAACCCGAGCTCATCGAAGGGCGTACCCACGGGCCAGTCCACACGCTCCTCACCGACCATTCCCAGCAGCCCCTCCACAGGCCTGGGCACCGGCTCCGAGATCGCGAGGTATCGCCCGTTCTCGGCGTAATATGCCAGCTCCGCCGTCTGGATCTGGGCCATATGAAGCTGAAGCTCCGCGTGTTCGGCCCGCCACATCGTCCTCACAAAGCTGGGAATCGCGATGGCCGCCGCAACGGTGGCGACGGGAATGCCAACACCGAGACACACAAGAACCGCCGCAACGATCCCCACCATTCCGACGGTCGTGGAGAGCGCCACCCAGACCCGCGACCACACCGCTTCACGCTGGGCGACTGCGGTCGGCTCGCCCTGGTCCACGGTGGTCGGTTCGAC
>PIVY01000881.1 GCA_003353795.1 bacterium
GGATGCGCCCGGCGCAGGGGCGCTGCTGCTCCACGGCCTGTCGGATTCCCCCTACAGCATGCGGACACTCGCCGAACGCCTGCACGCCGAAGGGCTGCACGTCGTGGTGCTGCGCGTGCCCGGCCACGGGACCGCGCCGGTCGGTCTCGTCCAAGTCGACTGGGAAGACATGGCCGCCGCGGTGAAGATCGGCATCCGCCACCTGCGCGACCAGGTGCCGAGCGCCCCATTGTACGCGGTCGGCTATTCCAATGGCGGCGCTCTCGCCGTCCAGTACGCGTTGTCCACTCTGGAAGACGACACCCTGCCTTCGCTCGACGGCCTCGTGCTCCTGTCACCGGAAATCGGCATTTCGAAACTCGCCATGCTGGCAATCTGGCAAGAGCGGCTCGGACACCTGCTCGGCCTCGGTAAACTGTCGTGGAGCTCGATCCTGCTCGAGTACGACCCCTTCAAGTACGGATCCTTCGCCATCAACGCAGCCAAGCTGGCCCACGAACTGACCATCGAAATTCAGGACCGCATCGGCCGGGTGGATGCGGCCGCG
>PIVY01000882.1 GCA_003353795.1 bacterium
TAGTGATTTCTTAAATATTTCTCATCAAATATTTCATACTAAATATTTAATAGTCACACAAAATGAAATATTTGATGGTAAATATTTGGTGAGTAGAAAGTAATAAATATTTAATGCAAAATATTTGCCATGAAATATTTGGATACACACAGATTTTAAATATTTCATACGAAATATTTTGAAACAATGGAATCCGTGATTGCGATTTGTCGAGGTACGTAGAGGATGCGGATTTATTAAATATTTCATGAGAAATATTTTAAAAACAGCTATTTCCAAATATTTGGAAGCAAATATTTAGCAGTAAATATTTCAATTTGCTAGGAAAGCAAATATTTCCTAGTAAATATTTCATACTAAATATTTATCATTAAATTTATTATAAATTTTGTTAGTTTCCAAAATATTTGCGATGAAATATTTGGAAATAGTGATTTCTTAAATATTTCTCATCAAATATTTCATACTAAATATTTAATAGTCACACAAAATGAAATATTTGATGGTAAATATTTGGTGAGTAGAAAGTAATAAATATTTAATGCAA
>PIVY01000883.1 GCA_003353795.1 bacterium
TTTCACGACAGGGTTGAGTGAGGTGGCCGCGTCACCCGGCAGATAGAGGTCCGGGCCCTCGCCTTCCGGGAAGAAGCGCACGGTGAGCCCGTGCCCCGGCTCCGGCGCCACGTTGCGCGCGTGTTCGAGGATCTGATTCATGGACTGATTGATCTCGTCGCCGCCGCCCAGCAGGCTCGCGGCGGAGATGATCGACGAGTGACTCACCGGAGCGTGGTAGACGTCGCCGATCATATTCTCGGCCGGCATTTTCCAATTGGTCGCCACCGCCCAGCGCTGCACGCCGCCCACGAGCTCGGTGCCGCCTGCGCGGCGGTCGTAGAGTACGTCGAGGAAGAAGCGCATGTCGCCCAGGTAGTCTCCGAGTGGAGGGGCTTCGGGGGCGAATGTGGCGAAGATCAGCCCGAGGTAGCTATCCAGCTGTGCCACCGGGACGAGACCCCATTTCTTCTTGTCGAGGTCGTCACCGTATACCTTGCGTGCGTCGGGCATGCCCTTGAGCTCACCGTCCGAGCCGTAGGTCCAGCCGTGGTAGGGGCAGACGTG
>PIVY01000884.1 GCA_003353795.1 bacterium
GCCCAGATCGCCTGGTACGTGGATGTCGCCGGTTTCGACGGCGGCATCGCCGTGTGGCCGGCCGGCGGCGACCTGCACCCGCAGACGGCGACGGCCGATCCGGTGCCCGATCCGGTGATCACCAGCGCCAGCGCGGGGCCTGCCTACGGCGGACTCGACTGCCCGGTGTCCTTCACGGTCTCGGCCGTGGACCAGGACCTCGTTGGCTCCCTGTACTACTCGATTTCGGGCGGACCGTTCATCGCCGAGGACGCCGACCGCGAGGGCGACGCCTTCACCTCCGCGATCCCCGCCCAGCCGCTCGATACGGTGGTGGACTGGTATGTGGAAGTCGTCGACAGCGGCGACCGCACCGGCCTCTATCCCACCACGGCTCCCGACGACACCGAGCAGGTCATCTTCTCGGACGTTCCCGACGGCCCGGCGAAGCTCCTGTTCACGGAGCTTTGTTACCAGCCGAGCGACGGCGAGTTCGTGGAGATCGCCAACCCGAACCCGTTCCCGGTGTCCCTGTCGTCGTACTACGTGACCGACGCGGTTTACATG
>PIVY01000191.1 GCA_003353795.1 bacterium
CAGGCCGCCGCCATCCTCGAGGGCAAGCGGGTCAAGGACGGCGTGCGCTGCCTGATCCTGCCGGCCAGCAGCGACGTACTGCGGCAGGCCACCGCCGACGGCACCATCCTCAAGCTCATGGATGCCGGCTGCATCATCCTCAACGCCAACTGCGGCCCCTGCATGGGCAACCACGAGGGCGCCCTCGCACCGGGCGAGAAGGCCCTGAGCTCGGCCAACCGCAACTTCAAGGGACGCATGGGCTGCAAGGACGCCGAGATCTTCCTCGGCTCGCCCGCCAGTTGTGCTGCAGCGGCCATCACCGGCGAGATCACCGACGTGCGCGAACTCGTCAGCCCGGAGATCCTCATCGCCGGCCAGGAGGTCTGACCATGGAACCCATCACCGGCAAGGTCTGGAAGTACGGCGACGACGTGAACACCGACGTCATCTTCGCCGGCAAGTACACCTACACGCTCACCGACCCCGACGAGATGGCGAAGGTGGCGCTCGAGGATCTCGATCCCGAGTTCGCGCCGAACGTGCACAAGAACGATGTCATCGTGGCCGGCTCGAACTTCGGCTGCGGCTCCAGCCGCGAGCAGGGCGCGACGGTTCTCGTGTACGCGGGCGTGGGCGCCGTGGTGGCGAAATCTTTTTCGCGGCTCTTCTTCCGCAACGCGATCAATGCGGGACTGCCGCTGGTGCAGAGCGAGGAGGCGGTGGCGGCCCTGGAGAAGGGGCACGAGGTCACCGTGGACGTGGAAAACGGCCAGGTGATCACGCCGTCCGGCACGTTCGGATTCCCACCGCTGCCGGCCGCGGTGATCGGGATCTTCGAGGACGGCGGGTTGATTCCGCACACGCGGAAGGCGCTGGGAATCGAGTAGACGCCGTCAGCGAACCAGCGTGACCCGCTACGTGAAATTCAAGCCCCGCCGGCGAGCCGCTCGAGGACGGCGATATCGGTCACGGTGATCGCACCCCGCGCCAGCGACACCGCCTTCTGGCGCTCGAAGGACTTGAGCAACCGGCTGACCACCTCGCGGGCCGTCCCCAGATCGGCTGCGATGGCATCGTGGGTCGTAGTGATAGTGGCGCCGCTTGCCGCCCGCTGGACGAGGTAGCCGGCCAGACGGCAGTCGAGTCGCTGGAACGCGACTTCTTCGATCAACGCCATCATGGACCCGACACGATTGGCGGTGATACCGAACACGAACGAGCGCATGTCGGCACGCTGGTCGAGCCAGCGCAGGAAGGTCTCACGCGAGAACACCACCGCCTCGGTGGCCTCCTCGGCGACGGCAGTTGCCGGCGACCGGATGTCGGAGATCAAGCACAGCACGTTCACCATGCAGCACTCCCCCGGCTCCACGCCGTACAGCGTGATCTCGCGACCGTTCTCGCCCATGGCGAACACGCGCAGGCTGCCGCTGATGAGAACGGCGAACACCTCGACGCCATCTCCCGTCTCGAAGAACTGCTGACCGGGCTCGAGGCTCACCTTCTGGCCATGGCGTTCGATCTCGCGGGACAGAAATTCCGGAATCGAGACGGCACCGATCTCGCGCTGGGGCAATGCATCCACGTCGAAGGTCCTTTGGTCGGGGTCGCGATTCGTGTATCTCGACAAGTCACATCCAATAAGTCGTACTCGCAACCGATCCGGCGACGATCGGAGTTCTTCCCCGTCAGGTTCTCCTTGACTATCAGGAATGGGTCACAATTTTAGGTGAATCCAATCTCCTTAGACTTGTCTAAGCAGATCCATTTCAGAGTCCGTCCCGGCAATTTCCGGGCTGTTATGGAGGCACCCATGCACAGGCACGACCGTCCTTTCCGCCATCTCTTCAGCATCGTGATGACCGTCCTCTTCCTGATGACAGGCATCTCCGGAGCCCTGGCCCAGACCAACGAGGAACTGGCCGAGAAGGTGGAGATCCTCGCCGCCGAGGTGGCCCAGCTCCGCGAGCAGCAGGACATCCCCGAGACCGAGAAGCAGCGCCTGGAGAGCCGCCACGGCATGAGCCCGGTGGCCTCGAAGGTCTACGGCGGCAACCCCGGCCTCTCCATCGGCGGCTACGGCGAGTTCTATTTCGCCTCGCAGCTGCAGGATGTGGAAGGCGTCGTGGGCCGCAACACCGGCGACTTCTACCGTTTCGTCGCCTACCTGGGCTACAAGTTCAGCGACCGGATCATCATGAACACCGAAATAGAGTTCGAGCACGCCACCACGTCGTCCAACTGGGCGGGCAAGGGGGGCAGCGTGTCGGTGGAATTCGCCTACCTCGACTTCCTGATCGCAGACGCGTTCAACGTGAGGACCGGCAACCTGCTCATCCCCATGGGCTTCATCAACACACTGCATGAACCCATCTTCTATCGCGGCAACTTCCGGCCCGAACTCGAGCGCCGGATCATCCCGTCGACCTGGCGCGAACTCGGCGCGGGCGCCCACGGAGCCTTCGGCGATGGCTTCCAGTACACCGCCTACGTGGTCAACGGCCTCAACGGCAACAAGTTCTCCGACAAGGGAATTCGCGACGGTCGGCAGAAGGGCAACCAGGTGGCCTTCGAGGACGCGGCCGTGGTGGCGGCGCTCGACTGGCAGAACGACGGCGGCCTCTGGTTCGGCGGTTCGTACTACTACGGCGGCGCCGATCAGAACGGCATGACCAATGACGCGCTCACCGACGTCAAGGTGACCAACTGGATCGGTGAGTTGCATGGCCAGTTCCGCCACCGCAGCCTGGAGATTCGCGCCATGTACGCGGCCTCGGGCATCGACGGCGCCGACCAACTGACCGGGATCGTCTATCCCGTGGGCGACAGCACCAAGCTCATCCCCGAGGGCCAGCGCGGCTGGTACGTGGACGTGGCCTACGACCTGGCGCCGATCCTCTTCGGTGCCGACGCTTCGTTCACCCTCACGCCTTGGGTCCGCTACGAGAACCTGCAACTGCAGGACAGCGTGCCCGACGTGGACGGTCGGACGGCCAATGACGCGCTCGACCAGCAGATCCTGACCATCGGCCTCGAGAGCAAGCCCCATGAGCAGGTTGTCCTGAAGCTCGACTACGTGTCCACCAAGACCAAGGCCGAGGTCGACCCCAGCGACGAGATTCGCCTGGGCGCCGGTTTCGCCTTCTAGGAGTGCCAGCGTGACGCATGGCATGCAGCGTACGGTGATGGCGATCCTGGCTCTGGCCGGGATCGCCGCCATGGCGACCCCGGCTCGGGCCGAGGTCTATCACAGTCGGGAGTCGGCCCTGGCGCTGGCCTTCGGCGACGACGCCCAGGTCGAGACCCAGGAACTCTTCCTCGGCGCCGACGAGCAGGTGGCGGCCACGCGCGCGGCCGGCAGCGAGATCGCCTCGCGCCTGGTTCGGCGCTACGAGGGTCGCCGGGATGGGCGACTGATCGGTCATGCGTACTTCGAGACCCATCAGGTGCGCAGCCTGCCCGAGACGCTCATGATCGTGATCTCGCCGGAAGGCGTTGTGGCGGCCGTCCACGTCCTGGCCTTCCATGAACCTGAGGCGTATCTGCCCCACGAGGGTTTCCTGAAGCAATTCGACGGCGCCGGACTCGACGGTGAAATGTCGCTGCGCACGGGTATCCAGGGCATCGCCGGTTCCACGTTCACGGCCAATGCCGTGACGGCCGCGGTGCGTCGGGCGCTCGCGATCCACGGGGTCGCGCCGCCGGCGGTCGAGGAGGGTCTGTAGACCATGCGCGTATTCAATAACGGAGAGTGGCGGCGGCAGGATCTGATGCGTCTGATCCTCGGACTGTTCCTGGTCTACATGCTGCTCTTCTGGGTGACCAACTGGGTACTCTGGGCAACCAAGTTCTCCTTCGACCCCGCCGCCGTGGCCACCTACTACCGCGGCGACCCGGCCAGCGAGTTCGGCGCGCCGCCGCGCCCGGTCGAGGCCATGGCCGAGTCCAGCCACATGCACCTCTTCGCCATGGGCATGCTCCTGCTCACGCTCACGCACCTGGTGATCTTTCTGCCCCTGCCCATGCGGTTGAAGGGCACGCTGGTGGTGGGCACCTTCCTCTGCGCCCTGCTCGAGCAGGGATCCGGCTGGCTGATCCGCTTCGGCGGCGCCGGATTCGCCTGGCTCAAGATCGGCTCCTTCCTGGGGCTGCAGGTGGTGCTGCTGGGACTGGTGGTGGCCCTGCTCTTCGGGGTGCTGCGGCCGACCCAGAACGGCAACGCGGAGCCCGGCACGCCCGCCGCCCTGGTACGGCGAGGGCAGGCGTGAACCGGCGGCTCCTCGCGGCCGGCTTCCTGCTCCTGCTGTGCAGCCGCGCGTTGGCCGGCACTGCCGACGACTTCACCGAGCGCACCGAATGGGTCATGGGCACCGCCCTGCGCATCGTGCTGCCGGCCGATTTCGCCGGCGGCGACGCCGTGTTCTCCGCCTGTTTCGCCGAGGCCCGCCGCTGGGATGCGCTTCTGAGTCCGTGGCGCCCGGATGCGCCCCTCACCCGGTTGAGCGCCGCGGCGGGCGAGTGGGTCGTCATGCCCGCCGACGTGCTCCACTATCTCGAGCGCGCGGTGCGCGACGCCGAGCGCACGGGGCACGTGTTCGACATCACGCTCGTCTGGCAAGGCTCGACACGGCTGGAGATCGACCGCGAGGCCTCACGCGCCCGGCTGCCCGCCGGACTGGAGCCACTCGATCCCGGCGGGGACGGCAAGGGCGTGGCCCTGGACGCCATGGTCGCCATTCTGGACAAGTCGGGCGTGACGGACGCGCTGGTGGACTTCGGAGGGTCGTCTTTCCTGGCCCGGGGCGACGGGCCGCAGAGCGAGGGCTGGCCGCTCGCCCTCTTGGGGCCGGCCGGCGAGACGGTGGGCGTGCTGATCCTGGCCGACGCGGCCCTGAGTGTCTCGAGCACCGTTCAGCGCGATCACCACGCCGA
The DNA here is from genome assembly GCA_003353795.1 of bacterium. Lineage (GTDB taxonomy): Bacteria > Krumholzibacteriota > Krumholzibacteriia > LZORAL124-64-63 > LZORAL124-64-63 > Glo-17. The sequence goes on from PIVY01000191.1 coordinate 4,915, forward strand.
CGGCAGCCTCCTCGAACGACACCACCTCCGCAACTTGCGAAACGGCGCACCGGTGACCGCCCGGCGAACGGTTGCGGTGATCGGCCCTTCGGCGGTGGACACCGAGGTTCTCAGCACCGCCGTGGCCATCGCCGGTGTCGTGAGCCCGACGCTGAAGGCCGCCTTCCCCGATTGTGCCGTGGGAATCTTCGGCGAGAACGGTCCGCTCGTCCCGCCGGACGAGGCCTTCACGGCGAGCTTCCGCGGCGGATCCGGGCGCTAGCGACTGCGTCCCGTGTCCGCATGGTGACTCCCCGCGTTCTAGGCGATTGGCCCAGCCCGGGCCAGCATCGCAGCAAGCTGCTCGGTATTGGTGTCGAGTTCGTACTCGACCACCACTGTCTCACGAGCCCCGGCGCCCAGCCGCCGCCGCAACCCGCCGTCCACCAGCACGCGCGCCAGCGCTCCGGCCAGACCGTCAGCGTCTTCCGGGTCCACGAGCAGGCCGTTCTCACCGTCCCGCACCAGCTCCGGAATGCCCGTCAGCCGCGTGGTCACCACCGGCAGCCCCCGCGCCATGGCTTCCATCATGGCCACCGGGATACCGTCCATCTCACCGCCGGCGCCCACGCAGCACGGCAGCACGAAGGCGGCAGCGCGCGCGAACTCGTCGGCCATGGCCTCGTGGGGAACGACTCCGGCCAGCTCGACGACGTCGTGCAACCCTGCGGATTCCAGCTGCGATCTCAGCGCTGATTCCTCGGGCCCGCTGCCGATGATCCGACAACGGAAATCGAGACCCCGCTCCACGAGCGTGCGGCACGCCTGGAGCAGGAAACGGAAGCCCTTGTAATCCACGAGCCGACCCACGGCGAGCAACAACGGCGGCTCGTCCCCGCTCGGGCCGGAGGCCGTGAACGCCGCCGGGTCGACCCCGCAGCGGATCACCTCGCAGCGCTCCGGGGCGATACCCAGGTTCTCGTGAAGCCAGCGGCGATTGAAGTCGCTGATCACGCGGATCGCCACGGCCTCGCCGATGCGGCGGCGCGAGAGGGCGCGGGGAAACCGTCGCATGAAGATGTCGTGGGCGTGGACGGCCACGGTGTAGGGGATGCCGAACACGCGGTGGACGACGCAGGCGTAGGTGGCGGCCGTGTCGGCGAACTGCACGTGCACCAGCCGATATCCCGCCCGTTCCAGCTGCTCGCCCCAGGCCACGGCCTCGAAGAAATGCAGCTTGGTCTTGGTCATCTCCACCAGGTTGGGTCCCGCCGACCAGACCAGGTCGAAGATCGACCCCCACCAGCGGCCGGCGCGCTTGCCCAAGGCCGCACGGAGGTTGGCGCCGACGATACGGCCGATGCCCAGCGGTCGCACATAGCGGGTGCGTTCGATCTCGGCGCGCAGTTCGCCCGTGAGGAAACTGTCGGGCGGCCTGCGTAACGACCAGGGAACCACGTCGAGGCGATCCAGCTCGGCGCGCGTGAAGGTGGTGCTGTAGTTCGGATAGGTGTGCGTGACGTAGGCGATCACGATGCCAGAACCTCCTCGTACACGGCCCAGGTGTCGCGGGCGCAGCGCTCCCAGCTGAAGGTGGTGGCGGCGGCCTCGCGGCCCCGCGCCCCCAACTCAGCGGCGCGCTCCGGATCGGCCAGCAACTCCGAAAGGGCGCCGGCGAGGGCCGCCTCGTCATCCACCGGAACCACCAGGCCGCAGCCGGCCTCGCGCACGGTGTGGCCGAGGGCGCCGCTTTCGGTGGCCACCACGGGCCGACCGGCGGTCATGGCCTGGAACACGACGCCGCTCTGGGTGATGTCGCGATAGGGCAAGGCGACGACGTCGCAGGCGGCGAAGTAGGCGTCCACGTGGGCGTCGTCCACGAAGACGGGACGGAAGTCGACGGCGTCGCGGAGGCCGAGACGATCCATCTCGCGGGTCACCAGCTCGGGGTCGAAATGGCGCAGCTTGCCCGCGGCCAGCAGCACCGCGCCCGGCACGCGCTCGCGCACGGGAGCCATGGCGCGAACCAGCCCGTCGAGATTCTTCTCGCGGCGGATCTCGCCGAAGAACAGCACCACCGGCGCCTTGTGGGGCACGCCCAGAATGCGGCGGGCGGCGACGCGGTCGACGGGGTGGGTGCGAAAGACGTCGTAGCTGCCGTGGGGAACCACGCGGATGCGGTCGGTCGGGATCTGAAATCGCTCGGCCAGTTGCGGACGGTTGGCCTCGTGATGGACGATGAGGCGGGCGGCGGCCTGGTAGGTGCGCCGCAGCCGATCGGGCGAGCTGCCCTTGACCGCATCCCAGGATTCGATGTCGTGCACCGTGGTCACCAGCCGGCGCTGCAGCGGGCCCAGGGCTGCCGCCGTGAAAGTCTCCAGGGGCGGAAACACGTTGAAATGCTGCCAGTGGACCACGTCGAAGCCACCGCGGCGCACGGCGGCGAGCATGCGCAGGGTGGCCACGGTATAGCGGAGGCCCTTCACGAGCAGGTTGGGTTGGGTCCGCAGGTCGGGGAAGCCGCGCCAGACGCCGCCCCGCGTGTCCTCGCCCTCGGGGAAACAGGAGGCCGAGAAGATGGTGACCTCGCCGCCGAGGTCCTCCAGGGCGCGGGCCAGGCCGAGGTCGTACTTCCACATGCCGGGCACGGCATGGGTCTCGATGAGCGCGATCTTCATGGGGGAATCATAGCCTGCGGGGCCGTCGGCCGGAACCGTAAGGTTTCAGCCGGCTTCATCCCGCTGGATCCGTGGCGGCAACCGGCGATGCCGGAGAGCCTGGTCGACGAATCCGGACTCAGGAAGTTGACATTCAACTCGGTCCAGGGTACGATTCTTCCCCGTCTGGACATCCCGTCAGCCCAATATCGCGATGCGGAGGAATGACATGAACTCATCGGTATGGAAGACCCTGCTCGGCCTATCAATCCTGGCACTGGCGGTCGCCCCGGCCAGCGCGGATTGCATCATCGACGGCTCCATCACCGCCGAGATGAACGCCGGCGATCCGGAACTCGGTGCCTGGTGCTACACCCTCACGGTAACCTGGGACACGGGCGAGATGACCGCGCTCAGCCATCTCGACCTGATCGTCGACGCACCGGGCGGCACCTGCGGCTGCCAGGACATCGCCGACGCGATCAACTTCGACTACCCCGCCGGTTCGTCCGATGGCGAGCCCGACGCGTGCACCGTGGAATACGAGGCCTTTCTCGAGTGCAACGGCGACCCCTCGATCCCCATCGAAGGGATCCTCTTCAAGTGGGAGCCGCTGATCGACGATCCGTACTGCGAGCCGGGACCGGTCGGAACGGGCCAGTTCATCTTCTACTCCGACTACGCGCCAGTCGCAGTCGACGATTCGCTGCCGCTGGTGGCCGAAAAGAACGACGGATCGCACTGTGAGGGAACCATCGACGGCGTGTTCCCGGGCCTCGAGTGCAATCCGGTCGCGACCGAGGCAAGTACCTGGAGCGAGGTCAAGAGTCTCTACGACCAGTAGGTGCGGACTCGATTCGAAACGATCCGGCGCGGTTTCCCCGGGGAGCGGCGCCGGATTCTTTTTGCCCCGCTCCTCCCGTAGCCTATCTTTTGCGCATTCCCCGGCTGGCGCCCGCCGCAGCGCGCCCCGGCCGTGAACCCAGTGTCCCTGATTAGCGGAGGCCGCGAGATCATGGCGAAGTACAAGATTGGCTGGATGCCCGGCGACGGCGTGGGCGTGGACGTGATGGACGCCACCAAGGTGGTTCTCGACAAGCTCGGCTTCGACGCCGAGTACATCCACGGTGACATCGGCTGGGAGATCTGGCGCACCGAGGCCAATCCCCTGCCCGACCGCACCATCGAGATGTTGAAGGACGTGGACGCTGCTCTGTTCGGCGCCATCACCTCCAAGCCCAAGGAAGAGGCCGAGCAGGAACTGGTCGACGAGCTTCGCGGCCAGGGCCACGTGTACCGCTCGCCCATCGTCCGCCTGCGCCAGACCTTCGACCTGCAGACCAACCTGCGGCCCTGCAAGGCCTACGAGGGCAACCCCCTGAACTTCAAGGACGACCTCGACCTGGTAGTCTTCCGTCAGAACACCGAGGGCCTGTACATGGGCGTGGAATACCACCCGCTGCCCCAGGACGTGCGCGAGAAGCTCACCGAGACCCACCCCGCACAGATGTCCCGCATGGACGGTGTCGACAACGACGATATCGCCATCTCCACGCGCATCTTCACCCGCGAGGGTTGCCAGAACATCGTGCGCGACGCCTTCGAGTACGCCAAGAAGTTCGGCTACAAGTCGGTGACCGTGGTCGAGAAGCCCAACGTGGTCCGCGAGACCAGCG
>PIVY01000885.1 GCA_003353795.1 bacterium
TGCTCAAGTTCCACGCACCCGGCCTTGCGCCGGCCCTTGCCGACGACGGTGCCGCCCACATCGATGTGTTCGGGCGTCCGGCCTACCGAGAGCGCTTCCGCAGGACCTTCGGCTTCTACGGAGGGCGTGCCGCGGTCGATACCGGTGACGGGTGGATCCACATCCTGCCCACGGGGGCCGCGCTGTCATCGAAGCGGTACGCCTGGTGCGGGAACTTCCAGGGTGGATTCAGCACCGTCCGCTACACCGATGGTTCCTACGGTCACGTCGGCACCGACGGCCGGCCCGCGTACACCGACCGCTGGTCCTTCGCCGGCGACTTCCGCGATGGGGTCGCCGTCGTCCAGCGTCCGGATGGCTTGCACAGCCACATCAACTCGTCAGGTGAGCTGGTGCACGGCACCTGGTACGTCGATCTCGATGTCTTCCACAAAGGGTTCGCCCGAGCGCGGGACGACAGAGGCTGGACTCACGTCGGCGTCAGTGGCTTGGCGCAGTACGAGCGCAGGTTCGCCGCCGTGGAGCCCTTCTACAACGGGCAGGC
>PIVY01000886.1 GCA_003353795.1 bacterium
CAGTTGCCCGCAGAAGTTGCTACCGACCTCGATCTCGACCGCACGGTGAATGCGCTCGCCGGAACGTTCGGCTACCGGGGTGCGATCGGTGATATTCTGCGCGCCCTGTGTACCGATCCGGTGGTGATCGCCTACCGGCAGGACGTGCTGGCGGACTTGCTCGATTTCCCCGATCTGGCGGAGGCGTTGGCGGACGTGCTGCCCAAGCTGCAAGAGTTGGCCAATTTTGCGTTTGCGGCGCGGCCCGGTCAGTCGTCGCTGTACGAGGTGGTGTGGCGCGTGGGCCAGTTGGAGGCGTATGTCGAGGTGGTGGAGGGGCTGAACAGCATGTTCGCGGAGGTGGGCCGCCGGGTGCGCGCTGTGGGGTTGATCGCGCTGCGGGATCGCGCTGCGACCATCGCCGCCGACAAAACGTACCAGCAGCTTGCCGCCGAACTCCCGGCGTTGATCAAGCAGGTACGCGGCATCGCCAGCATCACCATTGGTGTGAATTTGGATGAGCAACTGCGCCCGGTCGAAGCGACGCTGATCGCGGTCCATGAC
>PIVY01000887.1 GCA_003353795.1 bacterium
AGGCCCCAACGACAAGGTCGTCGGGTTCATCGACGTGCAGGACTTCGGCGACGCCGACATCACCATCCCCACCGGCCTGGTCGCCGACCTCGGCGTCGAGGCACTCTCCTATCTTGAGGGCAAGACCCTGGCCGGCCTGCTCAATGCCGAGAAGCGGGCGACCGAGTTCGCCCTCCTCGAGAGCCAACGCCCCAACTTCACGCTTCACCTCCCCCGCGTCGATGCCCACCACGTCGGCGAGTTCATCATGCTCTGGCAGATCGTCACCGCCTACGCCGGGCTCATGCTCAATATCGACGCCTACGACCAGCCCGCCGTCGAGACCGGCAAGCAGGCCACCTTCGGCCTCATGGGCCGCGAGGGCTACGAGAAGTGGAAGGGCAAGGTCGATACCGCCCTTGCCGAGACTGCCTACCGGATGTGATCCGGCAGGGCCATGGGTGCCACTGGTCGATGACCAGTGCGGAATACCCGCGGCCGTTCGACATCGCGGGCACCTCGGCACTGAACTGTGTCAGGTAGCACCCGCGCGACCAACCGCCG
>PIVY01000888.1 GCA_003353795.1 bacterium
ACCTGGACCGCGCCGCGCCATCCCGCCCTGACCAGACCAGGCGGTGGTTCGATGGACAGGAGCGCCCGGGCCAGTTCGGCGGCGGCATCGTCGACGAACTCAATCTGCTCTAGACCGATGGCCAGGAGCCAGGCCGACCCTACGTCTGTCCCCCGTGTAGCCGCATCGACCAGGCTCTTCGTGGTCTCGGTGAGTCGTCTCCGCAGGCCGGCTTCCACCCGGTTGAGGCCCCGACGCGCTCGCTCACTTCTTGCGGCCTCGGAGTCGATCACAAGACCCGGTGGGCCGGTGAGGCCTGCGGCGTGCGGCACCAGCGCTTGCAGGGCTCCTGCAATCCGAAGCGCTGCCATGACCTCGACCATTCGTGCCTGCCCATGGTGGGGCTCATCTGGAGTTGCCTCCGCCGCCATTCTCGCCAGGTCCGCCGCTCGAGCGAGGTCGCTGCAGGACTTGCCAAACCGCCTTCCAGGCCGTTCGTCTCGCGGCACCTGGGATCGCCGGAGCAGCGCACGGGCGAGGGCCAGGTCCACCGCGTGCCGCTCG
>PIVY01000889.1 GCA_003353795.1 bacterium
TGGTGACCCAGCCGGTGACCGCGTGGTGGGACGTCCAGAAGGGCTGGCGCGTGGAGAATCACGGTGTCGATCCCGACATCGAGGTCCAGAACCTGCCGCAGGAACTCGTCGCCGGCGTGGACACGCAGCTTGACCGCGGCATCGCGGAAGTGTTACGCCTACACGCGGAAGATCCTCCGGTATCGCCGGACTTCGGTCCGGTGCCGCCGCGAACCCGGCATTCGTACCGGGACGAGTTGGAATAGCGGCGCCCCACCCCTGAGGTGCTGCGCACGAGGGCGGTCCGACCAGCAACGGTCGGACCGCCCTTTTTCGAGATCTGCCGTGTGGGGGTCAGCCGCGCTCGCTGCCGGCCTCCCAGCGCTCGAGCACGGCCTGGGCCAGAAGCTGCGCCGCCGGGGTGGTGAACTGACGACCGAGATAGGCCCAGCGGACCTCTTCGAGCCGCGCGTTGCCGTGAGTCTCGCGGTAGACCCAGGCCTGAAGGAGGAAGTCGAGCCGGTCGGCGTCGCGCACGAGCTGCGCCTCGGGACTGCTTTCCTT
>PIVY01000021.1 GCA_003353795.1 bacterium
GTAACCGAGTCGAGACGCGCGGAATCCTAGCTAAAGAACTTCCTAAGCCCCACCAACCCGCGGTCGATAACGGGAAAGAACCTCACCCCGCAGCGAGGACGAGACCGCATGCGCTCCGTTCGTCACCTGGTTGTCAGTCTGTTTGCCATCGCACTGGTCTGCGCCATCGGGCCCGTGGTCATGGAGCAGATCGGCTTCCATTTCCAGTCGCTCAATCTGGGCGGCGTGGGCGACAACTTCGCGGGCTACTACCTCGACGGCTCGGTCCTCCGCCTCGACCTCATTCTCGCCTTCAGCGGCGCCCTCGGCCTCGGACTCTACCTGGCCTTGCGCCGCGGCCAGCAAGGCAACCGCATCACCGGGCTGCTGTCGCTCACCCTCGCGCTCTCGGCCCTGGTGGCCTCGGTCCAGTTCATCGAGACCCCGGGCGGCGGCATGCCCGAGTACCTCTTCCGCCGGCGGGTGCTCGACGCGTCGCAGATGGCCCAGACCCTTGCCGGCGCCGTGATCCTCGCGGGCTGCATCGCCCTGCGCCTGCGCCACAGATTGCCGGGCCGCCGCGCCTACGCCGTCGTCCTCGCCGCGGGTGTTTTGGCCCTGGGCGCGAGTCTGCTGATCCTGCGCAGCAGGGAATTCACCAACGAGTTGGTGACCGCTACCCACGGGATCCTTCTAGCGGGACTCATCGCCAGCGCCCTGCTCCTGCGCCCGGTGCTGCGCCGCGATCCCACGCCGGTTTACGTGGCCGGCATGATCGCCGGCCTCATGCCGCTGGCCATCAACCAGATCCTGCACCTTCTGCCGGGCTTCGCCGACGCGGCCACCGCGCTCAACCGCACGGCCGTGCTGCAATGGTGCGCCTACCTCATCCCGCTGCTCGGCCTGAGCGTGGACCTCGCCCGCGACGCGTCCGACCGCACCCGCGAACGCGAGCGGGCGTACCTGCGCCGGGTGATCGACGCCCTCCCCGACCCGGTCTACGCCCGCGACACCGAGGGTCGCTACCGCCTGCTCAACAACGCGGCGGCCGCCTTCCTGGGCGGCACCCGCGAGCAGCTCGAGAACCGCCTGATCACCGAGGTGGGTCTCGATCCCGAGTTCGTACGCATCAACCTCGAGACCGACCAGGAGATCCTCTCCACGGGTCTGCCGCGCATTCACCGACCGCAGCCGGTCACTGACAGCTGCGGCGAGACCAACTGGCTGCAGATGATCGTCCAGCCGCTTTCCGGAGACGACGGAGACGACGTCCAGGTGCTCGGCGTGGCCACCGACGTCACCCAGCTCAAGGAAGCGGAGGCCGCCCTCGAGGTGCGCCTGCGCGGCGAGGCGACCCTGCGTCGCTGTCTCGCCCGGTTGGTGCGCAGTCCAGCCGAGGACTTCCCCGACGCCATGCAGGACGTGCTGGAACTGGTGGGCGCGTTCTGCGGCGCCGATTCGGTTTTCGTCTACGAAATCCAGTGGCCCGCGCGCATCGCCCGTCGTCTCGACATCTGGGACCGCGGCGACTCGCCGACCCGGCCCACGTACGATCTGCACCGTCTGCGCTGGGCGCTGCCGGCCCTCAACTCGGGCGAGACCGTCACCGTGGCCGATCCCGAGGTCCTGCCCGAGGATCCTCAGTTCCGCGAGGACGCCCGCTCCCTCGGCGCGCGCTTCCTCATGCTCGCACCCGTCTTCTCCCGCGAGGGACGCCTGTGGGGCATCATCGGCGCCCATTGCCCCGAGCCACCGCAGCCCGACTCCTCCGGCTGCCGCCGCGTGCTCTCCGGCCTCGCCGACCTCTACATCGGCGCCCGCGGTCGGGTGGAGGCCGAGAGCGACCTCCAGACGGCCAAGACCACCGCCGAGGCCAGCGCCAGCGCCAAGGGTGAGTTCCTGGCCAACATGAGCCACGAGATCCGCACGCCTCTCAACGCCGTGATCGGCCTCGCCGACATCCTGCGCGGTCTCAATCCCACGCCCGAGCAGGCCACCTACGTGACCATGATCCACCAGGCGGGCGACGCGCTCCTGGGCCTCATCAACGACGTGCTCGACTTCTCCAAGATCGAGGCCGGCCAGCTCCAGCTCGACCCCATCGAGGTCGATCTGCCGTCGCTGCTCGCCGAGGTCGTGGACATGATGGCCTACCACGCGCAGCAGCAAGGACTCGAACTGGTCTACCATCTGGCGCCCACGGCGCGCGTGCGGGTGGTTGTGGATCCGGTGCGGCTCAAGCAGATTCTCCTGAACCTGCTCAACAACGCCATCAAGTTCACCGAGGTGGGGCACGTGGCCCTGCGCGTGAGCATCGACAGCGAGGGACACTGCCGCTTCGTGGTGGCCGACACCGGCATCGGCATTCCCACCGAGAAGCTTTCCCACGTGTTCGACAAGTTCACCCAGGCCGACGCCTCGCACACCCGCAAGTACGGCGGCACCGGCCTCGGTCTGGCGATCTGCCACACCCTGGTGACCATGATGGACGGCGTTATCGAGGTGGCCAGCAAGCCCGGGCGCGGCACGCTCTTCTCGGTGACCATGCCCCTGGAATGCCACGAGGCCGACGATCTGCCGGCGCTGCCCGATTCCCAGCTCTTGGGCCGCCGCCACATGTCGGTGATGCTCGACTTCGCCGCCCGCGAGAGCCTGTCCGGATACCTCGCCGACCTGGGCGTGGTCGGCACGAGCCTGGGCGACCCCCTTGCCGCGGTGACCCAGCTCCAGCACGACGAGGTCGAGTTCCTTCTCGTGGATGGCCAGCTCGACTCGCTGCTCCTGGAGACCATCCGCAACGGCGTGGGCGAGCTACCGGCAGCCAGGCGCCCGCACATGGTGCTGGTGACCCCGCTGGGCGACGAGCGCGACGCCGGCGAACTCATGGCCGAGGGCTGGGCGGCGGTGCTGCACAAGCCGGTGCGGCGACCGACCCTGCGCCGCGCCCTGCACGCGGCCAGCAACCCGCGCACGCCCTTCCTAGACAACCTCGAGGACGAGCTGCAGGTGCTGCCCACCGACACCCACGTCCTGCTCGTGGAGGACAACCTCTTCAACCAGAAGGTGGCCACCCGGCTGCTCGAAACTCTGGGCTGCAAGGTGTCCCTGGCGGAGAACGGACAGCGGGCGGTGGAGATGGCCGCCACCGAGGACATCGACCTCGTGCTCATGGACTGCCAGATGCCGGTGATGGACGGCCTCGAGGCCACCCGCCGCATCCGCGATCTCGACGGCAAGCGCGGCACGGTGCCGGTGGTAGCCATGACCGCCAACGTGCTGGGCGAACACCGCGAGGCCTGCCTCACCGCAGGCATGGACGACTTCGCCAGCAAGCCCATCAACAAGAAGACGCTGCGGGAGACCGTGTCACGGTGGGTCAACGAGGAAGAACGGGCCCGCCGTCGCGAACCCGTCGAGGTCTAGGCCTTCCCGTCGCGCTTGAAGCGGTCGCGAAGCTGGGTCGCCGTGAACGTGTTCACGAACTGCCGGCAATCCAGCCCCATTGTCCGCGCGATCTCCACACCCTGCCGGTAGTCGACCAGGCGCGCCGCACGATGCGCATTGGGATTGATGGCCAGCAGCACGCGCAGCTCGGCCGCGAGCCGGCAGTGGGTGCCGTCGAGGTCGGAGCAGGCGGGGTTGGCGTCCACTTCCAGCACGGTGCCGGTCTCGGCGGCCGCCTTGAGCACCCGCATCATGTCCAGGGGCACGGGCGGCTTGGTGAGCATATAGCTGCCCACCGGCCGGCTGATCACATCCACGGACGGATGGTGGATCGCCTTCAGGGCCGCGTCGGTGTAGCTCTCCTTGGAGTGACCCTCGGGCTCGGGCAGCGCGGCGATCACGTAGTCGAGATGTTCGAACACGCCCAGGGGCAGGTCGACCGTGCCGTCGTGGGCGGCATCCACCTCGACGCCGTGCAGAAAATCGAAATCGGAGAACTCGCGGCGCAGGCCGGAGATCTCCTCGTACTGCACGGCCTCGCCTTCGGCGTCCAGGCCCTCGGGGTGACGCACCGATTTCAGGTGGTCGGACACGCCCAGGTACTCGAGACCGAGCTCGCGCGCGGTCTCCACCATGCGGCGCAGGGAATGAGCGCCGTCGGCATAGCGGGAGTGGGAGTGCAGGAGGCCCCGGATGTCGCAGGGGCGGAGCAGATCGTTGCTGGGTTGCAGTTCGCTGGTCAAGGATTTGATCCTCGCGCCTGAAGTCGTCGATCTCGCGTGACGGTGCGTGGTCCGACATCAAACGCGAGGAACCCCCGCCCCGCAACCCAACGACGCGCGGTTTTCAACCGCACCCTCCCCACACCAAGGCGTACTAGGCTTCGTGCGGAGGCCCTCACGACGGCGACGGGGCGTTTGCGGGCCCCGAGATCAAGGCGCGAACCGCAGGCGTGGCCGTAGCCACGCCGAGGATTCGCAACGCCGAGATCGGGTCCCACAGACGCCCCGTCGCCGTCGTGAGGGCCTGCGTACGGAGCCTAGTACGCTCCCCAGGGCTGCTTGCCCTTGAGCCAGAAACTGGGCAGCAGGACGCGGAACATGCGGGCGAATCCGCGCGCCTGTTGCACCTGTTCGTCGGTGGCGCCCGACTCGGCGTCCATGGCGTCGCCGAAGAGTTCGTCGAAGGTCTCGCGAGCGGCTTCACGGCGCGCGCCTTCGCTGGCGAACTGTTCGCGGATGGCGGCAAGCTCGCCGCGGTCCAGGAAGTAGCCGGCGCAGCTCGGGCAGCTGTCCACCTCGATCTCCCGGCGCACGCTGAAGTGGTGCCGCATCATCACGATGCCGTCGCACTTCGGACAGTTCCGTCGCGCCTGGTGATCGACCGCCACCTGCGAATCGAAGTCCACGTCCAGGAGGCCTTCGTCCGCGGGCTCGAAGGCCTCGTCGACCTTCTTGAGCTCGAAGTTGTCGAACCAGAGACCACCACAGCCGCCGCGGCAGACGTCGATGGTGATGTCGCCCATCTGATGGGCGCTGAGCTGATGTCCGCAAGCCGGACAGTTCACGGGCTTCCTCCCGGCCAAGGTCAAGGGCACGCGGGTCGCCGACGATGGGCGCCGCCTACCTGGAGTTTATCGGCCGCGGGGGAGGATTCTTGAGCTAGACCGACAGGACCTTGGCGGCGTCCCATTGCGCCGCCTGGATCTGCCGCATGTTGCCGGCCTCGCCGACGGCGAGCTTCTTCTCCAGATCGAAGAATTGCAGGCAGGTGGTGCAAACGATGAGTTGGACCCCGCGCGCGGCCAGATCACCGAGTTGCTCGAGCACCGGCGAGCCCTCGCAGGCCAGCTTCACGCCCTCGGCGTAGAAGCAGATGCGTCCGGGAACGCGGTCCTCGAGATCGAGCAGGTCGAGGTAGCCGCCGGCGAGCAGGAGAGCCAGTTCCGGTTCGGCCTGACCGAGACCGTTGCGGGTAAAGAGGATCGTCACGCTGCGGTCGGGCTCGGTCATGGTCGGTCTCCATCGGGCAGGGGCACGAAAGCCAGCAGGGTGGTGGGGTAGCGGTCGGTCATGAGCAGGAAACCGCGGTCGCCGAGGCGGACCATGGCTTCCCAGTTACGCGCCGGCAAGTCGGGATCGCGGCGCAGGTCGAGGGGCGCACGGCCGCTGCGCACCACACGTTCGCCGTCGAAGCGCAGCTCGAGGAGCTGCTCCACCGGGCCGCGCGGACGATCGGGAGGCGCCAGTACGGACCCCTCGCCGGGGAAGTAGTAGTTGATCACCCAGAACGTACCGTCGGCGAGGATCGCGCTGGCGTCGGTGATGCGGTACTCCACATGTTCGAGGGGGATCGAGCCGCGGAACTCGAGGTTGCGGTCGAACACGGTCATGTGGGCGCCGGGATTGACGTTCACGCCGTTGGCCTCGAAGAGCACTCCCACGCGACCGGGTGCGAGCACCAGCGACTCCTGCGACATGTTGGGAATGGAGGTGGGCACCGGGATGGGCGTGATCCGCTCGGTGTCCACGCGCAAGCGCAGCGGCTGGGTCATGGGTTCGAGAATGCCGCGCAGGAGATAGCCGGTCATACGGCCTTCCACGCTCGCCTCCACCGCCAGGTAGACCGTGTCGCCGTCGGCCGCGGCGGCTTCCAGCCCGTCCCAGCCGGGCAGGCTGGTCAAGAGATCGGGGGCGTCGAGGATGGCGGGCCGGGGCTCGAGGGGCTCGCGGCGTTCGTTGTCGATCACCGCCTCGATGTCGGCGCGGTCGAGTACGAACAGGCCCAGCTCGCCGGGCTTTTCGCCGAATTTCTCGGGATGCTGCGGCACGAGCACCAGCAGATCGCCGTACCAGCAGATCGCCGAGATCTCCGCTTCGGGCGTCGCCGCCGGACCAACCAGAGGCAGGATACGCGGCTCAACCGGAATGGGGGTGAGACCGGCCTTGCCGGCGTCGGCCGGCTCGCGATCGGGCGCGCACCCGGCCGCGACCAGGGCCACGAGGACCCCGACGAGGATTGCAGAGAAGCGCTGGCCGGCGTGGACGTTCATGCCATCAGCCTAGCGATAGAGTTCGTACTTCACCAGACGCCCGTCGAGGCCGCCGTTGCGCAGGGGCTTCTTCCAGGCCGGTCGCAATCCGATGCGTTTGAGCAGCTCGACCTTGCCGAAGTAGACGAAGGCCTCGCTGCCGTGGCACTTGAACTTGAGCCAGTCGCCCAGCTCCTTGTAGAACCTGTCCAGGTCGCCGCCCGCACCGATGCGGATGCCGTGGGGCGGATTGCAGACGATGACCGCGTCGTTGAGGCCGGGGTTGTCGCGGAAATCTCGGCGCTCCACGGTGACGCGGTCGCCGCCCGGGAGCTTGCTCAGGTTCCTGCGGGCGGCCGCCACGGCGCCGGCATCGATGTCGCCGCCGGTGATGACCCCCGGCTCGAGCAGCGTGCGCCGGCTGTCGAGCCCCTTCTTGATCTGCTTCCAGGCCACGATGTCGAAGTCGGGCAGCTGCATGAATCCGAACTGGCCGCGCAGGGTCTGGGGCGGGGTGCCGGTGGCACGCAGCCAGGCCTCCGCCAGCAGGGTGCCCGAGCCGCAGCAGGGGTCGTGCAGCGGGCGGTCGCCGGTCCAGCCGGAGTGGGCCAGGATCGCCGCGGCCACCGTCTCCTGCATGGGCGCGTCCACCGACTGCACGCGGTAGCCGCGCTTGTGGAGCGAACCGCCGGCCAGGTCAACACCCACGGTGACCCAGTCGTGCGACGCGTGCACGCTGAGCCAGAGGTGGGGCTTGTCGGTGTCGATGTCCGGGCGCTTGCCGGTGGCCTCGCGCAGCTGGTCGCACACCCCGTCCTTCACCTTCATGGTGGCGTAGCGGCTGTCCTTGAGCTTGGAGTGCGAGACGTTGGCGAACACGGCGAAGGTCTGGCCGGGGCGCAGGAATTCGCGCCAGTCCACCTCGAGCACCTTGCGGTACAGGTACTCCGGGTTGTGGCACTTGAAGCGCAGGATCGGCGCGATCACCCGCTGCAGCAGACTGTTGGCGTAGACCACGCGGTAGAGGTCGAGCGGCGCGGCGCGGAACTGCACGCCGCGCACGCTCGGCTCCACGTCGCGGCCGCCCAGGTCGCGGATCTCGGCGGCGGCCAGCTCCTCGAGGCCGCCGCCCACCTGGGCGAAGTAACGCGGGTCTTCCTGGTAGCGGTACACGCGCGTTCTACTCGGCGGGCTTCAGGTTGGGAAAGCGACCGTCGAGGGTGGCGTTCCACTCGTCGACGCGATCCTTCTGCGCGGCGACCACGGCCTGCCAGTCGCCGTCGATGGTCACCGACACGATGCCGTCGCTGCCGGCGATGGCGTTGACCACGGTCTGGTCGTCGTCGCCCTTGATCTTGCCGAACACGGTGTGCTTGCCGTCGAGCCAGTCGGTGGGGATGTGGGTGATGAAGAACTGGCTGCCGTTGGTGCCGGGACCGGCGTTGGCCATGCTGAGCACGCCTGGCGCGTCGTGGCACAGGGCGTCGGTGCACTCGTCCTCGAACTGGTAGCCGGGGCCGCCGGTACCGCGACCGTCGGGGCAGCCGCCCTGGATCATGAAGTCGTCGATGACCCGGTGGAACTTGAGGCCGTCGTAGTAGCCGCGCCGGGCCAGGTTCACGAAGCTGGCCACGGTCACGGGCGCCTGGTCGGCGAAGAGATCCAGGTTGATGGCACCCTTGCTGGTCTCGATACGCGCGGTCACGGACATGTCGATGATCCTCTCGCTGGGAAACGGGGTGGGTTCGTCGGTCCAGCGCAGTCTAGCTGCCGCGGCGGCCATGCGCTACCATGCGCTCGACCCGGCGGAAACTGCCGGCCGGATTCCTCTTTCGCGGAGATATCGCCATGACGCGCGAAAACGTCACACGACTCGTGCTCGTCCTGCTGGTCGTGTTCATCTCGTTCGTGTTCGTGAGCATGATCCGGAGCATGGTCATGGCCCTGTTCCTGGCCGGAATCCTGGCCGGACTCACCAACGGCATCTACCAGAGGCTGCTGCGGGTGTTCCGGGGGCGCAAGCCGGCTGCCGCGGTGATCACCGAGCTCTTTCTCGTGTTCCTGATCATCGTGCCGCTGGGAGGACTGGCCGGGCTGGTCACCGCCCAGGCGCTCAAGGTGGGCAACAACGTGGCGCCGTGGATCCAGCGGAACCTGGCCGAGCCGGACGATCTGACCCGGATCCTGCAGGGGCTGCCGTTCTACGAGCAGATCGAGCCCTACCGCGACGACCTCCTGCTCAAGGCAGGCGAGCTGGCCGGCAGCCTCAGCGGCTGGCTGGTGAATGCCCTGAGCAACGCCACCGTGGGCACCGTGCACTTCTTGTTCCTCTTCTTCGTCATGCTCTACGCGCTCTACTTCTTCCTCACCAACGGTCGCGCCGTGCTGGCCAGGATCCTCTGGTACCTGCCCCTCGAAGACCGTGACGAGCAGCTCATGCTCGGCAAGTTCCTCTCGGTGACCCGCGCCACCCTCAAGGGCACCCTCCTCATCGGCTTCGTCCAGGGAATGCTCGGCGGCGTCGGATTGGCCGTGGTAGGCGTGGACAGCTGGGTGTTCTGGGCAGCGGTGATGATGGTGCTTTCGGTGATTCCCGGCCTGGGAACGGCCCTGGTCTGGGTGCCGGCGGCGATCTGGCTGGCCATGGCGGGGCGTTGGGGCGCCTGCGTCGGCCTGTCGCTCTACTTCATGCTCATCGTGGGTACGATGGACAATTTCATCCGACCGCGCGTCGTGGGTCGCGATACCGAGATGCCCGAATTGCTGGTGTTCCTGAGTACCCTAGGCGGACTGACGCTGTTCGGTGCCGTGGGCTTCGTGGTCGGGCCCATCGTCGGAGCGCTGTTCGTGACCGTGTGGGAGATCTACGGCGAGGCGTTCAAGGATTTCCTGCCTGCGGTGGGCGGTTCCCTGGCGTCGCGGGACGACGACTGATCTATCCGGCCGCCTGCGCGGCCGGCCGCTCCAGCGCGCTCCAGACCATGGCCGCGACCCCGTCGACGAAGGCGGGGTCGTCGAGGGTCTCCGCGCCGGCGCGAACCTGACTCGCCACGGCCCGCGAGAACCCCTGGAAGCAGCGGGCCAGAAACTCCGGCGGCAGGTCCCGCAGAACGCCCGTTTCGCCGCCCCGGCGCATCACCTCCATCAGCACGGGAATCTCGTCCGGATCGTCGGCGGTTGCCGCGGGCGCCAGGTCGGGAGCCAGGCGACAGAGGCGCAGGTACTGGTCCTGGTCGGGGTGGTCCACGGCCCAGCGTACGTCGGCCAGGAGGAGGGCGCGAATCTGGCCGACCATCGGCGCCTCGAGGTCGACCGCCTCGGCGAGCAACCGGCGGCGGTTGCCGGCGATGAGTCGCTGCAGGGCGTCGACCAGCTCGGCCTTGCTGTGGAAATGATGGAACACCGTCCCGCTGGCAACGCCGGCCTCCTGGGCGATGCGCGCCGTGGACGTGTCATGGAAACCGCGGGTCGTGAAGAGCTGCAAAGCGGCGCCGAGAATGGTCCGGCGGGTCGCGATCTTGCCCATGGCGCCTCCCTGCGTCGAGGTGACTGATCAGTCAGTCAGATCATTGACGAGATCCATCTCCTACGTCAACTCATTGTTTTTGCTGGTGGTTCGAACAGCGGTCCGGCGGTGGACCTGGATTCCACAGTAATGTATACCGAATACTACGGAACCGTGGCCACCTTGATCAGGTTCGTGGTGCCGCGCACGCTGTATGGCAGGCCCGCTGCCAGGACGACAGAATCCCCGGACCGCACCAGACCCTCGGTGCGGGCCCCCTCGATGGCCGCCGCCTCGATGGCCTCGAAGTCGTCGGCCTGTTCGTCCATGAGGATGGGATGGAGGCCCCAGACCACGTTCAGGACGCGCTGGATGGCCGGATCGGTGGTCACCGCCACCAGCACCGGCTTCGGGCGCCGCTTGATCACCATGCGAGCGGTGCCGCCGCTGAGAGTGCAGATGATGATGGCCGCGGCGTCGATGTCGGCGGCCAGTTCCACGGCTGCCCCGGCCACCGCGTCGGCGAGGTTCTCCGACGTGCCGCCGGCGAACCGCGCCAGCCAATCGTCGTGGGGAAAGACGCTCTCCACGTCGCCGGCAATGCGGCCCATGGTTTCCACCGCCTGTACGGGGTAGCGACCGATGGTGGTTTCCTCGCTCAGCATCACGGCGTCGGTGCCGTCGAGGATGGCATTGGCCACGTCGGACGCCTCGGCGCGGGTGGGTCGCGGTGCGTCGACCATGGACATGAGCATCTGGGTGGCCGTGATCACCGGCCGACCGGCGGCGCCGGCCAGTCGGATGATGCGTTTCTGGGCCCGGGGAACCTGCTCGATGGGGATCTCCACGCCCAGATCGCCGCGCGCCACCATGATGCCGTCGGTGTGGTCGAGAATCTCCTCGATGTTCTGCAACGCCTCGTGCTTCTCGATCTTGGCGATCAGCGGCACGTGGGGATGGCCCAGTTCGGCGCACAGGGCGCGCACGGTCTTCAGATCGTCAGCCGAACGCACGAAGCTCACCGCCAGCAGATCCACGCCTTGCGCCAGGCCGAAGGCGAGATCGGCGCGATCCTTCTCCGAGAGGATGGGCACGTCGAGGCTGCGGCCGGGCAGGTTGATGCCCTTGTGGCCGGTCAACCGACCGCCCACGTCCACCCGGCAGACCACATCGTCGCCGCTGACCCGCTCCACCTGCAGACGCAAGGCGCCGTCGGCCAGAAACAACCAGTCGCCCGCCGCCACGCTGCGGACCAGACCGGACCAGGTGAGTCCCACTTCGGCGGCGTCGCCAGGCACGTCGCGCGCGGTGAGGATGAACGTCGCACCCTCGACGAGCACCACGCCGTCGGCCGCCATGGGGCCGGTACGGATCTTGGGACCGGCCAGATCCTGAAGCACGGCCACCGGCCGGCCCTGCGCCTCGCTCACGGCCCGCACCCGCGCGATCACCTCGGCGTGCTCCTCGTGAGTGCCGTGGGAGAAATTCAGCCGCGCCACGCTCATACCCGCGGCGACCAGCGCCTCGAGGACGGCCGCGTCGCGACTGGCGGGACCGATGGTGGCGACGATCTTCGTGCGATTCATGGCGGACCTTTCGCTGATGCCTCCCTCGTTCTACCACGATCGGCCCCGGTCGGCTACGATACCGAACATGCAGACCTCGCACCGTCACGCCATCATCGTCATCTCGGTCGCCGTCCTCGCGCGCGCGATCTATCTCTGGCAATCCTCGACCGGTCCCTTCTTCGCCGAACCCCTCGTCGACGCTCGTACCTACCACGACCTCGCCCACGCCCTCGCCGAGAACGGCACCTTCGACGACCACTTCCTCTGGCAGGCGCCGTTCTTCCCACTCGCCCTGGCCGGACTCTACAAGGTGGTGGGCGTCTCGGTGGCCGCCGCGCGGGTGGCCGGCGCAGGGATCGGCGTGCTCACCGTGATGGCGACATGGCAACTGGGTCGCCGACTGCTGGGACCACGCGGCGGTCTCGCGGCCGGTCTGGCCACCGCTCTCAATGGCGTGCTCATCTTCTTCGAGACCGAACTGCTGGCCACGGGTCTGACCACGCTCTGGCTGGTGACCATGGTGGCGCTGCTCATCGAACTGGCGGCACGACCACGCACGGGCGTGGCCGTCGCCCTGGGCCTGGTGGGGGCGCTCGCCCTCCTGACCCGCACGTTGCTGCTGCCTCCGTTGCTGGTGGGCCTGGTGTGGGTGGCCTGGCGTCTGGCGCGTGGCGACGACGGTTCGTGGCGCCGCGCGTTGCGTCCGCTGGTGCTCGTCGCCGGCGGATTCCTATTCGTCGTGGGTCCGTTCGCCATGGTGGCTCAACGCCACACCGGCCACGTGGGGCTGGTCCCGCCGTCGGGCGCCATCAACCTCTACCTGGGCAACAACCCCGACTTCCCGGCGACCCTCGGCATCCGGCCGGGACTACCCTGGGAAGCGCTGGTAGCCGCGCCGGTGGCCCACACCGGGGTCAATGATCCCTGGGTGAGCGCCGGCTGGTACCGCGATCGCGTACGCCGATTCGTGACCGACAGTCCGGGCGCCTGGCTCGGCGGGCTGGGTCGGAAAGTCCTGCACCTGACCAGTTCCCGCGAGCTGCCCCGCAACGTGGATCTCTACCTGCATCGACCGTGGTCGTCATGGCTGAGTGGCTCGGTCTGGACCTGGGGACGGTTCGGCTTCCCCGCCGGCCTCCTGTTGCCCCTGGGCGTGGTAGGTCTGGTGGTGTCTCGGCGCCGACTCACGAGCGTCCTGCCGCTCGTCATGGGCGTCTACGCCGTGGGCCTGGTGCTGGTGTTCACCGCCGCGCGGTATCGGGCGCCACTGCTGCCGTTGCTCGCGATCGCGGCCGTGGGCGCGGTAATGGCCGTGATGGCGGAGCCGAGCCGGCGGCGACGCATCGTCACGGTGGCCGGAGTGCTGGCGCTGATCCTGATGGGTACGGTTCCGGGGCCGCTCGCCCAGGAGTCCATCGACCTCGAGGCCGAACTCTGGCACGGCGTGGGGTTCAATCAGCTCCGGCGCGGCGAAACACGGGCAGCCACCGAGAGCTTCCGTCGCGCAGTGGCGTCCCGCGACGACTACCCCGAGGCCTGGAATCGCCTCGGCGTGTCCCTGGCGCGCCAGGACAGCTTCGCGGCGAGTATTCCCTGCTTCGAACGCGCCCTGGCCCTGGCGCCCGACTACCCCGATCCGCCGGGCAACCTGGACCTCGCCCGCACGCGCGCCGCGCAGCAGAGTTTCGAACGGGCACGGCGATTGGAAGGGGAGGAGCGCGATCACGAGGCGGTGGTCGCCTTGCGCGAGGCGCTGGCATTCACTCCGGAGTGGCCCGAGGCCCAGAGCCGTCTCGCCTGGATCCTGGCCACCACGTCGCAGATGGACCTGCGCGACGGCGCCGAGGCCCTGGCCCTGGCACGCGCGGCCCTCGCCGGTCATGGCGAGGATCACCCGTGGCTGCTGGAGGTGCTGGCGGCGGCCGAGAAGCAGGCCGCCGCCGAATAGCCGTCCGTGTCCGACCGCCGGAACGAGGACGCGCCTAGACCGACTCTTCCACCTGTTCGGCGAGCTTCAACTGCGGCAGCAGCGTGATGTCGAACACCCGCTTGTGCTGCTGGCGCACCAGGCGGATCTCCTCGGCGCAGCGACGCAATCCGGCCAGGAGCACGGTGATCTGGAACCCCCCGTACGCATAACCGAAGTTGCGCAGGTTGTGCATGCCGGCGACGAGATGCTGCTCGGCGCGGTCGGCCTCGCCGGCCAGGAGCCAGCGGAAGCCCTCGCAGGCCTCGCCCAGCCCGAGCCAGAAGACCTCGTCGCGACCCTCGGCCTGCAAGAGGCCCTCGGACGCCTGGGCGGCGGCCCGGGAGAAGTCACGACGGTTGAAGTGGGTCACCAGAATGGCCAGGTTGCGATCTTCCATGGACGTCCTCCAGTCGGCCTGAGGCGGCCGGTCAGTCCTCCTCGCCATCGTCGGCGAGATCAAGGAACCGCTGAACCTCGTCTTCGAAGCCCAGCTTGGTCGGGTCGGTGATCCGATCCACGTACAGGACGCCTTCGAGATGGTCGCACTCGTGCTGCATGACGATGGCCGGGAAGCCCTCGAGCTCCATGTCCACCGGCTCGCCCTTCTCGTCGTGGGCCTTGATCCGGATGTGCGCCGGTCGCTCGACGTAGCCGCGCAGGCCGGGGACGCTCAGACATCCCTCGAACATGCCCAGCGTGTACTCGTCGTCCAGCACCTCGATCTCCGGGTTGATCAGCACCCGCAACTTGGGCCGCCCGTCGTCCGACTCCTCGCCGCCGGCAATGACCAGCTGCACGGGGGTGTAGACCTGAGGCGCCGCCAGCCCGACCCCGTTGTACTCGATCATGGTCTCGAGCATGTCGCGGATGAGCCGCTGCACCTCGGGACCGGTGATCTTGGCGGGGTCGATGGGCTTGCACTTCTCCCGCAGCACGGGGTGACCCATCCGGGCGACCTTGAGAATGGCCATCTTGTTCGACTCCTGTACGTGAGCATGGTGGAGGGACGTCTTGACGTGCCACCACCATAATCCATTTCGGAGCCAATGCAAAAATGGGCCCACGCGCAGACGTTTCGAGAACGCACTGAATCGGCCAGGAACGTCAATTCGGCTCCGGCGGACGGGCAAGGACGGGCCACCGGTGGGGAAGGATCTGCCGGGCCGGTCGGTGTCCCTTTCGGCCGAGATCCCGCCCTTTGACATCTCCCGAACCCTGCGCTAACGTGTCGCCGTCCCGTCATGACCATGGCCATTGGATCCCTTCGCACATCTGGAGATTCATGGAGACGGACCGCCGCTCCCCGGCCCTCGGCGCCATCCTGCGTATCCTGCGGGTGGCCGCTCTGCTCTACCTGTTCCTCTTCGCCATCGGCCTGCTCGGCGGCGCCTTCAAGCTCTTCGGCAAGGGCTTCTCCGAGGCGCTCATCACCGGCACCAGCAATCCCGTCGTCGGCCTGATGATCGGCCTGCTGGCCACGTCGCTGATCCAGAGCAGCAGTTCCACCACCAGCATCGTGGTGGGACTCGTGGCCGCCGGCGCCCTCACCGTGCGCGGCGCCGTGCCCATCATCATGGGCGCCAACATGGGCACCACGGTGACCAACACGCTGGTGGCCATGACCAGCATGGGGCGGCGCGGCGAGTTCACCCGCGCCTTCGCCGGCGCCACCATGCACGACATGTTCAACCTCATGGCGATCCTGATCCTGTTCCCGCTGGAGCAGGCCACCCACTTCCTCGAGCGGTCGGCCACGTGGCTGTCGACCCACCTGATCGGGGCCGAAGGCCTCGAATTCCACAGTCCCGTGAAGGCCATCACCAAGCCGGTGGTCAATCTGGTGAAGCACTGGCTGAGCGACGGGCTCGCGCTGCCCAACTGGGCCGCCGGCGCGATCATGGCGGTGCTCGCCCTGGCGCTCATCTTCTTCGCGCTCACCGGCCTCACGCGTACGCTCAAGGCCGTGGTCCTGAGCCGCGCCGAGGGATCATTCACCAGTTGGGTGAGCCGTGGCGGCCTGCTGGCCATGCTGCTGGGTGCGGGACTGACGGTGTCGGTCCAGAGCAGCTCCATCACCACCAGCCTGCTGGTGCCGCTCATCGGCGCCGGCATCATTCCCCTCGAGGGGGCCTTCGCCGTCACCCTGGGCGCCAACGTGGGCACCACGGTGACCGCGCTGCTGGCGTCGCTGGCCGGCAACGTTGCGGCGGTCACCGTCGCGCTGGTACACTTCCTGTTCAACGTGTCGGGCATCCTGATCATCTACCCCATCCGGCGCATCCGCCTGATCCCCGTGAACCTGGCCCGCCGCCTGGCGCAAGCCACGGCCCAGCGGCGGATCTGGGCGATCGTCTACATGGTGGGAGTCTTCTTCATCTTGCCCCTCTTCTTCGTGATGCTCGACCGCTGGTTGAGCTAGGAGGACGTCATGGATTTCAAGTCGATCATGTCGCTGTTCCGCGAGGACGACTGGTCAGGCGAGCTGGTGGAGAAGCTGGACGAGATGCTCGCGCTCTCGGGCCGCATGTTCACCTACGCCATCGGTGTGGTGATCGACGGTACGAACGACGCCGACCCGGATGTGGAACTCTTCGGCCGCGACAAGCGCATCAACAAGCTCATGCGCAAGGTCCGCCGCCGCCTGGTGTCGCGCCTCTCGCTGGGAAGCCACAGCGAAGAGGTGCCCACGGCCCTCATCTTCATGAACGCCGTGAAGGACGCCGAACGCATCGGCGACTACGTGAAGAACGTCTACGAGATCGCCGACCTCCACGGCGAGAACCCCGATCGCGACCTCTACCGCCAGTGGCTCGGCGAACGCGCCGAGCGGATCTCGGCGCTCATCGAGGCCACCCGCGAGGCGTTCGTGGCCAGCGACGAGGAGAACGCCGCCCGCGTCATCGCCGACGCCCGCAAGATGAGCAAGGAGTGCGAGGCCGCCATCCGCGAGATCACCGAGTGGCCCGGCAACGTGCGTGACGCGGTGTGCCTGGTTCTCGGCCTGCGCTTCTACAAGCGAATCGTGTCCCACCTGAGCAACATCGCGACCACGGTGGTCATGCCGGTGGATCTGCTCGACTTCCACGATGAGCCTGACGCCTAGGTACACTGTTGCCAGGTTGTTTCGAAGCGCCAGCGAGACAACCTGGCAACAGTGTACCTAGGCGTCAGGGGGGGGGGGATTACCAGTGGGTGAGGCAGGTTTCTGCTTGGTCCATGACTAGTTGCTGGCCGAATACCTGTTGCGCGCGGCGCCGGCCGGCGTCGCCGAATCGGCGTCGCAACTCGCTGTCCTGCAGCAATCCCGCCACGTCGTCCACGAACTGCGGGACATCATCCACCGCATGCAGCAACCCGGTCTCGCCGGCGACCACCAGCTCGGGGATGCCGTCGGCCCGGCTCGCGGCCACCGGCAGGCCCAGCGCCATGCCCTCGAGGAGCGTGTTCGGGAACCCCTCGTAGCGGCTCGGTAGCACCAGCACGTCGCAGGCGGCGAGCACGGCGGGCACGTCGCGGCGGAAGCCGAGGAAACGGACGCGTCCGTCATCGAGCAGACCTCGCGTGCCGGCGTCCGCGGTGAGCTCGTCCAGTCCGGATCCTTCGCCGGCAATCAGCCAGATCACCTCGGGAAACCGTTCTCGCAGCGACTCCGCAGCGGTCAGCACGTGCTCCTGCGCCTTGCGCCAGCCGACCTCGCCGACGCAGCCCACGACCAGGCTGTCGCGCGGGATCTTCAGCTCGGCGCGCACGTCGACCGTCGCCGCTGCTCGTTCGAGCGCCACGACGTCCACGCCGTTGGGGATCACGTGCACGCGACTGCGGTCAAACCACGGCGCCGGTCCGCACACGGTTTCCACCAGGGCCTCGGCGTTGCAGATCAGTCGGTCCACGCCGTGGGTGTAGGTGAAGCGATAGTCCCAGTTGCTCTTGATGGGATCCGGGGAGCCGCGGCGGGCGACCAGACGCACGCGACGGCCGGCGAGCCAGGCGCCGAGGCGGGCCTGGCGGATCTCCTTGTCGAGGTTGGCGCAGATCACGTCGATGCGTGCGCGTGTAAACTCGCGCGCCAATCCAACCAGCGAGCGCGGGTCGAACCAGCCGCCCAGGCGCACGGTCACCACGTCGAGACCGGCGTCGCTGCCGCTTGCAGCCAGTTCGCTGCCGGGCTGCACGATCAGGGTCACGCGGTGCCCGCGGTCGCGCATGGCGCACGCCGTGGTGAGCATCCACTTCTCGCCGCCGCCCCAGCGGCGCAGCGACGACACGAAGCCCAACGAAAGCGACGGTGCGACCCCGGAGGGCCGCACCGTCTCGCTGTTGGAACGCGCGCTATGGTTCCCAGCGTTCATGTCGCGATTCTACCGCACCCGGCGTGGCAACACTAGCGCGGAATGAACAGGGACACCGTGCTCTCGTTGCGCGGCCGGTAGACGCGCAGCTTGATGGGCCGGTCCTCGTCGCGCTCCACCGCGCGGCGGTAGTCGTCGAGGCTGGTCACGTTCTTGCCGTTGATCTCCTGGATCACGTCGCCGCGCGCCAGACCCTCGCGGGCCGCGTTGCTGCGCTGGCTGACCTCGACCACCATCACGCCGTCGATATCTTCGGGCACCTGGCCGTGGCCCCGCAGTTGCGCGTCCAAAGCGCGCACGGTCACACCCTCGATGCCGTCGTCGGCCGAGGGGTTCTCACCCCGGGTGCTGGCCAGGACATCCTGGTCAGGAAGCTCGCCCAGCTTCACCGTCTTGGCGATCTCCTTGTCTTCGCGCCGGATCGCCAGTTCGGCCTTGTGACCGATGGGCATCAGCGAGACCGTGTTGCGCAGCTGCGACACGGTGTTCACCTGCTTGCCGTCCACGGACAGGATGATGTCGCCCTCCTCGAGGCCCGCATCCTCGGCCGGGGCGCCGTCGGTCACCTGGTCCACGAGCACGCCCGTCGGCTTGTCGAGACCGTAGTAGTCGGCCACGTTCTGGGTGACCGGCCGCACCTGCACGCCCAGCCAGGCACGCTTGACCTCGCCGTCCTCGCGCAGGGCGGTGAGGATGCGCTGGACCATGTTGGCGGGAATGGCGAAGCCGATGCCCTGCGAACCGCCGCTGCGACTGAGGATGGCCGAGTTGATGCCCACGACCTCGCCGCGCATGTTCACCATGGCGCCGCCCGAGTTGCCGGGGTTGATGGCCGCATCGCTCTGGATGTGGTCCTCGTAATTCATCAGGCCGATGGAGCGACCCTTGGCCGACACGATGCCCATGGTCACGGTCTGGCCAACGCCGAAGGGATTGCCCACGGCCATGACCTGCTCGCCCACGCGCAGGGCGTCGCTGTCGCCGAACTCGAGGAAGGGCAGGTCGCGGGTGGGGTCGATCTTGATGAGGGCCACGTCGGTGGCGGGATCGGTGCCGATGATCTCGGCCTGGTAGGTCTCGCGGTCGTTGAAGGCGATGCGGATACTCTCGGCGCCCTCCACCACATGGTTGTTGGTGACGATGTAGCCGTCCTTGGAGATCACCACGCCCGAGCCCAGGCTGCGCTCGAGACGCTCGGTGTTGCCGCCCTCTTCCTGCTGCTGGTCGAAGAAGCGACGGAACATGGGGTCGTCCATGAACGGGTGCGACTGCCGTTCGACGACCTTGTCGGTGTTGATGTTCACCACCGCGGGCATGGTCATCTCGGCGACGTCGGCGGAGTCCAGGTCGCCGGGGGCCGCCACGGCGGGAACGGCGACGGCCATCAGCAGCAACACGACGGCGGCCAGTCGGTGGAAATTCCTGTTCTGGAACATCGTTATCTTCCTTCTCTCGGAAATGACTGATTCGGTGAGGCGGCGGGCCGGTCGTCGCGGCGAGGGCCGGGCCGCGGCCTCAGCGTCAGGGGCTCGCTATACAACTCGCGGGCAGATCAAAAGTTTCTGTTCGTTTTCCGATTTCCGCACCCCGCGGGGTTGCCACACGCTGATCCGGTGGATTCAATTTCGACTGGAATCCAAGACGAGGCCGGCGCCGCCAGGGCACCGGCCTCGCCATCTATGGATCCAGCGTCGGACGCTACTCGCCGTCGTCGCCGATGGCCTCGACGGGGCAGTCGTCCAGCGCGTCACGGCAGAGTTGCTCCTCGTCGGGAGTCTCCGGCTGCTTTTTCAAGAAGGAATGTCCTTCGTCGTCGTTCCGGTCGAAGTTGTCCGGCGCCGTCTGGCGGCAGAGATCGCAATCGATGCAGTTCACGTCGACGTAGAACTTACCCTGTGCCTGCTCGGGCACCTTGTCCATGGGGTCCGCCATGGTTTCTCTTTCCTCCTGATGGGCGATCGTTTGCTCTCGAGTCGTCTGTGGACTCGCCGCACGTATAAGGTGAATTGCCTGATCTTGCCAGTCCAGGTCAAATCAAACAGACGGTCTGAATGTCCCTGGCCTCCCGTGCGCTGACCGATCCCATGCATACGGCCCTGGCCGACGGCACGGCCGATTCGACCCACCTCTACGTCTGCGACCAGCCGTCGTCCCCGAGATCCTCATCGGTCTCGGCGATTCCTTCCGGCGCACCTCCTGAAACGGCTATCCCGTCTGCTACGCCCTCCACAGGCCTGTGGAGGACCGACCGGGATACACCGCGACCCGAATTGGAACCCTGGCCGCAGTCCCCGACGCCCGCACCGAGCTCGATCGGGAGGCCCTGAGCAACCTGGGCATCGATGATTCCGCGCTGGAGTACCGCGCCGCCGCGGCATCCTCGTGACACCCATCGGACGCCCATAGCCCCCCACCCCGAGGATTCTCACTCTCGTTTCTGGCTGGACAGCGTGCGGGGGCCCTTGAAGGGGCCCCCGCCGCAACTCCATCCAGAAACGAGAGTGAGAATCCTAGAACCGATGCTTGAACGGCAGGAAGGTCATGAAGTCCGCATGATGCACCACGTAAGCCTCGGCGGAACGCGTGACCAGGTTGCCCTCGGCGGCGTGTGCGGAGATGATGTGGCACACGGCATCGGGGACGCCGGCTTCCATGGCCAGGCCGACACCCGTGAAGGGGTGCCGCAGATACTTGCCGGTCATGCTCTTGACGGTCTTACCGTCGGCGGCGTGCTCGTACTCGAGGAGCTTGCCCACGTCGGCCAGGATAGCGCCGGCGATGACGGTGTCCATGTCGCAGACCAGGTCGGGTGCGAGGAACTTATTCATCTGTACGGCGGCATCGCGGCTCACGTGCACCACCAGGCGCTTGTGGGCCATGAAGGTGACCTTGAGGTCGGGAACGAGCAGCGTGAAGGGGATGGTCTCGAGATCCTCGGCGGTGAGCGGACTGCGCTCCAGGGCCATTTCCCAGGTCTTGGCCGTGGACTCGCGCAGGGATTCGTCGTCGATCCATTCCAGCTCGGGCCAAAGTTTCAGGACGTCGGCGTTCATCGTGTTCCTCCGGCGATCGGGTTGGGGCGCATGGAATCGTTGACCGAAAAGAAGCCACCTCGAGCCGCCGGTGCAACCCGGAATCTCGCGGAGGCGAAAACGGGATGGAGGCAGGCTGCAACTCATGCTGCCGGTGGCGGCAAGATGCAACCTGTGAACAAGGAAATCAGGATCGAAAGCGGTTAAAGATACTCCGTAAAATGCCTCGTTGTGCCCGGTTGCATCCAGGCCGGGAACGACCCCGATCCGGGCACGCCCCATGCAGCAGGGAGACCGTGAACACGCCGGCCAATCCGGCAAGGCGAAACGACCAGAAACCGGCCAGTAACAGGAGACGTGATTTTCATGACCAAGACGAAGCGAAACCTCACGGCCCTCGCGATCCTCGCGACTATTGGCCTGCTCGGCGCCATTCCGGCCGCCGCACAGACCACCGTCGAGGTGACGGCCTCCTGGACCCCTCCGACCGAAGGCTCGCCGGTGCACCACTACATCCTGCAGCTGTCGACCGACGGTGGTCCATTCACCACCGTGGGTTCAGTCACCGGTACCAGCTATGTGCTGGATCTCGAAGTCGGTCAGACCTATGTGGCCCGCGTGGCAGGTGTCGATGACGACGCTCGTCAGGGCCCGTTCTCCGAGGATTCGGATCCCTATTCGCCGGACGTCGGCCCTCCGGGTCAGCCGGGCAAGCCGATCATCATGTAGCAGCAACAGTGCGAGAAGGAAAGGGCCGCTCCCCACGGAGCGGCCCTTTTCGTGTCCGATCAGATCGACGGCAATGCGACGCCGACTCGCAGCAGCACATGGCTCCAGTCGTAGTCCACGGCCACGCCCGTGTTCAGGAAGAGCGCCGTGGAGAACGTGTTCCGCTGGTACTCCAGCGCCAGTTCCCAGTCACGCCAGCGCGCCCCGGCCTGCGCCGACATGGTGAAACCGTTGAGGGCGGCGTCGTAGAAGGTCTCTTCGTCGATGTAGTCCTCGCGGTACTTGTTGCGCACGAAGGCTCCGCCGGCGCCCAGGAAGGGTCGGATCTGCCCCCGGCGACCGGGCTTCATCCAGGCGAAATCGAGACCGTAGCGGATGATCCGCGTCAGGATCGTGAACACCTCGTCGTCGGCGGTGCGGCCATCGTAGTCGCCGAACTCGGTGTAGGCGAGGACCGGCGCCACGGTGAAGCTCTTGGACAGGTAGAAACGCACGCGAATACCGAGCATGAATCCGTTGTCGGCGCCGAGGGCCGCCTCCTCCGAGAGGAATTCGGCGCCCAGATTGCCGGTGGGCACCGCCAGCCCACCCTCCATGAGCACCTCGAAGCGGCGGAACTCGACCTGGTCGCTGTCGCTTTGCTTGCGCACGTAGCCGGAGCCGCTCTGCTGGGCGGAAACCGACGACACCAGCGACGCGACGGCGAGGAGCATGACGATGATGCGGCGCGGCATGGACGGTCCTTTCGCGATACGGCCAGGCGGCAATGATACGGTATCATGTGCGGCGAGGAAAGCAGCGCCATGGACGCCGGAGGCACCTCTCGCTTATACTCCCCCGGTTCTCGCCCACCATCACCAGCATCTCGAGGTGTTCATGCCGCGCATCGCTGACCGCCGCTTCGTCGCCACCGTCGCCGTTCTCGCCGCTCTAGCCTCCACCGCCCCGGCCCAGTCGTGGCCCGACGGCAAGGAACTGGCCGGCCGCCTCCAGGACCTTGCTCGCCTCGACCGTGCCGAGCTCCACGAGATCGGTCGCTCGGCCGGCGACCAGAAGCTGCGCCTGCTGGAGATCGCGCCACGGGACGGCAGCGAACAGGGTCCCGCCATCCTGGTGCTGGCCAATACCGAGGGCGACCTGCCCCTGGCCTCCCTGGCGGCCACCGAACTGGCGGCCGAGATCCTGGCCGCGCCCGACGACGACCCCGCGGGCACGGTGCGCTGGTACGTGCTGCCGTCGGCCTCGCCCGACGGCCTCGACCGCGCCTTCGCCCGCCCCCGCGCCGCGGGCGGGTTCAATGCGACTGCCGTGGACGAGGATGCCGATGGACTCGAGGGCGAGGATCCGCCCGACGATCTCGACGGCGACGGCCTGATCACCTGGATGCTGGTGGAGGATCCCGCCGGCACGTGGGCCCTCACCAGCGACGGGCTGCCGGTGAACGCCGACCCGGCTCGAGACCTGCCCGGCCGTTACCGCCGCGAGATCGAAGGCCACGACGACGACGGCGATGGTCGCTACAACGAGGACCCCGCAGGCGGTGTCGAGATCGCTCGCAACTTCCCCCACGCATTCAAGCCCTGGACCGACCGCGGCGGTCGCTGGCCCGGCGACCAGCCCGAGACCCGCGCCATCCTCGAGTGGTGCTTCGCTCACCCGGACATCGCCATGATCCTGGTCCTCGGCGAATCGAACTGGCTGAACACGGTGCCCGAGCCGGCACCCGATCCCGACCCCGACAAGCTGGTGACCGTGCCCTGGCGCCTGGCTCGCGAGCTGGGATTCGAGCCGGGGGCCGAGTACTCGTTGCAGTCGGTGCTCGACGCCGCGGACGATCACGGCGCGCGGGCCAACCTCACGCCGGCCCGCGTCCGCGCGTTGTTGCACCTGGAGCCCCTCACCGCGCCCCAGAAGGGCGACCTCGGCTGGTGGAGCGCGCTGTCCGAAGGCTATCACGGCTTCCTCGACGACCACGGCCTCGCCGACCCGCGCCTCGAGGCTCGCAGCCCGGGCCGCGGCTCGCCGGCATCCTGGGCCTACTTCCAGTTCGGCGTGCCGTCGGTGGCGCTGGACCTGTGGACCTTGCCCGCGCCCGCCGACTCCTCTGCCGAGACGACCGCCGACTCCACGGTCACCGCGCCGGCGCCCGACCGCGAGCTGGCGCTCCTCAAGGAACGCACCGAGACCTCCGGCCACGGCGGCTGGCGCGCCTGGTCGTCGGTGACCCTGCCCGACGGCACGGTCGCCATGGTGGGCGGCCCCGAGCCCGGCGCGCGACACACGCCCGCGGCCTACGCCGCCGAGACCCGCGCTCGCGCCCTCCTGCCCTTCCTGCTCGACCTGCCCGACTGGCTACCGCGATTGAGCCTCGACGCGCTGCGCACCGAGGACCGCGGCGAGGGCGTCGTCGCCGTCACCGCCACCGTGCGCAACGATGGCCGCCTTCCCTATCCCACGGACATGGGCACGGTGAATCGCCGCCCGGCGCCGGTCACCGTCACCCTCGACGGCGCTGAACCGCTGCAGGATCCGCTGCGCCGCGTGATCCCGCAGGTGCCGGCCGGCGGCGCGGTCACCCTCACCTGGCTGGTGCGCGCGCAGAAGGCCGACGACCTGGAGGTCACCGCCACGGCGCCGAGTCTGGGCACGGTCACCGTGAAGGGAGGCCAGCGATGAAGCGCCACGTCATCATGCTGCTGCTGATCGCGGTCGCGTCGCTCGCCGCTGCGGCCGACAAGCCCAGTTTCCACTGGGATCGCTACTACGACCAGGACGCGGTCACCGAAGTGCTCGAGACCATCCACGACGCCTACCCCGACCTCACCGAGCTCACCTCGCTGGGCAAGAGCGTGGAGGGCCGCGACATCTGGCAGCTCACCATCACCAACGAGAAGACCGGCGACCACACCACCAAGCCCGCCCTCTACGCCGACGGCGCCATTCACGGCAACGAGATCCAGGCCACCGAGGTCTGTCTCTACACCGCGTGGCTCCTGTGCGACCGATATGGCGAGTGGGACCGCGTGACCGAGCTGCTGGACCGCGCTGCGTTCTACATCGTGCCCACGGTGAACGTGGACAGCCGCGCCCGGTACTTCAGCGATCCCCAGAGCCACAACATCGGCCGTACCGCCCGCATGCCCGTGGACGACGACCACGACGGCCTCCTCGACGAGGACGCCCCGGCCGACCTCGACGGCGACGGTCTCATCCTGCAGATGCGCGTGCGCGACCCCCACGGCACCCACCGCACCGACCCCGACGACCCGCGCACCGTGATCCGCGTCAAGCCCGGCGAGCAGGCCGAGTGGACCCTGCTGGGCCTCGAGGGCGTGGACGACGACGGCGACGGCCAGGTGAACGAGGACGGTCCCGGCTACGTGGACATGAACCGCAGCTTCGCCTTCAACTGGCAGCCGCCGTACGTGCAGTCCGGGTCGGGCAACTTCCCCCTCGAGCCCGCCAATACCCGCGTGGTGGCCGACTTCCTGCGCGATCATCCGAACATCGGATTCGGCTTCGCCTGGCACAACACCGGCGGCATGTTCCTGCGCGGCCCGAGCAGCGAGTCGTCGCCGCCGGTGGACCCCGCGGACGTCGAGGTCTACGACTGGCTCGGCAAGGAAGGTGAGCGCACCGTGCCCGGCTACCGCTACCTGGTGGCCCACACCGGCCTCTACGCCACCTATGGCGACTTCGACGAGTTCTGCTACCAGGTCTTCGGCTTCCTCGCTTACACCGGCGAGCTCTCCATGAGCACCGACTACGCCTACCGCGGCCGCAACGACGAACCCAGCGGCCCCGACGGCACCATCTGGTCGCGCCGCCCCACCCTGTCCGAGAAGCAGCAGTTCAACGACCACCTCATGGCCGGCGAGATGTTCCAGGAGTGGACCCCCTTCCAGCATCCGCAGTACGGCGAGGTGGAGATCGGCGGCTGGAAGCCCTGGGCCGTGCGCACCAACCCCGGCTGGATGCTGCCCGACATGCTGCACCGCAACGCCATGTTCATGGTCTGGACGGCCATGCAGCTGCCGGACGTGTCGGTGGAAGTGGTGTCGACC
Source organism: bacterium (assembly GCA_003353795.1). Classification (GTDB taxonomy): domain Bacteria; phylum Krumholzibacteriota; class Krumholzibacteriia; order LZORAL124-64-63; family LZORAL124-64-63; genus Glo-17. The sequence goes on from PIVY01000021.1 coordinate 25,671, forward strand.
GAGAATCTCGGCGACGACCTCTGGCGCGTGCGCGCCCGCTGCGTCAACACCGCCGGCATGCCCACGCTGTCGGCCAACGCGCGGCGGCGCCAGCTGGTCCGGCGCGACCTGTTCACCATCGAGGGCGCCGAGGTGCTCTCGGGCGGCGTGGTGCTGAACCACTGGCTGGGCAACGTGGAGACCGTGGCGAACCGGCCCGAGCGGCTGGAGACCTGGACGCCGGCCCAGGGCGCCCGCGACGTGGAGTGGATCGTGCGTGGGGACGGCAAGGTCACCGTGCGCTACGACGGGGCGCGGAGCGGCGCGGTGCAGGTGGAGGCGCGGCTGCAGTGAGCCGCCGCGCATCGCATCCTGGTCCGTTGAGCGCTCAGACCCGCCGCATCGGCTGCCGCTGCCAGTAGGTCAAACTCCGCCACACCCACTCCATGGGTCCGAAGCGGAAGTGCTTCAGCCAGATGGGCGACAGCCACAGCTGCAGCCCGAACATTACCACCACCAGCACCGCCTGCTGCCAGCGGCCCACTGAACCGAAGAGCCCCAGTCCATGGCCGTAGAACACGGTGGTGAACACGAGCGTGTGCATGAGGTAGTTGGTGAAGGCCATGCGCCCCACCGCGCCCAGTCGCTCGCGCAGCGCCGGTAGTCCGCCCGACTTCACCCACATGGCGATCATGCCCAGGTAGCCCGCCGCCACGAAAAGGCTGCCCCAGTAGTTGAACTGGATGCCGAAGAGCATGGACTTGTTCCAGATAAAGCTCACGCTGTGGTTGTAGAACACGCCCATGACGACCAGGGTGAATCCCACGAGCCAGCCCACGGCCATCATCAGTTTGTATATTCGCCGGCTCGCCGCGCCGGTGATCACACCCAGCTTGAAGAGAGCCATGCCGATGAGCATGAGCGCCGTCACCCGCGGGCCGGTGACGAAGAAGAAGGCGCCGAACTGCGACTCGGCGGTGGACTTGGCACGCTGGGGCATCTGCTCCAGCCAGTTCCCGCGATACGCCTCGGTCTCCTCGGCGATGGCCTCCTCGGAAGGACTCCACCCGGCGGCGGTCTCGGTACGGACCTCCTCGCCGATCTCCTCCGGGAGCTTGTCGAGACCGAGACCGAAGCCCGCCAGCAGCAGGCTCGGACCCAGGATCATCAACACGGCGACGATCACCAGCGTGCGCGGTCGCAGCTTGCGAAAGAGGAAGACGATGGCGCCGCAGGTGGCGTAGGCCACGAGGATGTCGCCCCACCAGAAGATGTAGCCGTGGACCATGCCGATCAGCCAGAGCCAGAACATGCGCCGGTAGTGCAGGCCGGCGGGCTTGTGGCCGCGAGCTTCGACCCGGGTGGCGAAGAGCATGATGCCCGCGCCGAAGAGCACCGAGAAGAGGGTCATGAACTTGAAGTCGGCCAGCAGGTGGTTGGTGGTCCAGACGATCCAGTCGACGGTGTTGGGCAGACCCAGGGCGAGAGGGTTCATGTACGCCGCGCCGACCTGGGCGTAGGCGCCGATGTTCATGACCAGGATGCCGAGGACGGCGAATCCGCGCAGCAGATCGAGGGTCTCGATGCGCTCGGCGCCGGTGACCGGGTTCGCCGGCGGGGGCGGCGGCGGTGGGGGTGGGGGCACCAGAGTATCGGGGCGGATGGCGTCGGAGGATTCGTGCTGATCGCTCATGCGGATCGCTCCCGGGCGAAGAGAGAGGGGCGGACCACGGTGACGGTCCGCCCCAGGGGTCGAGATCGATGATGCCCGGCGGTCAGAGCTCGGTCAACGTCCCGTTGCTGAGGTTCAGCATCCAGGTGATGTCCCCGATCTCGATGGTCGCCGTATTGTCGCCATCGAAGGTCACGGTGGCTGTGATGCCCTCGTTGGTGAAGGTCATGTAGCCGCCGGCCGGCCAGTCGCCGCCTCGCTCGATGGCCAGACCCACTACGGTGAACGCCGCCTCGTAGTTGCCCACGGTGAGCGTGCCCGCGCCGCCGATCACGGCCGTGCCGGCGCCTTGGTCGATGACGCTCTCCAGCGAGAACGCCAGCAGCCAGGCGATGCCGCCCTCGATGGGGTAGAGCGCCAGGGGCGCCTCGTCCCCGGTCCACGCCTGGGAATAGTCGGCCACATCGTAGCCGCTCGGCGCGTCACCCTGCTCGAAGTAGAGTTGCACGTCGCCCTGGATCTCGGGGTCGGCGAACGTGTACTGATAACGACCGTCCGAAGCATCGGCCTTGCCGCTGAACTCGAGGCTCACCGGAGCCATCTCGACCAGGGCCATGGCCATGTAACCGGACTGGTGAGCCACGTCCTCGTTGGTGAGCTCGGGAAGGGGATCGTTGGGCGCCGTCTCTTCGCTGGAGCAACCAGCCAGGAGCCAGCCTGCGAGGAGCAGCATCATCAGGATTGTGAAAATCTTACGCATGGCTTTACCTCCTACATGCCGAACATGAGTCCGAGATTATACACGACCATCTTGCCGATACCCATCTCGGCGTTGATCATCACGCCCAGGTTCAGGGTGGCGCCGATGGTGACGCGGTTGGTCATCCGGCCATCCTTTTCGAAGGAAACCGGCACATCGGTGTCGATCTGGGTGTAGTCCACCTTCATCGTGGAGCTCTCCCAGGCCAGACCGCCATACACGTCAGCGATGCCGAATCGCTTCGATGCCGCCGCGTAGACGCTGCTGGCGTCGGTCTGGATGAAGGTGCCGAGTTCGACTTCCTGCCCGAAATATCCCACCATGAGGTCCACCGGGAACGTGGGAGACAGCAGGAAATTGGGGCTCCACTGGATACCCAGGCCCAGGTACTTGGTCTTGCCGTAATCGCTGAGGTTGAGCTCCGGCAGCCAGCGGATCGAACCCTTCAGGCCGAAGAGTCCGCCCACCTGCATCTCGGGGGCGAACAGCGGTACCCAGCGCGTATCCAGGAGGCCGGGGATTCCCTCCACCTGGTAGACCGGGACGCCGTTCACGTACGCAGTCCCGGTGCCCACCTCTTCGGTGCTCCCGAACACCGTCGGGCCGGCCAGGACGATGTCGCCGGTATCGCCGGCGTTGGGATGCCCCTCCGGCAGGTAGTCGCCGAGATCCACGTTCTCGATGACCTTCTGGAAGGACTGGTCGCTCTCGTTGAGATAGGTGCCCATGACCTTCACGCCGATGGAGAAGGTGAGCTTGCCGGCCGGGATATGGGCGGTGTGATAGAGGCCGGTGTTCTGGTTGGCGCCGAAAGCATGGATCAGCGGTTCGCTGTAGGCTTCGGCGTACGGCTCTCCGACCTGGGTCAGGAGTTCTTCGAGATCCTGGCCCGCAACCGTGGCGGCGACCAGGACGAGCATGGGAGCCAGGAGCAACAGAGTTCGTCGGACCATGACGAATGTCCTCTCATTGACTGGGCGATCGAGCGATGGAGTGGTCGTGACGATTGCACACCCACCGAGAGTGCGTTGTCAACGGGTGCAATGACATAGACGCTGCAAGAGTCGTTCCGTCACCGAGGCGATGGTCTCACGCGATCTCCGACAGCGCCCGTTCGTAGGCCTCGAGATCACCCGCTGAGAAGCAGACCATGCGCGCGTCGGTGATTTCCGGGAATTCGACCAGACCCACGCGTATGGCTTCCAGAGCCACGTTCGCGGCGCGCTGGACGGGGAATCCGTACGTACCGGTGCTGATGGAGGGGAACGCGATGCTCGCGCAATGCAAGTCGTTGGCGATGCGCAGGCTCGTCTGGTAGCAGGACGCCAGGAGCTCGTCTTCCCGATCGCCTCCGCCGGCGCCCCAGACGGGACCCACCGCGTGGATCACGAACTTGCAGGGAAGGTCGAAGGCGGGGGTGGCCACCGCCTCGCCGGTGGAGCAGTGGCCGATGTCCTGGCACAGGCCGGCAAGCCGCGGTCCGGCCGCCTCGTGGATGGCGCCGCAGACGCCGGCCCCGCGCCGGAGCTGCTCGTTGGCGGCGTTGACGATGGCGTCCACGTCGTCGAGGGCGGTGATGTCGTCCTGGAGAATGGTCAGGCGGGATTTCCAATCGCTCATGACAGCTCCTCGAATTCTGCGATGTCCCGGTTCTTGCGGACGTTGTCCCAGTCGAAGATGCGCCCGTTCATGGCCACGTACACCCCGGCGGGCAGACTCTGCGCGAAGGCCAGCGCCGCGCCCAGGTTGAACAGACCGTCGCTGGACCCGAAGGCGAAGGGGATCATGGCGCCCACGAGCACGATGGTCTTGTCCGGGATGGCGGAATCGCCCAGGACGCGCGCCGTGTCGGCCATGGTGTCGGTGCCGTGGGTGATGACGATGCGGTCCTGGTCGCACTTGCGGCACTGGGCGACGATGAGCTCGCGGTCATGGTCGTCCATTTCCAGGCTGTCCACCATCATCAGGGTGCGGACCTCCACGGGCACGCGGCAGCGGGCGAGCTTGAGCATGTCGCGCAGGTGGGTGTCCTTGAAGTAGAGGGCGCCGGTGCGCTCGTCGTACTCCTTGTCGAAGGTGCCGCCGGTGACAAAGACGCGAACGGGGTGGGTCATGGCTGGTGGTCCCGGTTCGGGTGACGGGTGCGATGGCGCGGGATGGGTGACCGCGCGGGTATGGCGGAATGGTAGAGCGAAGCGGCGGCTTTCACAAATCCGGGCTAGCGGATGAGGCGCCGCTCCACGGAAGTGCCGTAGCCGTTGAGCGTGGCCACCACGTCGGCCATTGCAAGGCCGGCGATCATGAGCAAGCCGAACACGATCACGATGAATCGCATGGCAATCCCCATCGAACTGATGACGAGCGATCGGCCGCCGTATTGTTACCTTTCAAGCAACACTCGGGAGGATTTCATGAAGAACTCGATGATCGTGTTCGCACTCGTTCTCGTTTCCGCTCTCGCCGCGCTGGCCCTCTCCGGCTGCGGCGGCACGTCCAGCGACCCCAGCATGCAGACCAACCGCCTGGTGGGAACGGCCTGGGAACTGTCACTGGTGCAGACCCCGGGCCGCGAGCGGCTGCCGGTGACCCAGCCGGGCGACTACCGCATCGCCTTCGTCGAGGAGAATCGCCTGGTGGTGCAGGTCCTGAACAACAAGTGCGTGGGCCACTACAACAGCACCGGTCGCTCGCTGACCATGCGCCTCGACTGTCCCTCGGCCAGCCTGCCGCCCGGCTCGGTAGGCCGCGAGTACCTGGCCCTGCTGAGCGCCGCCACCAACGTCGGTATCACCAGTTCGGGCGGCGAGATGTTCATCGACGCCTCCCATACCGGCGGCTCGCTCAGCTTCCGCCGGATCACCGAGGAACAGCTCCAGCAGCTTCTCCAACAGCCGGAGGGATAGTCATGCCGCGCCCCCCCGTCCTGCCGATCGTCGACTGGCCCACCATCTACACCTTCGCCATCGGCTTCGAGGACTGGCTCGACGCCGCCGAGAGCGAGGCCAACCGCGACGCCATCAACGCGGGCCTCGCCGATCTGTCGCTCGAACCCCAGGAGGAATCGACGGTCCAGAACCTGGCCCGACTGGTCCGTGTGATCGCCATTGCGGAAGACTGGTGCGGCGACGTGGTGCGCCACGTGCCGGTGCTGCAGGCCCTGGCCGACGTGAGCGGCATGGTGAACGTGCGTTACGTCACCCGCGAGCAGCATCCCGACCTGTTCGCCCGCTTCCTCACCAACGGCGGCGAGGCCATTCCGAAGTTCGTGTTCCTCAGCGACAACTACGTGGAGTGCGGCAACTGGGGACCCATGCCCGACGACTGCCGCCGGCTCATCGCCCGCGGCAAGGCCTGCGGCGACGTGGGCACCGCCCGCGGCAAGGTGGCCATGCTCTACGAAGCCGACCCCGGCAAGCGTGTCGTGGTGCGCGAGCTCATCGAGCTGATCCAGACGGCGGCGGCGGTGGCGCCGTAGGCTCAGTAATGCAGGTCGCGGTCACCGTCCTCGATCTTCACCAGCCGGTCGCACACGTCGCACTTGAGGCCGTCCGTGGTGATGGCCTCCACCGACTGTTCGATCACCCGTTCGCCGATGGCCCGCGTCTCGGCTGACGCGTAGTCCTCCAGGTACTCCTTCACCGTGAGCACGGCGTTGGGCTGGCAGAACTCCTTGATGAGTCCGGGCTTGGCAAGGTCCATGAAGTCGGCGCCAGTGCGTCCGCGGCGGTAGCACGCGGTGCAGAACGAGGGCAGGAATCCCAGCTCGAGGCAATCGGCGATGACCTCGTCGAGGGAGCGGTGGTCGCCGAGGGAGAACTGCTCTCCCGAATGCGGATCGTGCTGGCGCTCGGTGTAGCCGCCCGGGTTGGTGCGGCTGCTGGCGGAGATCTGAGAGATGCCCAGGGCGTAGCACTGCCGCCGGATGGTGGCATTCTCGCGAGTCGACAGGATGATGCCGGTGTAGGGCACGGCCAGCCGCAGGATGGCGATGAGGCGCAGGAAGTCGTGATCACGCACGGGCGCGGGGGGATTGAGCGCCACGGAACTCCCGGCCGCAGGTTCGATGCGCGGCACGGAGATGGTGTGCGGGCCCACGCCGAAGCGGTTCTCCAGATGCGCCGCGTGCTGCATCATGGCGAGCACCTCGAAGCGGTAGTCGTGGAGGCCGAAGAGCACGCCGATGCCCGCGTCGTCGATGCCGGCCTCCATGGCGCGGTCGATGCTGCCGATGTGCCAGTCGTAGTCGGCCTTGGGTCCGGCCAGGTGCATCTTCTCGTAGGTGGGCCGGTGGTAGGTCTCCTGGAAGAGCTGGTAGGTGCCGATGTTGCAGGCCTTGAGCCTGCGGTAGTGCTCCACGTCGAGGCCGGCGATGTTCACATTGAGGCGGCGGATCTCGCCGTTGCCCGACTTCACCGAGTAGATGGTCTCGATGGTCTTGTAGACGTAGTCGAGGCCCTCGCCGGCCGGATAGCTCTCGCCGGCCACCAGCAGGATCCGCTTGTGGCCCTCGTCGATGATGATGCGGACCTCTTCTGCGATCTCCTCCTGCGAGAGATTGCGTCGGCGGATGTCGGTGTTGCTGGCCCGGAAGGCGCAGTAGCGACACTCGTTCTGGCACTTGTTGGTGATGTACATGGGCGCGAAGAGCACCAGGCGATTGCCGTAGATGGTCTCCTTCACCGTGCGGGCGGTCTCGAAGATCTCCTCGTCGATTCCGCGGTCGGTGTTGGCCAGCAGGACGGCCACGTCGAGATCGTCGAGACCCTTCAGTTCGCGAGCCTTGGCGAGGATGTCGCGTACCGCGGCCGGGGTGGCGTCGGCATGATCGGCGAGTGCAGCTTGGATCCGGCCGGCGTCGATGCGCGGTCCGGCGAGATTGGTGCTCAAGGCGATTCCACTCCATGCGCCGCGGTGGGCGGCCCCTGCGGGCGGCGGCCATCGGCGGAGCGATGTGGGCCAGCGGTGTCCCCGCCGGGCGACGGCGAGGCCAATGCAAGTCAAGGTAAGGCTTGGACTTTCACGCCGCCAAGGACCACACATCGGCGACCGCTGGATCCCTCCGCCGGGAACATTGATGAATACCGGACATCAGGTCAAGAAATGCGTAAGCGAGGATGAAAACTAGAATCATAAAAACGCCGTAACCGATTGATCTCAAAGATTTTATTCCACTCCATGTCAGGAATGAAGTATGATTGGAACCGGTCCAGCGGACGAGGGACCTCGTTTGCCCGTTTCCACGGATGGTGCAACCAACGACCCGCAACCATGGACGACCAGGCATGAACAGATACCAGGACAGTATCCAGGGAACCATCGCTCGACTCGGTGACCACCTCGGCCGGGTACAAGTGCTCATGCGGAATCTGGCCGAGAGTCGCTGTCTGAGCGATCGCGAGATGGACCCTGAGACCGAGCTGGCCATCGTGTGCTGGCTCGAGGAAGCCGCCGATCTGATCGGTGAGCCGCGCGGCCACAAGCAGGAACGTCACCACCCCTGATCCTGCGTCAGGTCGCCAGCACCACCAGGGCTCGCCGCGATGCGGCCGTCTTGCGCCACCAACCCAGCTGGCAGCCGCCGCCGAGCTGGGAGTCGTGCAATTCGGCAGCGTGGATTCCGTCGGCGCCCGGCCCGGCGACCGCAGCGAGCGCCTCGGTGAATCCTCCCAGGAATGACGCCCCCGACCACAGCCCACGCACCACGGCACCCAACGTGGCCGGCGCCACGAGACCCTGGCCGTGAACGATGATCACGCTGGGGATGCGATCGGTGTCGCCGGCGGTGTCGTTACGGGCGCTGTCGCCCACAGCGAGACAGTGTTCCAGAGGCACGCCCAGCGACGCGGCGATCACGCCGAAGGGCTTGCCGCCTCCATGCAAGCCGGCGTGGACCCCGGTGAAGAACTCGCGCAGGCCGAGGTCCTCGAGGGATGGACCGGCGAAGGCCGGGGCCTCGCCGGTGGTGAGGTGCAGATCGAAATCGGCGCAGAGATCGGCGAGCAGGGCGTCGGCGCCGGGCCAGGGTCCCCAGCGTCCGGTGGCGGGATCGCGCACCTCGAGGGTGCCGGCGAGGTCGAAGAAGATCACGGGGCGTTGCATGGGATTCATCCTAGCGGGACGTCGCCGCCTCGGCTACGGAATTCCCGCTGTTTACCCGGGCTGCCGTCGCCCGTTAAGCTGCCCGGGTACGACGCTCCGTCACCCGCCATCCCGGAGGCGCGACCATGCCGAACGTGACCTGGCTCAGCCATTCCGTCATCCAGATCGATACCGCCGGCACCACCCTGCTGGTCGACCCCTTCCTCACTGGCAATCCCAAGGCCACCCTGGGCCCCGACGACATCGACCCCGACGTGATCCTCGTCAGCCACGGCCACGGCGACCACATCGGCGACACGATCCCCATGGCCAAGCGCACCGGCTGCCTCACCATCGCCAACTTCGAGATCGTGGGCTGGCTCGAACAGCAGGGTCTCGAGAACCTGCGCCCCATGCACATCGGCGGCGGCGCCGACTTCGACTGGGGTCGGGTCAAGCTCACCAACGCGCTCCACGGCAGCGTGCTCCCCGACGGCACCTACGGCGGCAACCCCTGCGGCTTCCTCTTCACCGTCGAGGGCAAGAAGATCTACCACGCCTGCGACACCGGTCTGTTCTACGACATGAAGCTCATCGGCGAGGAAGGCGTCGACCTGGCGATCCTGCCCATCGGCGACAACTTCACCATGGGGCCGGACGATGCCTTGCGCGCGGTGAAGCTGCTCGAACCGAAGCAGGTGCTGCCCATCCACTACGACACCTTCGACATCATCGAGCAGGACCCGGTGAGCTGGAAGGAACGCGTGGAGGGGGAGACGGGAGCGAAGGTGATGGTGTTGAAGCCGGGGGAGAACATGGAAGTCTGATCCGTCAATCGGCGGGCGACCCGGACGGCGCGCTGGTCTGCCCCGGCGCGCCTTCGTCTTCCAGACTCTGCTTCACCGCGGCCAGGACGCCGTCGAGTACCGGCTGCTCCAGCTTGTTGGACGCCTGCTGGTAGAGATGCGCACCATCGCGCCCGAAGACCATGATGTTGCAGTGCTTCTCGACCGGCGCGTAGGCCGCCGCGAAGACGCCCTCCCAGTCCATGAGTGTCCATTCCTCGGGCTCCTTGGAGAAGTGCCCCCGCACCATCCCCTTGATCATGCCCGGCACGCCCTGAACGTGGGCCACCACGCGCACTTCCACCGAACCGTCGGCCAGCTCGCGCTTGAGCTTGCGCCGCACGGTCTTTTCCCAGCGTTCGATGTGCTCGCTACCCTCGCGGTCGCCCCAGAACAGCACCATCGTCTTGCCGGCGAACTCGTCCTGGGTGTGCTCGTTCTCGAACTGGTCCTCGATGGTGAATTCGACGAGGTGGTCGAGGGGCTCCGGGGCGGGCTCGTCGGCGAGGGCCACGGCGGCAACTGCAACGAAGGCGAGGAGGACGGGAAGCCCGTGGATCGTTATCTTCATTGTACAGTGTCCCTGTCGCTGCTGAACGGCGGTGAACTGTCCCCACCATGGTAACGCCGACCCTTGCCGCGGCCCACCTCGCCCCCCGGAGGTTCCCCCGATGTGTACCCTGCGCATCGCCCGTCCCACCGACCGCCTCGCCGAAATCGTCGCCATGTACCGCGCCGGCCTCACCCTCGAGGAGCTCGGCCGCTTCCACGACCACGACGGCTACGACGGTGTCATGCTCGGCCGCGACGAATGCGACTGGCATCTCGAGTTCACCTCGCACGCCACCATGCCTGCTCTGGGCCGGCCGTCGCCCGAGCACCTGCTCGTGCTGTATCTGCCCGACCGGCTGGAATGGGAGTCGGCGTGCACGCGGATGGAGGCGGCGGGTTTCGCAGCCGCTACCGCCGAGAACCCGTACTGGGAGCGGCTGGGGCGGACCTTCGTCGATCCGGATGAGTACCGGGTGGTGCTGCAGCACTCCAACTGGCCCCCATGACGATCGGCCGCTGCCTCCTGCGCCGTCAGAATCACTTCACGAGTGTCACCCGCTGGACGCCGCGACCGGCTCCCTGCGTCAGCACCAGGTGATAGACGCCGCTGGCGAGGCCGCGCGGCCACCACGACCGCTCGTGGCGGCCGGCGGCGAGGACACCATCGAACAGCAGGGCCACTCTTCGCCCCCGCGGATCGACTGCCTCGAGGCGCACGTACCCCGGCTGCGCCAGCTCGAAGGACACGGTGGTGCGCGGGTTGAACGGGTTGGGCATGGCTTGCAGGGCGAGCCACCGGGTACCGGGAACGGCGCCATCGGCCACGCCCACCCCGGCGGTCTCCTCGAACAGGTAGACCTTGCCCGCGTCGGTCTCGAGCCCGTCATGCGTGGGAGCTCCGACGGCGAGGTAGGATCCCGCGATGGCGAGACCCTGGCCAAACTCGTCGTCGCCGTCCGCGTCGCCGGCCTGAACTTTCACGGTCTCGGTGTGTAGTCCGCTCCACCCCTCGACGGGCCGCTCGAAGACGTAGACCGCTTCCTTCACCAGCGACGCGCCCGTCACGCGCCCGCCGTCGAGGGCGACCCGGGACCCGAACTTGCACTGGCTGCTGGGATCGCTGATGCGCAGCTTGCCCACCTCGAACACCTCGCCGGTCCAGCCGCCGGCCGGCTCCTCGAAGACGTAGATGCAGCCGTGGTTGACGTTGGCGCCGGGCGGCTCCTCCTGGTAGGCGCCGACGACCAGGGTGGTGCCCGCGAGCGCCACCGACACGCCGAAGCGGTCGCTGCCTGCGCTATCACTGGCATGCAGGATGGCCGTGGGCGACTGGGGGCCGCCCCAGCCGGTATCGGGCCGGGCGTAGACGTAGGCGGCACCGCGCTGGCTGGCGCCATCGTAGGAGCGCAGGAAGGCGCCGGTCACCACGAGCGAATCCTGCAGCGCGATGGAGTTGCCGGCGTACTGGGTGGAGCCGCTCTCGGGCAGGAGCTTGGCGTCCTCCTCGAGCACGCCCTCCCAGCCGTCGTCGGGCTTCTCGAACACGTAGACCGAGCCGGCCTGGGCGCCCATCTGGTCCTCGGCGCGGGCACCCACGGCGATCTGATCGGCGTCGATGGCCACCGAGAAGCCGAACTCGTCGCCGCTGCCGGCGTCGCTGGCGCGCAGCACGGCTGCCTCGTGGATGATGCCCGACCAGCCGTCAGCCGGCCGTTCGAAGACGTAGGCCCGGCCCTGTCCGCCGCTGCGGTTCTGGACGGCGCCCACCACCACGACGTCGCCGTCGATGGCCACCGAGCTGCCGAAGAGGTCGGCGTTGACCGGCACCTCGGGCCGCAGATTGGCGATCTCCTGGAGGATTCCCGTGTCGGGGTCGAGGCGGAAGATCGCGGCGAGGCCGCCGTTGCTGGCGGCGCCGTCGTGCCGGGGCGCGCCCACCACGATCAGATCGCCGGACATGGCCAAGGCGCTTCCGCAGAGATCGTCGGCGGCGCCCTCTCCGAGGTAGTTGCTGGCGATCTCTTGCCAGTCGGCGGCCACGGCGGGCGCGGCGAGGAGCAGGACGGCGACGGTCGTCGCGAGAATGGTTCGTGGTCGCAGGGTCGGCATGGCGATTCCTCCACTCGGGGTGACGGCCTGGGTGTTCCTGCCCAGACGCGCTATCGGCGTGGAAGAACCGACAGGGATTCTTCAGAATAAAAGCAGCCGCTACCGCACCAGCACGACCTTCCCGGTGAGCATGCGACCATCCGCCACCGCCCGCGCCAGATACACGCCACTGGCCACGCCGCGGCCGCCGTCGTCGCGGCCGTCCCAGCTGAAGCCGTGCGGACCGGCGCCGTCGAGCGGCCCCTGGTGCAACAGCGCCACGCGGCGACCGCGCAGATCGTACAGCGCCACCTCGGCCGCACGCGCGCCATTCAGCGGCAGATCCAGCTGCACCGTGGTGCGAGGGTTGCACGGATTCGGATAACACGATAGCCGCGCCACTCCCACCGGGGGAACGATCTCCGGCGCCGGCGTCGTCACGTCGGCGTACCGCGTCTCGCGCCACACGAGGGTGGCCGAACCGACGCCCTCGCCGCTGCGGCGGATCTGCACGTAGCGATAGTTGTTGGGCGACGGCACCTCGAGCGCGGCGTGGGCCGCTTCCCAGGGCTCCCATTCCACCAGCGCGAGTTCGTCGAACCAGGCCGTGCCGGTACCCGAGTTCGGCGGCTCGGCACCGCAGCGCATATCGAAATAGGTGGCGTGAGATGGCGTCTCGAGGTCCCGCCACTGACGGGTCCAGTCGAGGTCGCCGGTGACGGGATCGGCGAGGTCGGTGCTCGAGATCGGGTTGCTGGCCGACCGCCCGTCGTAGAAGCGCAGCATCATGCGGGCGCGGGGTGCGTTCTCGCCGCGGAGCCAGCCCACGGCGGTGTGCGCGAGTTCCGGATCGCAGGGCAGGTGCTTCTCGAGGTCGGTGCCGGTCTGGTCGAAGTCGTTGTTGCTGCGACGCAGTCCCAGCGACCGGGCGCCGGCCAGGGCCACGGTGTCGTCCAGCCACTCGTCGGCAGTGTTGACCTGCCACAGGTCGGCGCCCTCGTCCTCGAAGCCACCATGCCAGAGCAGGTCGCGGCCCCAGCGCACTTCCCAGCCGGTGCCGTCGCCAACGATGTCGTTGATGCCGGAGAGAAAATCGAATCCGCCCACGGGCACCGGGCCGGACACGCTGTAGCCGCCCTGGTCCACCAGCGCCACTTCGGCCTGCTGCGAGAGCACCGTGGAGTCGGCCTCGGCGCGGGAGACGTAGACTCGGAAGAGGTCGGTGTCCGGCTCGGGCACCACCAGCGCGTTCATGGGCCGCGAGTAGTCGGCCATGCGCTCGTTGATGTGGCGGGCCAGCGAGCCGGTGGCCGGCTGCGGAATCCAGTGGTTGATCCAGGCGGGCGTGAAGGTCTGGCCGGTGATGCCCGCGGTGTCGATCTCCAGGGTGAGCACACCCGTAGGCATGGTCTCGGTGTAGTAGAGGTCGAAGATGAAGTTGCCGAGGCTGTGGGCGATGAGCTTGCCGCCATACGACTCGAAGCCCTGCAGCACGTGCGGATGGTGATTGATGAGGATGTCGGCGCCCAGATCGATTGCCTGGCGACGCAGCTCACGCTCGCCCGGCGTGGGCTCGTTGCGGAAGCGGAACTCCGGCGCGTCGGGGCCGGGAATCATGACCTCGATGGGCGGCGGTTCGGTGAACGCGCGACCGTCGTCGGGCGGCGCGGGCTGGTACTCGTCGCCGCTGTGGGTCTGCACGATGACGAGGTCCGACTGGTTCCGGCAGCCGTCGATGGACTTCTGCAGATTGTCGGGCAGCAGGTACGCGAAGCCGGGCTTGCTGGCGCCGGCGTCGAGGAAGGGCTGGTAGTTCCACGTGCGGCCGGTGCGGTTGCAGAGTCCCAGGAAGGCCAGGCGCATGCCCTTGGCGCCGTAGTAGGCGGGCAGGAGCGCGAAGTACTCGGTGCTGCCGGCGCCGCAGTAGGGAATGCCCAGCTGGTCGAGCCCTTCCATGGTGTCGAGCATGCCGATCTCGCCGTAGTCG
>PIVY01000192.1 GCA_003353795.1 bacterium
TCCGGACAACCAGCGACGAACCCGACCTTGCTGGCAGAGATGTCCGCCATCTACCCGCCTCCCAGTTCGAAGCGCAGCTGCTCCGAGTGATTGATCGGCGCCAGCGTGTAGGCAATGGTGATGACGAGCTTCTCGGCCCCCTCGCCGGCGTCGTCGACGGTCACCTCGAGAGTCTTCGGGTCCACCTCGCCGGCGAGCGCATCGGTGAGCGAGGCCAGCACGCGTTGTTTCGTGACCTCCCACAACTCGCGAGAGTTGGGCTCGAAGATCGCTGCGGTGACTCCGCCACCGAATTCCGGGCGGAACCAGCGCTCGCCGGGATTGGTGAAGAGGACCTGCTCGATCTGCTCGCGGACGTGGTCGAGGCGCGAACTCACTGCGGCGCCCCCTTCTCCGATCTCCAGGGGGAAGGCCATGTAGTTGGAGCTGTTTAGTTCACTGGTCATGATCGCCTCATTGGGCCGTGGTCTTGGTGGTCAACGTGGACATTTCCCCCTGGGGGATCGGCGGCGACGACGGCGATCCGGGCGCCGTGCAGGTGTGCATGTGAGTCATGAACATGCCCAGGAAACTCGTCCCCTTGATCAGCGGCTCACCGCCCTGGCCACCGACCGCGACCTGGGTGCCGTCGATCACGATCTGCTGGCCCTTGACCGTGATTCCGGCCGCCGCCATCTGGATGCTGTTGCCGTTGCTGTCGTTGACCTCGGTGCCGCTCGCATTCATGGTCAGCTTATTGCCGTTGCTGTCGGAGAGGGTGATCTCGTTCGTGTCGGCATCGAGAACGAGCCGGCTTCCGTGGGCATCGGTGAGCGAGACGGTTCCGCTCGCATCGACGAGGAGCTCGGCCTCGGTCGGGTGGTGAAGTCGGATGGATTCCGCGCCGGACGCATCGTCGAACTGCAGGACATGGCCCGAAGGGGTGCGCAGGACGCGTGTCGTCGGCGGCGTCACGGCGGCCTCTTCGGGCGGGTCCCCCGCCTGTTGCCAGAACACACCGGTCCAGATCGGGTGGTCGACGTTGCCCTCCTCGAACTCGACCCAGATCTGCGAACCGACTTCCGGTACCATGAACAGCCCCTGGTTGGTCGCACCGCCGAATGGGGAACAAGGTAGCGCCCAACCCGTGGGCTCTTCCCCGAGGACCGACGGCACACTCACCACCACGCGTCCACGCTGCTCGGGGTCGTTGTTGTCGACGACGAACCCACGGTACTTGCCGTAGTACGTCCTCTGCTGGCGTTTCGCGACGTTGGCGATCGTGTCTTCCATCGGTTCCCTCAGATCACCGCCGAGAGCGGATTGCTCGAGCTTTCCAGATTGTCGCCATAGGCGTTGCGAAGCAGTTCGAAGTCTTCCCGGTACCCATCGAGATCGAACGTGTGGGTGACCTTGTCGACGTACCAGACTCCGCTGTGCCGGTCGCCCACGCCATCGACGCCGACGGTCAGGCCGGTCTTGAGCACGTGGCCGTAGAGCGTGCCGTCGAGCACGCCCTGAGCCTTGATCTTCATCGACTCCTGATTGGCCCGCTGCTGGGCGCCGTCTCGTGCCTGACCGCTGTCGCTCACACCCTCGCGGGAGACGCGCCAGGCGAACCGGTCATCGAGCACGTCGTCGCTCGCCGCCGTTTCGGTGCCCAGAACGTCGAGATCCGGCGTGAGCGTTTCCGACTCGGTCGCCGTACCCGTCGCGGGAGCCAGATCGTAGGTCACCCGGTCGGGCCGGTGGCCATCGTCCTGGACACCGAAGCTGACGCAGTTCGTACTGCTGCCGGCGTAGACCATGATCGTGCCCTGTGGGGTGCCGGTGAGTCGCATCGGACCGAAGTACACACGGCCTTCCCGGAACAGGAGCTCGTAGCCGTTGGCCTCGGCACGCTTCTGCAGGAACTTGATGTCCGTGTCGTCCTGGCTCAGCGTCAGATTGGCCTGGCCTGGGCCGAGCACGTCCTCGACGCCGAGATCGTGCTCGCCGACGATGGTGCCTGCGATCGCTGCGTCCGTGGTCGGCTGATTTTCGGTTCCCCAGCCACGCCGCTTGTGCTCCCGGTCCAGGCGCAGCGATTCGTCCTGAATGGTCACCGTGACATGTGCGCTCCCGGAGTCCTCGGGAAACTCGACCTGGATCTCGCGGATGTATCCGCGCATGACCTCCTCAGTCTCGTCGCCAAACGCCGCCTCGATCATGAGCAGCCGCCAGGGCCGAATCCGATCGTCGTCCTGGATCACCCAGGTCCCGTCGACGTCACGCCGGGTCTCGAACCGCAGCACGGCTTCGGACGCATCCTCGCGGCTGGTATCCACCGTCACTTCCTGAAGGAACAGGTAGAGGTCGGCGATCTCGGAGCCATCGATGCTCACGATGCATTCTCCGGGCGCCCGGCGCGGCGGATTGAAGAGATCGAGCCCCATCGTCACTCCTTCGCGCGGGGGATGAGGATCACATCTCCCGTCATGTCCTGATCGAGCAGGTCGCGGGCGAACACGAACGACCGGTTGGCATCGAGGATCCGCCACCACAGTCGATCGTTGGCGTAGTAGTGGTAGGCGAGGGAGTCGTGACGATTCATGACTGCCTGGTTGGCCTGGTCGGCCCGTGGGCCCCCGTAACCGGTGACGGTATGCTCCATGACGCCGGACGCTGGACCGATATTGCGGGCCCGGATTCCCCGGAACGGGACGACACCATCTTCGTCGGCCTGGAAAGCGGCGGCGTCACGATATCTCGAATTCTTCAGGAACATGGCTGTCTCCAACTGCTTGTCATGGGCTTCCGAGAGCCTTTTCAACCACCACCGAAGTTCACCGCGCTCGCGGCGGAGCTGGCCACGTTCATGGCCGCGCCGGCGATCTGCCGCGCTTTCTCGACCTGGTAGAAGGGATTATTACCTTCGATCACCTTGAAGCTCAGGGTCACGTTCGCCCGATAGGGTAATAGGGTCGGCAGGTGAGCGACCTCTTCGACCTGGATGGACGTGAGGAAGACCGGCAGGATGTGCTGGCCCCAGACGAGCAGCAGAACCGACGCCGTCTCGTTGCGCTGGAAGGCGCGTTCGCCGCCGAGTCCCAGACTTGCCAGCGTATTGAGACCGGCCGGCCCCTGGACCTTCGGTTCGAGCATGGTTCGCAGCGTGTCGAGTTGCGGTCCGATGCCCATCGCCTGGGCAATGGCATCGTTGTCGTTCATGCGATCCGTGGCGTCCAGAAGGATGTCGAGGCTGAACTCTTCGGCCTCGAGCTGGACGCCCTGGGCCACGCGCGGCGTCTCGTTGGGAGTCGTGAAGTCGTAGCCGCGATTCGTGCCGGGCGCGCCGCCGAGGTTCAGCTGGACAGTCCGGGAACGAGACAGCGTCTGAGGATTGAACTCGAACTGCAAGAACAACGGGGGGATCGAGAACCCGTACTCGATGAGCAGACCTTTCGACGCCTTCAGGACCATGACCCGCCTCCGCCGCGCGTTGACCGCGCCGTTTTGAGGATTCCGTCGACAACTCGGCTGGCAAAGGGCCGCGAGGATTCGCCGGGACGGAGGCCGGCTACGACCACCGAGATCCGCTTCGGCCCCGCCTCCCCGAGATCTCGCCGATTCGACAGCTCATTGGCCACCTGCCGGGCGATGACGCGTGCGCGCGTCAGGGCATGGCGTGGGAGTTGAAGCCGGATGCGCCGGATTCGGATGGTCTCTGCGGCTGATCGTTTCATCGTGCTACTCCGTTTCCGCTAAATATTCGCGGAGGGGACCGAGTTCACCTGCCACATCGGCGCGCCCGTTCTTGCCGATCTCCCGTTTCACGGCGACTGCCACATGCCGGATGTCGATGGGGCAGGCCGCCTCCGCCGCGAGATAGGCAGCGTGGAGAGCGGCGTTCCGGATCTGACCGCCGGTCAAGCTCACCGCCTCGCCAAGTGCTTCGGTGGATACGGAGTCGGCGCGAGGGGCTCTCGGCGGCAGGAGGCGGCTCCAGAGGGCTGCACGGGCTTTGGCGTCCGGCCGTGGGAACTCGATGATCATCTGGAATCGTCGCGTGAACGCCGTATCGAGCTGGTTACGCATGTTCGTGGTCATGACACAGGGACCCCGGTTCAACTCGACACGCGAGAGCAGGTGACTCACCTCCATGTTGGCGTAACGGTCCCGCGCCTCCTTGACCTCGCCGCGTTTGCCCAGCAGCGCGTCCGCCTCGTCGAACTGGATCACGACCTCGCGTCCGTGGGCGGCATCGAATAGCCGGTTCACGTTCTTCTCGGTCTCGCCCACGTACTTGCTCACTAGGAGGCCGACGTCCACGCGATAGAGCGGCCAGCCGAGTTCGGTCGCGATGACCGCCGCGGCAAACGTCTTGCCGGTCCCCGACGGTCCGGAGAAGAGAGCGATGGGGCCGCCCGTGTCGGTCCCTCCCCAGGTCTCCACCACAGTCTCCCGGTGTTTGATCCAGAGCAGGAACTCGTGAAGCATCCGGGTCTGTTCGTCCGGTAGCACCAGATCGTTCCATCGTGCGCGCAGGCGAACAGGCAGGCTGCCCGGCGGTGCCGGCGGCGTGAGATCGCCGCCGATGAGTGCGCCGAGGACCCACTCTTCCGCCCGGATGGACTGGTAGGCGTCTGCCCCGTCGCCGCGGATGAAGCCGCCGCGTCGGAGCCGCCCGTTTTCCGCGAGCGCTGCCCGCAACTCGACGACCTCGGGTCCGTGGATGGCGAGAAGATCTTGCAGCAGCGCGAGGCTGGGATAGGGTTGACCACTTCCAGCCTGGAGGCTCTGGAACAACCAACCCACCCGCGGATGGACTTCGGGCGCGACGATGCAAGCCAGGAGATCCCAGTCCAGTGACGTGAGGTGCTCGCCCGGCAATCGAGTCCACGCGCTGAGTCCGCTCTCACGGAGTTCGTTCACGGATTTCTGCAACCGCTCGAGGCGTGCGAGGAGTGGCGTGCCGGCGTTCTCGCCGCGCCGTGTCGACGTCAGGCAGTGTGCCAGGACCTCGACCCGTTCCCACTCGAGGTCGAGTTCGTAGGTGTCGATCGCTGCCCGCGGCTCGGCCATCACGGAGCCTCGTTCCGGAAGAGGGTCAGGAGCAAGGGGTTGCTGCGCACGGTCTCGACCGCGGCGCCTTCGATGCGGGCAAAGGATCGATCGGCATAGAGGAGGAGCTGCGCCGCCGTGTCGATCGTGTCGAGGGCGACGGGGAGGGCGACGGCGGTCGGGAACTGCGGACCGGCCTCGGGCATGGCCCGCGGGTCCATGTTCGCCGTGTACGGAGTCGCGTCGATGGGTACGCCGATCGCTGCGAATCCGGCAGGTTGCCAGAGTTCCCAGAAGAGCTGGATGGTCGTGTCCGGGGCGCCGGCGATCCAGACCTGCGGCTGGAACGGGTCGGCGTCGTCGGAAAAGCCGAAGGCCAGTGTCCGCTGGCAGAATTCGCCGTGGACCCAGCAGAGGAGCGGGACCCAGCCGGGATCGCTGACGGCGACCTCGGTCGGCGCGATGGGGGCCGCGGACACGACGCCGGCGAATGCTCCGTGGCGCGCCGCCATCGTCCGCACGTCGAATCCGATCCCGCCGACCTGGAAGTGACCCGGGCGGGATTCTTCGGGCACGATCGGCACGAGGGCCAGCTCGTACGCCACCGAGGGCCGATAGGGGACCTCGCCTTGGGTGGACCAGATCTGGTTCAGCGTCTCGTCGCTCACCGGCAGGAAGGTGGCTTGCATGCGCACCTGGATCCCCGCGACGTCCGTTGCGTCGAGGATTGGAGATTCATGAAGGACTCGCACGATCTCGCCGAGGATGCGGAGGTCATTCTCGCCGGCACTGACCGTGTCGCCTTCGGGGCGCGCGAACGGGGTCACGAGGCAGAAGAGCCGCATACGCCAGGGATCCCCGGGGTGGGCGTCCGCCTGGAAGCCCGATGGCTCGAATCGATAGAAGAAGAGATTCACCTGGTGCGCGTCGCCATCGTCCTCCACGCTGCCGGGGTGCCCGATCCGGACGGAGATGTTGTTGGCGGCCGCATTCAACCCGTCCCGTACGACCTCGGCGATCTGATTCGTGGCGATGGAGAGCGAGGACACCGGAAGAACCACGTCAGAGCCTCCTCAGGTACCGGCGGCTGCTCGAACCCGAACGCCGTGCGGGAGCGCGGCGTGGTGCCGCCGACGGCGGGTCCTGGACGAAGATGTCGACCTGGTCGATGCGGACCCGGCGCTCGGTGTCATGGGCGATTCGACTCACATTCCGGGAATCAGCGGGTGGGGGAACCGGAGCTGGGCGGTCGCCAAGGAATGCCGGCGGTGAACCGGGATTCAACGCACGCACCGATTCCGGAGCCGTGGCCACTGGAATAGGGGGCGAGATTGGCTCGGACTCGTCGCCAGCCGGATCGTGCTTCACGACCACGACTTCACGGGGAGGCGACGACGCCATGCCCGGTGTCCTGTCTGTGGACAGCCCCATGGCCCCGAT
The DNA here is from genome assembly GCA_003353795.1 of bacterium. Classification (GTDB taxonomy): domain Bacteria; phylum Krumholzibacteriota; class Krumholzibacteriia; order LZORAL124-64-63; family LZORAL124-64-63; genus Glo-17. Next base: position 6,463 of record PIVY01000192.1, read on the forward strand.
GTGGGTCTGCGATTCGAGCTCCGGATCGGCCGGCCGTACCGGCGGTCCTGGCGTCGGCTGCGCAGGACCACCAGGCTGCGAGTCCGAGAGGACGGTGGTCTCAACGATCCGTGCCGACTCAATCGGGGCCGCTTGAGGCGGAGGCCCGGATTCGGCAATCGGTGCGCCGGGGCGGGGCGAGTTCGTCCGCGATGGCGGTGCCGCAGCACTGGGCGTGGATCGGTGGGACTCCTCTTCGATGCGTGGTGTACGGCCCGGCTCCGTGGGTGACGGGCGCTCGCTGTTCGGCGACCGGTCGGCGTCCAAGGGCTCGGCCCGATCGGCGCTGGCCGGTGGCGAGGGTGCCGGTGTGCTGGCGTTCGATCGGGAGGGTGTAGGTTCGGGGCCCGGCTCGTCCCGCGGTGTTCCGGTGACATCGACCGGCCCCAGGCTCGGGCTCGACGGCAAAGGAAGTCGGGGAGCGGAGAGGCTCGCGGTCGCGGTGGATCCGTCATCCGAGGAGAATGGGCGCCGGCCACCGTCTCGTGCGCGCATTACCGAGCGAACAGATACGGGCGCACCACGGCTTTCGGTGCGGCTGCCATCGCGAACGATGTTGTGCAGGAAGCCCGTCATGCGACCACCTCGTCCAGCCGATCGCGCATTCCCCGATCCCGGTCGAGGAGTTCGAGATAGCGGCGTCGGCGGGTAATCGGAAGATCCAGGATCTCCCGTTCGGTCCAGTGGTAGGCGCTGGCGATGACATGAACCTCGGCGAGCAACGAATCCCGGATCAGGTCCACCCACAGATCGGGATCGACGGCGACACGATTCTCGTTTCTACACTCGGGACAGGCCGTGACGATCTCGCCCGATACCTCAGGCGACATCCGTTCCACCATGCGTTCAAGGCGCGTGATTTCGGCGGTATCGAGTGAACGGATCTCAGCGGGCGTGGCGGGATCCACGATCCGGGCCAGGAGGGCCACGATGGCCTCTTCCTCCCCAGCGATGTCGGAGATTGCTGCCTGGTCCGCGCCGGTCGGCACTCGGATCGTACGAGATCGGCCACCGATAGTGGCCGTGTCGCTGGGGAAACCGGTTCCTGCATCTTTCGTCGGCAGGTCGCTCTGCCTCAGATCGATGTCGAATCCGCTCTGGCAGCTGGAACATGTGCAGGTCAGCCAGAGTCGATCGAATCCCAGCGCGATACCGAGCTGGCGCATGATGCACTGGCGGTCACCCACCGGTAGATCATCGATCATGGTCCGCGTCGCTTCGCGTCCGCCGATGCTAGCGACCGCCCGATCGATGACGAGCGAGACCGCCTCTGCTGGGCAGTCTCCCCCTGGCCGGCATTCCCCAGCGAGCAACTCGACCATACCGGTCAACTGCTCGAAACGGACGTCCTTCCTGACACCGTCATCCGTCATGACGCCACCAGGCAACCTGATGTCGGCCAGTCTGCTCGTCATCGGTTCCGTCTCCTAGGACTCCGCGGGTTCCGCGACGGCGGTGTCGCGTTCCCAGCCCTCGTTCTGCAACGTGATGGTCTGGATGCCGACCGCGTTCATGGTGCCGGCGTCGAGTTCCGGCAGCGCCTGGTATTCGGATACCCAGGCCCGGTACACCTTGTAGGAGATCGCCACCGTACCCTGGAGATTCAGCACGTTGATCACGATGTCCTTGCGGAACTGAACCAGCGACATCGCCGCATTGCCTTGGACATTGTTGACGAGGTTCGCCCAGTCCTCGAAGATCGGATCGTGGGTGAGCCCTTGTTCCAGGGTGATCGGTTCGTAGCTGGTGCCGCCCGGGAGGATCCGCTCGTGGGTTGGATCACCGGCCGATCGCCACTTCACGGGCTCCGTGGATCGTTTGAGCACACTCATCTTCTTGAGACCGGCGACGGGCGCGCCGTCGATCAGAACCTGGAAGTTGAACGTACGGTAAGGGTCGTGTCTGTGAGCGTTTGCTGGGAACAACGGTGCCGCCATGGCAAGGACCTCCGAGAGCTACTGCTGTGACACCTTCTGCTGAATCCGTACGATGACGAACTCGGCAGGCTTGAGCGGAGCGAAGCCGACGATGACGATGACCTGGCCGCGGTCGATATCGGCCTGGGTCATGGTGTCGCCAAGTCCGCAACGCACGAAGTACGCATCGTCGGCTTTCGCGCCCTGGAACGCGCCGGCGCGGAACAGTCCGTTCATGAATTGGCCGATGTTGGCGCGGAGGGAACTCCACAACGGATGATCGTTGGGCTCGAATACGGCCCACTGGATTCCCTTGTAGACGCTCTGTTCGATGAAGATCGCCGTGCGCCGGACGGGGACGTACCGCCACTCGGGAACGGCGTTGGTCGCGAGCGTGCGCGCGCCCCAGATGACTGATCCGAACCCGGGTAATGTCCGGATGGCGTTGACGCCTTTCGGATTGAGCTGATCCTGTTCGCCGTCCTCCACCTGGAATTCCAGGCCCGAAGCGCCCGTGAGTTGGGTCTCCACCCCGGCTGGCGCCTTCCAGACTCCACGCTTGCCGTCGATCTTGGACCAATAAACGAACCTGAATGGATAGTGCGAATGGCCGATATACCGGGATTGGCGGCCAGGCCTGTCGAGATCGCTGGCCTGGTGTTCTTCGAACAAACAAACAGCGAGCAGCAGTTATCACCCACCTTGCCCAAAAAGGCAATTTGACCTAGCTCCCAGAGGTGT
>PIVY01000193.1 GCA_003353795.1 bacterium
GCGGGCGGGTCGGCGGCCGGGTCCACGAGCACGCCATCGGTGGCCAGCGCGCGCTGGCGGCGACCGAGGTGCGCTCCCACCAGAGCCCAGACCAGGCAGATGGGAACCGCCGCGAAGGCGACACTCGCCAGGCCCAGGCCGGCGCCACTGGTCAGGACATCGTAAACGCCGGCGCCCATGACGTCACCACCGCGGTACACGAAGGTGTCGATGAAACTCTTGGCGCGATACTGCGCATCCCGGCTCAGCGGTGTGTACAGGCTTTCCCGCGCCGGCTTGGTGAAGGCGTAGTTCAGGGGGCGGGTGACCACCAGCACGGCGACCAGGACGACCAGGCTCGGTCGCAGGCCCAGCACCACGAATCCCGCGGCGGTCACCAGGGGCAAGGCGGCCAGGAGCGGGCCGCTGCCCACCCGCCGCATGACCCGACCGGTGAGCGTCAACTGGGTCAAGAGCGTGGCCGACTGCACCCAGATCTCGATGCGGGCGAAGAGTTGCGCCCGCGCCGCGCGCTCGATCTCCACGGCGGCCACGATGTTGGCCTGGGCGAAGTAGAGGAAGGTCTTGTTCAGGGTGTAGAGCACCAGGAAGGCGCAGATGGCCTGCAGGTACGGCGAGCGCAGCACCAGCGAGATGCCTGCCAGGACCGAGCCTCGGGCCTGCGGTCGCGGCGGCCGCGATCCGTCGCGCGGCAGCTCGCGCAGGCAACGCGAGAGCGGTCCCACCATGCGGACCGTGAGCTCCAGGAACACCAGCGACACGAGCAGCAGCGGGACGCGGCCGAGGCCCTGAACCAGCAGGTCTGTGATCGACGAGCCGAGCACCGCGCCCGCGGTGCCGCCCACGGCGACCACTCCGAAGATGCGCCGCCCGCGCCTATAGCCCAGGCCGTCGGCCATGAATCCCCAGAACAGCGACAGGCAGAACATGTTGAACACGGCGACCCAGACGTAGAACACGCGGCCCAGCCAGGGTTCGGATTCGGGCAAGAAGGTGAGCGCCAGGAAGAACGCCAGCAGGTTCACGGCGAAGAACCGGTAGACCAGCGGCAGGAAGACGTCGCGGTCGCGCCCGCGGCTGACCCAGCCGAAAAGCGGCGCGGCTACCAGCATGGCAGCCAGGGTGAAGAGATAAAGGTTGGGCAGATTCTCCACCCCGCCGGCAATGCCCATCTCGTCGCGCAGGGGCTTGAGGATGAAGTACGACGTCATCAGGCAGAAGAACATGCCTCCCGCCAGGAACGCGGGTCGCCCCTCGCCGGGCTGAAGACCGGCCAGACGTCGCAGGTGATGGCGGGACAAGGGGCATCCTTCGCTGGGGTGGCGGGCGCGAGGCGGATCAGGTGTGGGCGTCTGGCGATCTACGTCCCCTGGCCGGTCCGGTTCCACCTTAACCCACGGCGCCGGTCCGAGGAAGGCCGGCGTTGACATCTCCTTTGAACGCGAGTAGTTGTGTCGTCTTGCAAGCCGTTGCCCGGGACGCAGCCGCTCTGTTCCCGACCTTTCCGCCCGAGGAGATCCCCAATGCCTGAGACCTCCACTGCGCCCGCATCCGATGCCGCCGGCGCCTCAGTCGACCTGCGCCGGATCCACCACATCGAATTGTGGGTCGGAAACGCCCGGCAGGCCGCCTACTTCTATCGCACATGTTTCGGCTTTGACCAGGTGGCCTACATGGGGCCCGAGACCGGGGTGCACGACCGCGCCAGCTACTGCCTCAAGCAGGGCGACGTGTTCTTCGTGCTGTCCTCGCCGCTGCACCACCTGAGTCCCATGAACATCTGGCTGAATTGCCACGGCGACGGCGTGCGCGACCTCGCGTTCGAGGTGGGCAACGTGGATCAGAGTTTCGCCGCGGCGGTGGCCAAGGGCGCCACGCCGGTGCAGGAGCCCCACGACATGGAGGCCCGTGACGGCGCGATCCGCCGCGCCTCGGTGCGCACGTACGGCGACACGGTCCACAGCTTCATCGAACGCGGCGGTTACGAGGGCTTCCTGCCCGGCTACGCCCTGGACTCGGTCCGCGGCAGCAACGTGGGCATCCACTGCGTCGACCACGTGGTGGGCAACGTCGAGCACCGCCGCATGCAGAGCTGGTGCGACTTCTACGAGCAGGTCTTCGACTTCTCCCAGTTCGTCCACTACGACGACGACGACATCTGCACCGACTTCACCGCCCTACGCAGCAAGGTCATGGCCGACGACGACCGGAAGATCATGTTCCCCATCAACGAGCCGGCCTCTGGCAAGAAGAAGAGCCAGATCCAGGAGTACATCGACTTCAACATGACCGCAGGCGTGCAGCACGTGGCCCTGAAGACCGACAACATCCTGGAGACCATCGCCAACCTGCGCGAGAACGGAGCCGAGTTCCTCGACGTGCCCGACAGCTACTACGAGTCGGTCTGGGACCGCGTGGGCGACATCGACGAGGATCGGGACAAGGTGCGCGACCTGAAGATCCTCGTGGACCGGGACGAAAAGGGCTACCTGTTGCAGCTCTTCACCCGCCCGCTGCAGGATCGACCCACGTTCTTCATGGAGATCATCCAGCGCTGCGGTTCGGACAGCTTCGGCAAGGGCAACTTCCAGGCGCTGTTCGAGGCCATCGAGCGGGAGCAGGACAAGCGCGGACACCTGTAGCGAGGGGGGACCAGCCACATGCCTATCTACCACCGCCTCGGCGAGGTGCCGGCCAAGCGCCATACCGTCTTCCCCAAGGAAGGCGGCGGCATCCACTACGAGCACCTCATGGGCAACCTGGGATTCACCGGGCTGCAGTCGTTGCTCTACACGCTGCGCCGGCCCACGTCCATCGTCCGCAGCGAGAAGGTCTGGGACCGCCGCTGGGATCTGGACCCCGACACCACCCTGCGCATGCGCCACCTGCGGACCCATCGTCTCGAGTCGTCCGGCCCCAGCGCCGTGGCCGACCGCATGCCCCTGGTCTTCAACAACGACGTGGCCATGAGTCTGGCGCGGCCCACGGCCGACGACCAGGTCTTCTTCCGCAACAGCCAGGGCGACGAGATCGTCTATCTGAGCCGCGGACACGGCGTCCTGGAGTCGCAGTTCGGTGAACTGGACGTCAAGCAGGGCGACTACGTGGTGATCCCGCGCGGTATCATCCACCGCTGGCGGCTCGACTGGTCGACCCAGCCGATCCTGCTGGTGATCGAGAGCCGCGGCGAGGTGAGTACCCCCAAGCGCTATCGCAACGAACACGGCCAGCTCCTGGAGCACAGCCCGTTCTGCGAGCGTGACATCCGGCTGCCCAGCCGTTTGCCGGTCCATGACGAGGTCGGCGAGTTCCACGTGGTGGTGAAGAAGGCCAACGAGCACCACATGCTCACCCTCGACCACCACCCCTTCGACACGGTCGGCTGGGACGGATATTACTTCCCGTGGGCCTTCTCCATCCACGACTTCGAGCCCATCGTCGGCCGCCTGCATCAGCCGCCGCCGGTGCACCAGACCTTCTCGGGCGACGGCTGGGTGCTGTGCTCCTTCGTGCCGCGCCTCTACGACTTCCATCCCCAGGCCGTGCCCGCGCCGTACAACCACAGCAACGTCATGTCCGACGAGGTGCTCTACTACTGCAACGACGAGTTCATGAGCCGCAAGGACATCGAGTTCGGCTCGCTCACGCTGCACCCCGACGGGCTGCCGCACGGACCGCAGCCGGGACGCACCGAGGCGTCGATCGGCGCCAAGGACACCAACGAACTGGCCGTGATGGTGGACACCTTCGCGCCGCTCATGGTGTCGAAGGAGGCCCTGGCCTGCGAGGACGGCGACTACCAGCAGTCCTGGCTGGAGAGCGAGTGACCGTGGATGCCCGCGCAGCTCTGCTCGGCGGCCTGGTGGACTACGCGGGGCTGTTCCCGCCGGCAAGCCTGGACCTGACCACCGCCCTGGAGCACTACGACCGGCACCAGCGGGGCGCCGACGCCTCCATGCTCGGGCGCTTCGTGCTGCCCGCGACGCGACTGGACGAGCTGGCGCCCTGGCTCGACGGTCCCTGGGATCCCGGCCGGCCGTTGCCGCTGTCGCTGCTGGTGACGCCCGACGACCTGGAGCGTGTCGCCGGCTTTCTCACCGCCACGCCCGCCGTGCGTGCCGGCGCCCTGGAGATCCGGCTGCCGGCCGACTCGGAGTGCGCGCCCTGGCTCGACGAACTGGTGGCCGAGCTGATGCGCTGCGGCCTCACCAACCTGGACGTCTACGTCGAACTGAACGCCGGCACCGATGTCGCGCAGCTCGCGGTCCTGGGGGAGAACCAGGCCAAGCACCCGCTGCGTCGGCTGGGCGCCAAGCTCCGCTGCGGCGGCGTCACGGCCGACCTGGTTCCGCCGGTCGCCCGCATCGCCCTGGTGATCGTCGCGGCTCGCGACCAGCACGTGCCGGTCAAGTTCACCGCCGGTCTGCACCATCCCGTGCGCGGCATGGACCACACCGAGGGCGTGCCCATGCACGGCTTCCTCAACGTCTACGGCGCTGCGCTGCTGGCTCATGCCGGCGGACTCGACGCGGCCGCCCTCGAACCCGTCTTGTCGGAAACCGACCCGGGCGCCTTCACTCTCGCAGCCGGCGGTTTCGCCTGGCATGATCTCGCCGTGGACGCCGGGCGCATCACCGCACTGCGCCGCGATCTTCTGGGCGGTTACGGCAGCTGCAGCTTCGACGAACCGGTGACCGATCTGCGGTCGCTGTCGCTCTTGACCTGATTCCGGGACGGAGAACCATGGATCCCACCTGCGACCCCAGCCGCGCCAGTTTCCTGCCCGTGGCGGCCGATTCCCACTTCCCGCTGCAGAACCTGCCCTGGGGCGTGGTCGCGCCCACCGATGCGGCGCCGCGTTGCGCCGTGCGCCTGGGCGATCACGCCATCGACCTGGCGGCCCTGCAGGCGGCGGGTCTTCTGGCGGTGGACGGACTGCCCGGCGGCGTCTTCGCCCGGCCCGCACTGAACGACTTCATGGCCTTGCCGACGGTTGTACGACGGGCCACCCGCGCTCGTCTGAGCGAACTCCTGGGCGAGGGGTGCGGCGACCTGCGCGATGCGGCGAACGTGCGCGACCAGGCCATCCTGCCCCTCGAGGCGGTCACCGTGCACCTTCCCGTGCGTATCGGCGACTACACCGACTTCTATTCCAGCCGCGAGCACGCCACCAACGTGGGCATCATGTTTCGCGGCAAGGACAACGCGCTCATGCCCAACTGGCTGCACCTGCCGGTGGGCTACCACGGCCGCGCGTCCAGCGTGGTCAAGAGCGGCACGCCCATTCGCCGACCCCGCGGTCAGATGCTGCCGCCCGACGCCGACACGCCCGTCTACGGCCCCTGCCGACTCCTGGACATCGAGCTGGAGATGGGGTTCTTCACCGCCGGCCCGCCCACGCAACTGGGCTCGACCATCTCGGTGGACGAGGCCGACGATCGGATCTTCGGACTGGTCCTGGTGAACGACTGGTCCGCCCGCGACATCCAGAAGTGGGAGTACCAGCCCCTCGGTCCGTTCAACGCCAAGAACTTCGCCACCAGCATCTCGTCCTGGATCGTGCCCTGGGAGGCGTTGCAGCCGTTCCGCGCCACGCCGCCGGCGCAGGACCCCGAACCGCTGCCGTACCTGCGCGGCGAGAAGAGCGCCAACTTCGACATCGCCCTGGAGGTGGGGCTCACCACGCCCGCGCAGGCCGACGCGTTCACCGTCTGCCGCAGCAACCACAAGTACCTCTACTGGACACCGCAGCAGCAGCTCGCCCATCACACGGTCACCGGCTGCAATTTCAATCCCGGCGACCTCCTGGCCTCGGGCACGATCTCGGGTCCGGACAAGGGCAGCTACGGCAGCTTCCTGGAGCTGACCTGGCGCGGCACCGAGCCCATCACCTTGCCGTCGGGCGAGGAGCGCAAGTTCCTGCAGGACGGCGACACGGTGGCGATCACCGGCTGGTGCCAGGGCGACGGCTACCGCGTGGGCTTCGGCGAGGTCACGGGCGAGATCCTGCCGGCCCTGGCAGGCTGACCGTGAGCGACGTGCTCTGGAAGCCCGATCCGCCTCGTATCGACGCCGCCCAGCTGTCAGCCTTCGCGCGCACGGCCGCCGAGCGGTGGCAGCGCGACCTGGCCGGCTGGGGCAGGCTGCATCGCTGGTCGTGCGAGCAGCGTGAGGAGTTCTGGACGTCGGTGTGGGAGTTCTCCGACGTCCGGTCGAGCCGCCCCGCCGACACGGTCCTGGAGAACCCGGACGCCATGCCGGGCGGTCGCTGGTTCCCGGGCGCCAGATTCAACTTCGCCGAGAATCTCATGTGCCTGGTGGGCGACGCGCCGGCGATCATCGCCCATGGCGAGGGTGTCGCGCGGCGTGAGCTGAGCTGGGATCAGTTGCACGCCGAGGTGTCGCGCTGCGCCGCGGCGTTGAAGGCCGCCGGTGTCGAGCCCGGCGACCGGGTGGCGGGATTCCTGCCCAACGTACCCGAGGCGGTGATCGCCATGCTGGCCGCCGCCAGCCTGGGCGCGGTGTGGTCGAGTTGCTCGCCGGACTTCGGCGCCAAGGGCGTGCTCGACCGCTTCGAGCAGATCGAACCCAAGGTCCTCGTCGCAGCCGACGGCTACTTCTACGCGGGCAAGCGCTGCGACGTGATGCCCACCGTGGCGCAGCTCGTCGATGCCCTGCCCGGGCTCGAGGCCGTGGTCGTCCTGCCCTACCTGCTGCCGTTTCCCGACATCGCCGGCCTCGACGGCGCCACCCTCTGGTCCGACTGGCTGGACGCCGCGCCCGCCACCGAGCTCACCTACCACCAGGCCGCCTTCGACCACCCGCTCTACATCATGTTCTCGTCGGGCACCACCGGACTTCCCAAGTGCATGGTCCATTCGGCCGGCGGCACCCTGCTGCAGCACCTCAAGGAACACCGCCTGCACTGCGACCTCGGCCCGGACGACCGCCTCTTCTACTTCACCACCTGCGGCTGGATGATGTGGAACTGGCTGGTGAGCGGTCTCGCTTCGGGGGCCGCGCTGCTGCTCTACGACGGCTCGGCCGTGCATCCGCCCGAGGTGCTGTGGGATCTCGCCGCCCGCGAAAAGGTGACCGTGTTCGGCACCAGCGCCCGCTACCTGGCCGCCTGCGAGAAGATGGACCAGCACCCCGGCGCCGATCACGACCTCACGTCCCTGCGCACGGTCCTGTCCACGGGATCGCCGCTGGCGCCCGAAAGTTTCGACTGGGTGTACCGCGACGTGAAGTCGGACCTGCAACTGAGCAGCATCTCCGGCGGCACCGACATCGTGAGCTGCTTTGCCCTTGGCAACCCGACCTTGCCGGTGCGCCGTGGCGAACTGCAGTGTCTGGGCCTGGGCATGGACGTGGCTGTGTTCGACGACGACGGCCGGTTGCTCGACGGCGAGTTCGGCGAGCTGGTATGCCGACGCAGCTTCCCGAGCATGCCCACCGGATTCTGGAACGATCCCGACGGCGCAAAATACCGGGCCGCGTACTTCGAGCGATTCCCCGGCGTCTGGCACCACGGTGATTGGGTGCAGATTTCCAGCGCCGGCGGCATGGTGATCCGCGGCCGCAGCGACGCCACGCTCAATCCGGGCGGCGTGCGCATCGGGACCGCCGAGATCTATCGCGTGGTGGCCCAGTTCGACGAGGTGATCGAATCGCTGGTCACGGCCCAGGAGTGGGAGGGCGACCAGCGGATCGTGCTGTTCGTGCACCTGCGGGGGGGTATTGCGCTGGACGATGCACTGCGTGACCGCATCGGCAAGACCATCCGTCGTGAAGAGACGCCGCGGCACGTGCCGGCGCGCATCGTGCAGGTGGCGGCGATCCCGCGAACCATCTCCGGCAAGATCGTCGAGCTGGCCGTGCGCGAGGTGATCCACGGGCGGGCGGTGACCAATCGGGACGCGCTGGCGAACCCCGAGGCGCTGGAGCATTTCCGGGACAGGCGCGAGCTGCTGGATTGACGCCCGTCAGCGAATGAGGACCAGCCGGGCCAGTGCCGTGCTGCCACCTTGCATCACCCGGGCGACGTAGACTCCGCTCGGCAGGTCGCGGCCGCGGTCGTCACTCCCGTTCCAGACGAGTTCATGGAGCCCGGCGGCCCGATCGCCCTGCATCAGCGAACGCACTCGCCGCCCCGCCGCATCGTAGATTCCCACCGCAACCGGACCGGCTCTCGCCAGGGCCAGAGGCAAGGTCACACGCGGGTTGAACGGATTGGGATACGGCGCTCCCAGCCACACCGCCGGCACGTCGACCACCGCAGTGGGGGGCTCGCCGCATTGTCCCACGTCGAACAGGTGGTACACGCCGCACGGGCTGGTGAACATGCCGTGGAAATCGTGCTCTACACCGGGCACCACGGCCATGGCCTGTCGCGGGTGCAACTGGTCGCCGAAGAGCCAGGTCAGGTAGTTCCAGTAGACCCGACAGCGCTCTCGTCGGTGGTTGCCCTGGAAGGCGGCCATGCAGGTTTGATCGAGGTAGTCGCCGTTCGGATCGCAGTCCATTTCTCCCGCCAGATGCACCATGTGGCGGCGTCCATAGCGCGATCGCAGCGAGTCGGCCGGCTGGTCGAACCACGGATTGGGATCCTGGAGTCCGTACTTGTACTCGTCGTAGCCGGGGCAGGCGGCGATCTGCCCGGGCGTGGGGACGGCGAACCGGTCGATGGATCCGAATTCGTGCCGCTCGGGCGAGAAGTAGACGTACGACGACGGATTCATCACCACACCCCGGAACCGCGCGCCGCGCTCCTCGCGCAACCGGTCGGGCACCGAACTCGCGGCCGACCAGCGGTTCACCGCCTGCCCACCTGCCGAGTGTCCCACGAGCACGATGTCGCGCAGGTCGGGACAGACGTCGGCGGCGCGCAGGAAGAGGCTGTCGATCACCGCGAAGCTGCTGAGAGCCCACGGCCGAGCGCCTCCATAGCCGGGAACGGAGCGGTCTCCCTGTCGCCAGCCGTAGTAGGACCAGCAGAGCACGTCGGCGAGGTGGTGGTGCTGGGTGTCGGCGTCGGTGAGGAACTGGGGCGTGATCACCAGCGTGGAGTCGATCTCGTCGCCGGCCAGTTCCAGCGCGTCGATCAGCGCCGGGTGGTACTGGTTGGCGTTGCGCA
>PIVY01000890.1 GCA_003353795.1 bacterium
TGCCCCGCGAACTCGTCTACGGCGGCGTCCGTTCCATGCTGGAGGACAGCCGCGGGAACTACTGGTTCGGCACCCGGAGCCAGGGCGTGTTCCGTGTCGGACCCGACGGCGTGCGTCAGTTCGACGGTGACGACGGTCTGTTGAGCGACGTGGCCCGTGGCGGCCTGCTCGAACTGGACGACGGGGCGGTGCTCGTGGGCACCGACGCCGGCGTGAACCTCATCCGCGGCGACAGTGTCGAGGTTCTGGGTCCCAATCAAGGCGTGCCTGCCGGCCTCATCCTGTGCATGATCCGCGATTCCCGCGGCGACGTCTGGATCGGTGGCGTTGGCGCCGGGCTGGTGCGGTTGCGCCAGGGGCGCGGCACCGTGTTCGGTCTCAAGGACGGCCTCATCGACGACGCCATTTTCGGTATCCTCGAGGACCCGAGTGGCCGGCTCTGGATCGCCAGCAACAGCGGCGTCTTCAGCTTCCACCGCGACACCTTTGAAATGTTCGCCACCGGCCGCGAGTCCACCGTGCCGTGCCGGCTCTACAGC
>PIVY01000194.1 GCA_003353795.1 bacterium
CCAGTTGGAACATGTATGTGGCGAGTTCGGCCTCTCCTGAGATTTAGAGGAAGCCGCTCCGCAGCATGACAACCTCAAACCGGTCGGTATCACGAGTGTTGTTGTCCTGGTTGAGGTAGAAGCCAGTGACGACGCACACCGCGTACGAGCCGTACGGGACGGTTTGGAACGGCGGGTTGTCGGGATCGGTGTTGCAGCCGCCGTTCCAGTTGTCCACGTAGTCATTGGTCAACGGGGGCTCGCCCTCGTCCACGCCCCACGGCAGACAGTCCAGCACACAGGGCACGTTCTCGGTGATGTTTAGCACGTAGTCGCCGTGGTCGCCGCCATAGCCGTCGATGACGATGAAGTACTGTATGCCGCCCTCGAGATCGACATTCTCGATCTTCGACACGTAGTCCGGGTAGAAGTCATCGTTGCAGGCGACGAGCGCGAGATTCTGGTCGTAGACGTACACCTTCGTGTCGTACTGCGAACCGAATAGGTCGATATCCACGGCGATATCGAATGTCGGGATCGTGGAATAGACTACCTCCGGCGACATGGAATCGTAGGGGCACTCCTCGTCGTAGTCGTCGTAGTATCCGGTGGTAGAGCCCGTGCCGGAGTAGGGCAGATCGATGGGCGTGGCATCCAGGATGGTGTCGCCGCCCTGGCGATCGGCGGGAATGTTCGGTGGGTAATTGACGACGGGTTTCTCGGCGGCATGGTTGCCGAGGTCGAACGGCATGGCCGGGCTTACAAGTAGAGTCAGCAGGCAGAGCATCAGCAACGGTCTCATGAGGTCCCCTCCCAGTAGAGCTTCCGTTTGCGGCGGTTTCTACCGACAATTCTACCACGGCAGCACGGTCTCGGGTCGGCAGATTGAACGCACAACAAAGGGCCGCCCCGGAGGACGGCCCTGCATCGATCGTCGGCAATGGGTTTGTCAGTACCCCAGCCGCCGATTCAGCTCCTCGATCATGACCGTCGCCGCCTCCGGAATCACCGTGCCCGGCCCGAAGATCGCCGCCGCGCCATGCTCCTTGAGGAAGTCGTAGTCCTGGTGCGGAATCACCCCGCCCACGATGACCATGATGTCCTCGCGCCCGAGCTTCTTCAGCTCCGCCACCAGCTGCGGCAACAGCGTCTTGTGCCCCGCCGCCAGCGACGACATGCCCACGATGTGCACGTCGTTCTCCACGGCCTGGCGGGCAGTCTCCTCGGGGGTCTGGAACAGCGGACCCACGTCCACGTCGAAGCCCAGGTCGGCATAGGCCGTGGCCACCACCTTGGCGCCGCGGTCGTGACCGTCCTGGCCCATCTTGGCGATCATGATGCGCGGCCGGCGGCCCTCGCGCCGGGCAAATGTCTGGATCATCTCGTGGACGTCGGCCACCTCACCCTCCTCGCCGAATTCAGCGCTGTAGACCCCGCTGATGGTCTTGATCTCGGCCTTGTGTCGTCCCGCAACCTTCTCGCAGGCGTCGCTGATCTCACCCAGAGTCGCGCGTTCGCGAGCCGCGTCCACCGCCAGGGCCAGCAGGTTCCCCTGGCCGGTCTCGGCGCACTTCGTCAGCGCTGCCAAAGCCGCGGCCACGGATTCCGAATCTCGCTCGGCCTTGAGTTGCTCCAACCGCGCGATCTGCTGCCGCCTGACCTCGGTATTGTCCACCTCGAGGATCTCAAGCGGATCCTCGTGGTCGAGGCGGTACCTGTTCACGCCGACGATGGTCTCCTGACCGCTGTCGATGTGAGCCTGGCGACGCGCCGACGCTTCCTCGATGCGCAGCTTGGGCAATCCGCTGGCGATGGCCTTGGCCATGCCGCCCAGCTTCTCCACCTCCTGGATGTGCCCCCACGCCTTCTTCATCAGGGCGTCGGTGAGGCTCTCCAGATAGTAGCTGCCACCCCACGGATCCACCACGCGGCAGATCTTCGTCTCGTCCTGCAGGTAGAGTTGGGTGTTGCGGGCGATGCGCGCCGAGAAGTCCGTCGGCAGGGCGATGGCCTCGTCGAGCGCGTTGGTGTGCAGCGACTGGGTGTGGCCCAGCGCCGCGGCCATGGCTTCCACGCAGGTGCGCACCACGTTGTTGAACGGATCCTGCTCGGCCAGCGACCAGCCCGAGGTCTGGCTGTGCGTGCGCAGAGCCAGCGATTTCGGATTCTTGGGATCGAACTGCTTCAGCAGCTTGGCCCAGATCACGCGCCCGGCGCGCAGCTTGGCCATCTCCATGAAGTAGTTCATGCCCTCGCCCCAGAAGAACGAGAGGCGCGGTGCGAAGGCGTCGATGTCGATGCCCGCGGCGAGGCCCGTGCGCACGTACTCCAGGCCGTCGGCGATGGTGTAGCCCAGCTCGAGGTCGGCCGTGGCGCCGGCTTCCTGCATGTGGTAGCCGGAAATGGAGATGCTGTTGAACTTCGGCATGTTCTGCGAGGTGTACTCGAAGATGTCGCCGATGATCTTCATGGAGAAGTCGGGCGGGTAGATGTACGTGTTGCGGACCATGTACTCCTTGAGGATGTCGTTCTGGATGGTGCCTGCGAGCTGGTCCAGGCTCGCGCCCTGCTCCATGGCCGCCACGATGTAGAACGCCATCACCGGCAGCACGGCGCCGTTCATGGTCATGGACACGGACATGCGATCGAGGGGGATGCCATCGAAGAGCGTCTTCATGTCCAGCACCGAGTCGATGGCCACGCCGGCCTTGCCCACGTCGCCGACCACGCGCTCGTGATCGCTGTCGTAGCCGCGATGGGTGGCCAGATCGAAGGCCACCGAGAGGCCCTTCTGGCCCGCGGCGAGGTTGCGGCGGTAGAAGGCGTTGGATTCCTCGGCGGTGGAGAAGCCGGCGTATTGCCGCACGGTCCAGGGCCGGAGCGCGTACATGGTGGCGTAGGGTCCGCGCAGGAACGGCGGGATGCCGGCGGTGAAATCGAGGTGCTCGAGTCCCTCGTAGTCACGGCGGGTGTAGAGCGGGCGCACGTCGATCTGCTCGTTGGTGCACCAGGCGGTCTCGGGATCGCCGCCGCCTGCGCGGACGGCCTCGGTCCAGTTGGTGGTCGCGCCGCGATCGGTCGTGCCGAGGTCGACCTTGGTGTAGTCGGGAATCCGGCTCATAGAGCCACCCCCTTGCTGGCGGCCAGTTCGCTCAGGACCGCGTGCAGGTCACTGCGGACGTGGATGAACGCATCGACGCCGGCCTGCTGCAGGTCGTCGACCAGATCTCTGGGCATGCCCGCGAGCATCACCGTCGACACTCCGACATCCTTCAACTGACGCGCGGTGTCTGCGGCCTGCTCGGCGTAGGTGTCGTCGAGACCGACGATCACCGCGGTGGCGGCGCCGCTCTGCTTGGCTGCGGCCGCGGCGTCTTCGGGAGTGGCGAAGAAGCGGTCGGCATGCACGGTGAAGCCGCCGGTCTGGAAGAAGCCGCGAGTGAAGTCGAGACGCGGCATGTAGCGGGCGACGTTGCCCAGGCAGGCGCAGAAGACGCCCGTGGCCGCCGCATCGAAATGGTCGCGGACGGCCGATCGCAGGTGCTCGAACATCTCGCCGGCCCGCCAGGGCGCGATGGGTGTCACCTTCAGCTTCGGATCCGCGTCGTGGCGGAAGGTACGGCTCACCTCCCCTACGGTGGCGCCGGCGGACATGGCACCCACGATGGCATCGAACACCGCCGGCCCCTCGCCGTCGAGGATCCCGGCCAGCTTCTCGAGCACCGCCTGGTCTGCCGCATGCTCGCCGCCGGTGCGCAGCTTCTGCAGCTGGGCCGAACGTTCGGCGTGCAGCGCGGCATGATCCACGTCGCGTCCCCCGCTGGTCTGCTCGGTGGCGTTGGGATACTGGTTGGTGCCCACGAGCACGTCGCGCCGCTGGGCCAGGTTCTTGCGGCGCACCGCGGCGGTGGTTTCCACGCGCGACTGCACGAGACCGCTCTCGAGGGCCGCCACGATCCCGCCCGCGGCCTCGATCTCCTGGAACAACGCCCAGGTCTTCTCGGCCACCTCGGCGGTGAGCTTCTCGATGAACCAGCTCCCGCCGGCGGGGTCGCCCACCAGATCGAGGTGACTCTCCTCGCGCAGCATGAGCTGGGTGTTGCGGGCCAGGCGCCGACTGAACTCATCGGGCAGACCGAGCGGTTCGTCGAACGGCGACACGTGCAGGGCGTCCACCTGGCCGAGGATGGCGGCCATGGCCTCGGTGGTGGTGCGCAGCAGGTTCACGTGAGGGTCGAGGACGGTCTTCGTGAACCGGCTCGTGCGAGCGTGAATGGTGAGACGCCGGGCGTCCTCGGGCACGTCGGCCGCCTCCAGGATGCGCGACCACACCAGGCGCGCCGCGCGCAGGCGGGCGATTTCCAGGAAGAAATGCGTGCCGACGGAGAGATCGACGTGCAGACGCGGGGCCACGATCTCGGGCGCGAGGCCGCGGGTCTCCAGCTCGCGCAGATGATGCACCGCCGCGCTCAGGGCGAAGGCCAGCTCCTCGGTGGCGCTGGCGCCGCCGTCGTGATAGACGTGCCCGCGGGCGGCGACGGTCAGCAGGTTCGGCGCATTGTCGGCGGCCCAACCGGTGAGAATGGCCAGCTCGTCGTAGGCCTTGTCCACCGCCAGAGGCAGTTGCCCTTCGGCGGCCAGACCGGCCACCGGGTCGAGCCCCACGCTGCCGCTCAGCTTCGCCATCGGCACGTTGCGCTTGCGCGCCAACGCCACCAGCAGCGCGGCGTAGGCGAGCGCCCCGGCGCCCGACTCGATGTGGATGGGAAGGGTCTCGAGATCGATGCCGGTCAGCGCCCTGTCCAGGCCGTCCAGCGAGGCCACCGAGGTCCCGCCTGCGCCCACGAGATCCACCGGCGCCTGATCGGCGTCGTGCCCGGCCTGACCGGCCCGGTCCACCGTGAGCACCACCGCCGTCTGGCCTCGCTCGAGGTCATGGCACAGGGCCTCGTTGAACTCGTCGACCGTGGCATAGGGAAGCTCCTGCGCCACCTGCCACGGCACGTCGCGGTAGCCGAACGGCCGCACGCCGCGCACGAAGGGCGCCGCACCGGGAACCCCGTCGACGTGGTCGAGACCGTCGAGGTCGGCCTGCGTGTACATGGGCTGCAGGGTGATGCCCTCGTACGTGGGCGTGCGCATGATCTTGTCGAACGATGCTCCCTTGAGCAATCGCACGCATTCCTCTTGCCACTGCTGCAGGGTGGGCGCGGGGAACTGGTCGCGTAGGCCCAGGGGGGCGTTTCCGGGATCGGTCATGGGCACCCTCGCGTTCCGGAGTTGGATAGGCGATCGCGACGGGCGGACGGTCCGTCGCCGTGCCGGTAAGGTGGTGCCTCGGAGCGGGGCTGGCAAGGCCCGGAGAAGCCGCATTCGGGGCTTTCCGGGCCGTCGGGGCGGGATTCAGCGAATGAGGGCGCAGCGGGTCGTGAGGACTGTTTCCGGGGTGACGACGCGCACGAGGTAGGTGCCGCTGGGCAGGGCTCCGCCATCGTCGGCAGCGCCGTTCCAGGTGAGGCGGGCGGGACCGGCGGGAAGCTCCGCGACGAGGGTGCGGACACGACGTCCGCGGAGGTCGTGGACCTCGGCGCGGGCCTCCCCCGCCCGCGACATCTCGAAGGCGAAGGTCGTGCGTGGATTGAACGGGTTGGGCACCGCCTGCACGGTTGGTGCGATCGGAACCGTCACCGGCGCCGCTACCGGCGGCGACGATGACACCGTGCACCGCACCAGCGACCGATCGTAATGCGTCAGGAGTTGATTGCCCTCGGTGGTCATGGCGCGGATCCGCGACGGCAGCTGGAGGATGTCCAGGATGGGCATGGTCACCGGGTCGCCCTGGTAATCGTTGAGGTAGAGGTTGTTCACCTCGACGGTGACGTGCAGGCCCACCAGCTCCACCGGCGGCTGCGACCAGTCGCCCCAGAAGTAGTGCAGTTGGTCGAAGACTTCGACCACCGGATCGGCCGGGTCGGAAACGTCCAGGCGTAGGGTGTAGGTTTCCACATCGCCGCCCTGGGTCCGCACGACCTGGGCCAGGAGGTCGCTGCCGCGGCAGGTCATCTGGATCACGCGGTGCAACCAGGCGTCGCCGGCGAGGTCGTGCACGGCCACGATGGGCGGCGGACCGGGGATGGAGAGGTCCGAGATGTGGATGCTGTCGTCGGTGCCGTTGACGTGGTCGAGGATGAAGAGCAGGTGTCCGTGGACCACCGACTGCGTGGGGTGCTGCACGGCGTCGATGAAGCCGGCGTTCTGCGGGAACGCGGGATTGGAGAGGTCGAAGAGATCGACGATTCCCGTGCGGACCAGGGACAGGAACGGCGCGTCGAAGCTCACCTCGCGCACCTGCGAGGGCAGATCGATGACGGCGGTTTCTGCCGGCAGCAGGGGCTCGCTCACATCCTCGATGACCACGTCGCCCGACCCGTCAGCGTAGATCAGATGACCGTCGGTGACGCTGAGGAACGCACCGGATCCCGGCGGCGGCGAGGGCACGGCGCCCAGGACCTCGATGCGGCCGGCGGGACCGTGCAGGTCGAGTACGTAGCGGCGGTCGCCCTGGAGATAGGCGTACCGCCCGTCGATGGCGAGCAACGAACCTTCCGGTCGCCACCAGCCGACGCCCGCGTCGAGCAGGACGTAATGTCCCGCCGCGAGTTCGTACCCATGCAGACCGTGCTGGCCCCGCGTGACCAGGCGGTCGTCTTCCAGCAGCAGTGGCCACGGTTCCTCGCCCAGCGGCAACACTGCGGGCAGCGTGGCGCCCGGCCTCAGGTCGGCCGGATCCGAGGCGTCCACCAGGCGGATGTCACCGTTGCGCCACACGGCCAGGATGCCGTCGTCGCGGAAACTGGGCTGGCTGTACTCGCCGGCGGGCCCCAGTTCGAAGAGGAGTTCGGGATCGTCGGGATCGCTGACGTCGTAGGTTCGCAGCAGGGAGCCCGCCACGACCAGGGTGTGGCCGCGCAGGGCGATCCAGGCCGGCTCGTCGTGGGTAACCAAGTCGCCGCCCGATGGCGCCAGGGGATCCGAGAGGTCGAAGACCTGGATCAGGGTCTGACCTCCGAAGCGCCTGGCCACCGCTGCCCGGTCGCCGTCGGAGACGGCCTGATCGTGCGGTAGGACCGAGGTGGCCATGCCCACCGTGCTGGCCGCCGGCAGTTCGCCGGGGGCCGGATAGACGGTGATATCCTCGTCTCCCAGATCCACGAACCACGCCGCGCCGGCGATCCGGTTGCTGGCCAGATGCCAGTCGGGCCCGCGGCTGCGGACGCGAATGGCGCCGTATGCATCCTCGGTCACGAGGTAGCCGTCAAGGTCTCCGGGCTGGTCGATGTGGAGCGAATCGCCGAACGCGACCAGGCGAACCTCGTGGAACGACGTCGCCAGCAGGTCGATGGCGCGATCGCCTGGATCGAAGAGCCAGTCGACCAGGCGCACGCCGCCGTCGGTGATGGCGATGGTCTTGCCGTGCCACGGCGCCCAGGCCAGCGGCAGGTCGTCGCTGGTGCGGCCGATGGACTCCAGCTGGGTGGCCGCCTGGGCGGTGGCCACGAGCAGGACGGTGATGATGAAGTGGGCGGCGAGCGGGCGGCGCATGGATGATCCTCCGGGTGCTAGTCGAGCAAACGCCTCCCAATTCTACAATTTATTGCACAGAGATCGCAAGAGGATCGCGAAAAATCAACGAATGAGCTGACAACGGCCCATGAGACCTCCGGCCGGGGTCTGAACGCGCAGCAGGTAAGTACCGCTGGGGAGCGAACGACCTTGCTGGTCGTCGCCGCGCCAGGTGAGGCGCGCCATTCCAGCCGGCAAACTCGCCTCCAGACGGCGAACCTGGCCACCTCGCACGTCATAGACCTCCACCAGGGCCACGCCGGCGCGCGGCATGTCGAAGACGATCTCGGTCTGGGGATTGAACGGGTTGGGAACGGCCTGCACGGTGCCGCTCGTCCGCACGTCGGGAACGTCGACGATACCGAGATCGCTGAGGGTGAGCACGCTGAGGCGATGGTTTCCGAAGACCAGCAGCTTGTTGCCGGCCGCGGCGATGGTCTCGATGGGATCGGGGGCCACCCAGACGGCTAGCTGGTCGAGCTGATCGACGCCGCCCTGGTATGCGTAGACCGCGACGGTATCGGCGCGGAAGGAGACGTGGTAGTCGCCGATGGTGACAGGGAGGTCGATGGTGGGCCGAAGCTCATCGGGAAAGGCCCCGCCGTCGACCGCGTACTCGTAGCACCAGAATTCGTGGTCGTCGCCGACGTACGCAAGCTGGGGTGAGGCCGGTACGGCGAGGTCGAGACTCGCGGTGATCGTACTCGGATGACCGCTTATGCTCCAGCCGAACACCATGACGTGCGCCATGTCGCCGCGGCGCACGAGTTGATACGCACCGAACCAGGTGGACGGGAACGCCTCCGGCTCCAGGGCGAACGTCTCGATCAGCTGCGGGCTGTCGCGATCGGTGATGTCGACCACGTGGGCGAGATCGGAATCGCTCTCGCGATATCCGGTGACGACGGCCGTGTCACCGACAATGAGCACGCGTCGGGTGGCGCCCGTCAGTTCGAGATCGCCGAGCCGCGCCGGCGCTGCCGGATCGGTCACGTCGTAGAGTACCAGACCGGCGCCGTCGGCGGCCGCGAGCAGGTCGCCCACCACGTCGATGCCCTCGAGGCCGGGTGTGGGATCGAGCTCTGCGAGCGGTTGTGGATCGCGCGGATCGGCCAGCGACTCGATGCTCACGCCGAGCCCTCCACCCGTACTGGAGAACATCAGACCGTCGCGGACGGGCATGGACCCGGTAAAGTCGTAGGTCGCTCGGTCCTGGACCTGCACCACCTCCGTGCTGGAGAAGTTCACCACATACCGGCGGTCGGTTCCCTGCAGCCACGCGGTCTGGCCGGTCGTGGCCAGGTGCTTGCCCTCCAGGACAGCCCACGCGTAGCCGTCATCGATGATCGGCCCCATCCCCGTCGGGATCTCGTACCGCGCGAGGCCCAGCGGTTGCGCCACCTCGATGAAGTCGCCGTCGATCGTTGCCTGGGCATCCAGCATCGAGGTCGGCGCCTGGATGGAACCGCGCATGGCCAGTTGAGCCGGGTCGGAGACGTCGTAGA
>PIVY01000891.1 GCA_003353795.1 bacterium
TGCCTGCGGAGCTGTCGTCGCCACTGGTGGCGATCTCGCCGATCAAGTCGCTGATCGTGCTCGAATTGACGGCGATCTTGTCCAGGACCCCGGCCACTTCCTGCGTGATCACCACGCCGTTTTCGGCCTTGGCGACTGAGCCCTCTATCAGATCGGCGGTATCGCGTGCAGCCTGGGCGCTGCGTTGGGCGAGGTTGGGACCTCTTCGGCGACGACGGCGAATCCCTTGCCCGCCTCGCCCGCCCGTGCCGCCTCGACGGCCGCGTTCAACGCAAGCAGGTTCGTCTGGAAGGCGATCTCGTCGATGGTCTTGATGATCCGGGCCGTCTCGTCGGCCGAGGCCTTGATGTCGTCGATGGCCTGTGACATTCGGCCCATGGCTCGCGTGCCCTCCTCGGCGTGGGAGACGGCCGTATTGGTCAGGTCATTGGCTTCGTTGGCAGACGAGGCGGTACGCTTGAGCAGGACCGACATGTTCTCGAGGCTGCCTGTGGTCTCATCGACCGTGGTGGTTTGTGCCGTAGCGCCCCGGGCCAGC
>PIVY01000892.1 GCA_003353795.1 bacterium
TGGACGCGTTGCTCGGTGCGTAGCAGGGAGCCGGTGGTTCCACCGATGACCTGGGATGCGCCAGGATATGGAAGACGCCGGGCGACGCGTCGCGGGCCACGCAGCGCGCCGTGGCCAGCAGGACCGTGTCGGCGGCGGGCAGCGTGTACTCCAGGCCGACGGCGAAGTCCGGCGACGAGAAGAGGTTGATGGCCTTGCCGGCCAGCTGCCACTCGCCGACCGTCACGTTGTCGGGCACCTCGACCTGGCATTCCCAGCCCTGGATTCCCGAGGGATCGCTGGGCGCGGCGAGCAGCAGGTAGACGGTGAACTCGCCGCCGGCGGTCACCTCGACCGATGTCTTCGTGCCGGCGACGTCGGCGTACAGACCGATGGTGTCGGCCGCGATGACCGGCAGGGTGATGCCGGGCACGGCCACGATGAACATCAGCATCGTTTGCAGGATTCGACTCATGATTCATCCTCCATAATTGACCGGTCGATTCATGGTCCGCACGTTGCGCCGTAGTACTGAGCAATGATCACCAGGTCGCCCAG
>PIVY01000893.1 GCA_003353795.1 bacterium
AGAGGATCCACTTGCTGTCGGGCGACCACACCGGCGGCAAGATCATGCCGAAGACGCCGTCGGTGAGCTGGCGCCATTCGCCGCCCCCGGCCGGCATGAGGTAGAGCTGCTCGGCACCGGTGGCGTCGCTCACGAATGCCACCGACTCGCCGTCCGGCGACCAGGCCGCATCCTTCTCTCGACTACCACTGGTCCCGGTCAGGTTCCGCCACGGACCATCCTTCACCGGCACTGCGACCAGCTCGCCACGAGCCTCGAGCAACAGCTTGTCGCCGGCGGGGTCGAGCCCGAAGGAGCCGCTGCGCGGCCGGATCGACACCAGCTCGGGGCGCATCTGCACCCGATCGCTGCGCAGATCCACTTCCACCGGCCAGATTCCTCCGGTCTCCACGTCCAGCACGTGCAACTGCTCCCGGTACTGGTAAACGATGCGGCCGGGGCCGGCCGAGGGATACTTCACGTCGTAGTCGGAGTACGGCGTGATCCGCTCGGGTTCGGCGCCGGGCCGCGACGGATCCAGCACGAAGATATTGAGTG
>PIVY01000894.1 GCA_003353795.1 bacterium
GACCACCGAGACCGGTACCATTCTCCATACCCTCGGCCCGCACACCTACGACTTGTTGTCGGCGGCCCTCTCGCCCGACGGTACCCTGGTCGCCACGGGCTGGGTGGAGGGTACGTATCCCCCCGGTGGTGTTAGCCGCCTCTGGGACGTGATGACCGAAACCGTGATCCGCGACCACGGCGGCTCCTACGTGGCGTTCTCCCCGAGCGGTACTCTGGTGGCGTCCGCCGGCGGTGGCGTCAATCGCTACATCACTCTTTACTACACCGGAAGCGGCGCCGAGTACGGCAACCTCTACTGCGGCTCCGGCTACATCACGAGCCTGGCCTTTTCGCCTGATCGCCAGCACCTGGCGGTGGGTTGCACCGACAACACCGTCAAGCTCTTCGACGTGCAGACGCTGACGGAGGTCCGCGAGCAGGGCGGCTTCATTGAGGACGTGGCCGCCGTGGCCTTCAGTCCCGACGGGTCGCTGGTGGCGGGCGCGGAGGGCGGCGGGGACATCGACGACGACGCCTGGATCGGCGTGTTCCGCGT
>PIVY01000895.1 GCA_003353795.1 bacterium
GTACGAGCGCGAACTCAGGGTGCCTGAACCCGTTCCCGCGGCTACCATGGGCCTTTCGTCGAAAGGACCAATGGATGCCTCGTTCCATCCTCGTCGTCTTCGCCCACCCCGCCCTCGGCCGATCACGCGCCGGCAAGGTCCTCGTCGAGACCATCGCCGACCTCGACGGCGTCATGGTCCACGACCTCTATGAAGTCTATCCCGACGGCCACATCGACGTGCCTCGAGAGCAGGAGCTGCTACTGGCCCACGATACGGTCGTGCTCCAGCACCCGTTCTACTGGTACAGCGTGCCGCCTCTCTTGAAGGAGTGGTTCGACCTGGTTCTCGCCCACGGTTGGGCGTACGGCCGCGGCGGCGACAAGCTCCAGGGTAAGCAGGCCATGTCGGCCATCACCTGTGGCGGTGGCCTGGACGCCTACACCCGCCGAGGTCACAACCGCTACACCATTCGCGAACTGCTCGCGCCCGTGGAGCAGACCGCACGCCTGTGCGGCATGGACTGGCTCGGCCCCTTCGTGGTTCATGGCACCCAC
>PIVY01000896.1 GCA_003353795.1 bacterium
CGGCCACGGCGTCGAGCAGGACGCCAAGTTCTCCCCCGACGGACAGTGGTTGGCGTTCACCGGCGAGTACGACGGCGGCCGCGACGTCTACCTCATGCCGGCCATGGGCGGCGAGCCCAAGCGCCTCACGTTCCACGGTGGCCGCGATCAGGTCATCGACTGGCACCCGGACGGCGAGCACATCGTCTTCCGCAGCTCCCGCCTCCGTCCCACCGGTGAGGCCGAATTCTACCTCATCCATCGCGACGGGGGCTTGCCCACCAAGGTGGCGATCGACCGCGGCGCCCTCGGCAGCTACTCGGCCGACGGCACGAAGCTGGCCTACAACCGCATCCCGCGCGAGAACCGCACCTGGAAGCGCTACCAGGGCGGCATGGCCCAGGACGTCTGGATCGCCGACTTCACCACCGGCGCCATCGTCCAGGCCACCAACTGGACCGGCTCCGACAACTATCCCATGTGGATCGGCGACAAGGTCTACTACAACAGCGACGCCGCCGACGGCACGCTCAACATCTGGCGCCTCGACCCGGCCG
>PIVY01000022.1 GCA_003353795.1 bacterium
GCAGTCCAAGGCGTACCAGGAGCAATGGAAGCCCATGGACGAGGTCGAGGCCGAGCGGCGTGAGTATCTGGAATCGGAGAAGCGGATCAAGGCCATCACGGTGGTCTTCACCGACCTCGAGGGCCGTTTCCACATGCTTGATTACGACAAGAAGTTCCTGCTGAACAGCGATGTCCTGACCTTCGACGGCTCGTCCATCCGCGGATTCACCCGGATCGCGGAGAGCGACCTCATCCTCAAGATCGACTGGCGCGCCTTCTACTGGATGCCCGCCGACATCTTCGGCCCCGGCAAGGTTCTGGTCTTCGGCCACGTCTACGACCGGGAGGGCAATCCGTACGCCGCCGACTATCGCGGGCAGTTGCTCGCATACACCCAGAAGCTCTACCGGGAACAGAACATTGTGGCCAACGTGGCACCCGAGATCGAGGGCTTCCTGTTCAACGGTCGTGACGCCGAGCGCAAGTACTACCGGACCGGCGAATTCGAGCTCATCTCCACCGGCGGCTACTACAACAGCCTGCCCCAGGATCCCCTGCGCCAGTTCATCGACGCTGCGGCCGAGGTCCAGCGCGCCATGGCCTTCGAGAACGAGAAGGACCACCCCGAGGTGGGGCCCAGCCAGTTCGAGATGAACTACAAGTACGCGCCGGCCCTCATCGCCGCCGACCGCATCCAGCTTTACAAGCTGCTCTGCCGCCAGGTCGCCCAGAGCATGGGCTACACCGCCAGCTTCCTGCCCAAACCCATCACCGGCATCAACGGCAGCGGTATGCACGTCAACATCAGCATCGCCAAGAACGGCGAGAACCAGTTCTACGACGAGAACGGCGAGCACAACCTGTCCGGGTACGGGCAGCAGTTCGTCCGGCGCATCCTGCACAGCGCCGAGGACCTGTGTCTGACCTTGAACGCCAGCGTCAACGCCTACCGCCGCCTCGACCCCAATTACGAGGCGCCCAACGAGATCGCCGCCAGTAGCGTGGACCGGAGTTCCATGATCCGCATCCCCTTCGCCGGACGCAACGGCCAGCGGATCGAGGTGCGCTCGGTGGGGCCGGATGCCAACCCCTACCTGTTGATCTACGGACTGTTGCGCACCGGTCTGGAGGGCCCTGAGCCCGATGCCAACGCGCCCAAGCCCAAGCGGATGCGCAAGCGGATGCTGCCCGGCAACATCTACGACGCCATGACCAGCCATCGACGCAGCAGCTGGGTTCGGGAGCTCATGGGCGCCGACAGCCAGGCCAAGTACCTGGAGTTGAAGGAGGCGTGCGCCCACCGCTGTCCCCGTGAACTGGGCGACCGCATCAAGCGCGCCGAGATCATGTTCCACCACGAGGTGACGAATCAGATGTTGTGGAGTCGGTTCTAGATCCTGGCCTCAGCCGCTCGCGCTGTCCGATTCCGGCGCGAGCGACTCCATCGCTTCGCCCATGGACTCCCGCACCTTCAGGTGCCAGACCAGTCCAGTGATCGTCAGGACGCTCATGACCCGTGAGTTCGGGTTGGTCACCACGCATGCCACGTCGCCTTCCCGCAGGAAGGCTTCGACTAGGATCAGCGTCGCGATGACTTCCGATGGCGCCCAGCGGACCTCGACCAGGTCGATGACCGCGCGGCGGATTCCCGACTCGAGGGAAGGCTTCACCGCTGCGCGGAACTCCTCGATCCCGAACTTGCCGGGCGGACTCTCGTGGCGGTGGATGAGGTGTTCGACACCCAGGGCGTCGAGGTGGATGATGTCGGTGCGGAAGGAAGAGGTTCCGGGGTAGAAGCGCACCACCAGGACCGGTGACGGCCGAGACGATTCACGATAGTTCATGGCAGTCCTCGCCAGTCGTTCGCGCGCCCTGTCCCGGAACTTGCGGCCCCCACCGCGTCTTTCCCGGGATCATGCCCTCCCTGCAATCGCGAGTATCCTAGCAGATCCTCGCTCTTGAAAGGAATGTTTCGCAGAGCTCCCGCCGGCGAAACGCACGCGCCCGAGACGTGATCGGCGCGGTCCGGATCACCGCTTCATCGTCAAAGTCTGCTTCGTCACGAAGTCCTCGCGGGGGTTGGCCAGATCGATATTCTGCACATACGTGTCGTTGCCCGTGAACTCGATGTTCATGCGCGCCTGGATCCGACCCGCGCTCTCCGCTTCACGGGGACCGAAGTCGAGGACCGCGCCGCCATTCTCCACGAGCACGTCGAAGGCGGCGACGTACCCCGCGGAGAAGAACTGGCGGAACACGAACGAGAGCCGGTCGTTGTCGAAGCTCATGTAGCCGACGTTCTCCCGGATCTCCTCGGTTCCATCCTCGCCGATCGCAACCATGTGCGTGGTCAGGCGCAGGAACTTGCCGCCCCACACCCGTTCCCAGTTCTGCGTGACGGTCAATGTGTATCCGGACTGCGTGCCGGTGCCGTGCCATTCTCCCACCAGGCGATCGAAATCGCTCCATGACAGGGCCTGGGCGGTGCTGGTCACCGCGAGCAGGCATGCTACAAGGATCAGCGTCTTCCTCATGTCGCTCCTCGTGAATCGGCCGGGTCCGGCTCATGCTTCCAGAATCCATGCGATGATCAGTTTAGCCTCGATCCCGTGCTTTGTCTCGCCCGCCATGCAACTTCCTCGAACGACCGCGCGTCAACGATGCGGGCAGCAAGGAAAGGCTGGTGGTGACGGTGGGCGAGAATGGTCGTCTGGCGGGCAAGGGTTGCGGGATCGTGGGCGCGGTCATTGTGGGTGTGCCGCTGCTCGTCGTGGCAGTGGTCGGCGTGAAGACCTGCGCGCCGCTTCAGGAGGCCGGCGAGGCCATGGTGGAGCTCGAGCGGGCGCTGGGCTCCGATGCGCTCTATCGACCGTCGCCTTCGGGCGCCATACCGGCCGCACGGATGGTCCTCTTCCTGGACGTGCGATCGAAGCTGGTGGAGGCGTGCGGCGATTACGGCCAGGTGCAGCGTGGATTCGACGCCGTGGACTCGCTGGAGACCCGGGATTCCGGCGACGCCGGCGAAGTCGGAGACGTGGCCATGGGACTCGGCGGCGCGGCGCTGGCAATCACGCCCTTCCTGGCGCGGTATTTCAAGCTCCGCAACGTCGCCCTGCTCGAGGCGTCCATGGGGCTGGAG
Organism: bacterium; assembly: GCA_003353795.1. Lineage (GTDB taxonomy): Bacteria > Krumholzibacteriota > Krumholzibacteriia > LZORAL124-64-63 > LZORAL124-64-63 > Glo-17. Next base: position 3,121 of record PIVY01000022.1, read on the forward strand.
GAGTATTCGTACATCTACGCCACCGCCTACCACGACCTTCTGCTTTCGGAGCGAACGCGCCGGGAGATCTTCTCCGACGGCGAGGCCCTGTCGCCCGAGGCCTCGGCGATGCTGGCCGTTTGTCTGGCTCGACAGCGGGAATCCGTGCAGCCGACCGACCAGATGGATCGCCACCACGCGGTGCTGGCTGCGGAGCAGCACAGGATGGAAGCCGAATCGAACCGGCTCATCTGGCAGGACGGCCTTCCCGAAGCTGTCCGCGCCAGTATCGACCCGTATCGGAAGCAGCTCGATGGACTCTTCTGTCGAGCGACGGCGGGACTGGATATGGAGCGGAGTTCGCGTCGGGCACTGCGCGTCGCTCTGGAGTAGCGTCGGCGGTCGTGTGGCCCTCCGCCCAGCACCTCAACCAGGCTCGATCACCGTGACGCCCGTGTCCGTGCACCGATCCATACGAACCAGTCGCTCGATGGCCTCCTCGAGGCCGACCGTTCGGCCGATCAACCGTTCCGGGCGCAGTGTCCCATTGCGGATCATGGCCAGCATCTCGGGATACCGGTAGGCCTGCATGCCGTGGCATCCCACGATCTCCAGTTCGTGAGACATGACCTGGCCCATGGGTACGGCGGCATGGCTGTCGTCACCGACCATGACTCCGATCTGTACGTGCCGACCGCGCTTGCGCAGGTTGGCGATGGAGTTGAAGCAGGTGGTCGCGTTGCCCAGGGCGTCGATGGATACGTGCGCGCCGCCGTCGGTGATCTCCCGCACCGAGCCGGCCACGTCGTCTGTCGTGGCGCCGTTGACGGCGGCCACTGCGCCGACCGATCGGGCGAAGTCCAGCTTCCGATCGTCGATGTCGACGGCCACCACGCCGGCGCCCAGCGCGCTGGCGATCATGATGGCCGACAGGCCCACGCCGCCACAGCCATGCACCGCCACCCACTGTCCGCCCGTCACCTCGCCCTGGTCGACGACGCCGCGGAACGCCGTGACGAAGCGGCAGCCGAGGCTCGCGGCGGTGACGAAATCGAGCTCGTCGGGCAGGCGCACGAGGTTGGTGTCGGCGTATCCGATGGCCACGTACTCGGCGAACGATCCCCAGTGGGTGAAGCCCGGCTGGAACTGGTGGTCGCAGACCTGGTGATTGCCCGAGGCGCACTGGGGGCAGGCTCCGCAGCCGCCGACGAACGGGACGGTGACCCGGTCGCCGGCCTGCCAGAGCGTGACGTTCTTCCCCACGGCCTCGACGACGCCGGCCAGCTCGTGGCCGGGGACGTGGGGCAGGGAGATGTCGGGGTCGTTGCCCATCCAACCGTGCCAGTCGCTGCGGCACAGTCCGGTGGCGTGGACCTTGACGACCACGCCGTCGCGAGGCGGCGCAGGGTCGGGAACCGCTTCGAGGCTCGGCAGCGTGGCGAACTCCGTGTAGATCATGGCTCTCATGACGGCCTCCGGGAAAACTCGGTCGCGGTGATCGTGGCGCCGGCGAGCATACAGCATTCCGGCCACGCCCGTTACCGGCTGCTCCGGCCGTTCGGCTCGCCCGCTGGACTTGCACCGGTGGGTCTGGCATCATGAGCCGTCCGCCGTCGCCCTCGCCAGCTCGAACCCGGAGAGTCGCCATGAGCATTCACATCGGAGCCGAACCGGGACAGATCGCGCCCACCGTTCTGTTGCCTGGCGACCCGCTGCGCGCGCGATTCATCGCCGAGACCTTCCTCGAGGACGCCGTCTGCTTCAACGAGGTCCGCGGCATGCTCGGTTACACCGGTCGCTTCGAGGGCAAGCCAGTCTCCGTCATGGGCACCGGCATGGGCATGCCGTCCCATTCCATCTACGTCCACGAGTTGATTGCCGAGTACGGCGCGAAGACCCTCATCCGAGTGGGTACCTGCGGCGCGCTCCAGCCGGACCTGCAGATCGGCGACGTGATCGTGGCGCAGGCCGCGTCCACCGATTCCCAGATCAACCGGCGGCACTTCGGCGGGCTCGACTACGCTCCGGCCGCCAGCTTCGACCTGCTCCGGCGCGCCCACGACGCCGCCCTCGCGCGGTCGGACCGCGTCCGCGTGGGCGGCATCCTCTCCTCCGATACCTTTTATGACGAGGATCGCGACTGGTGGCGCGTCTGGGCCGCAGCCGGCATCCTGGCCGTGGAGATGGAGACGTCGGCCCTCTACACGCTGGCCGCGCGACACCGCGTCGACGCGCTCGCGTTGCTGTCGGTCAGCGACAACCTGACCAACGCGCAGGAGGCCACGGCGGAGCAGCGGGAGAAGGGTTTCCCGATGATGGCGGAGATCGCCCTGTCCATCGCGCCGGCCGACTGACCCTACTTTTCTCCCGCCAGCGTCTCGGCGATGTTCAGCACGTGATCCTTGGTCCGCCGGTAGTTGTTCAGCATGTCGGTGAAGATCAGCGCGGCCCGTGGCGTGGCGCTCTCCTGCCCCAGCAGCGCCAGATATCGTTTCCGGCATTCCTTGGCGAACACGGCGATGGCCTCGCCCTGAATGTTCGCCTTGCTGAGCACCTCGGGCCTCCGGGACGAAACGCCTTCGGAGACCATGGCCAGGTACTCGTCCACCAGGTCGTGCAGCTTCAAGAGGTCGTCGCGGGCGCCTTCGCCGAACTTCATGCCCTTCTTGATCCGCTTCAGGTTGAGCTTGAGGATCCAGGCGTAGTAGTCGCTCACCGATTCGTACTCGTCGGCCATGCGGAGCTGTTCCTTGGCGGCCTCCACGAGATCGGTGGTGATGTTGCCCGACAGGATGTGGGTGAGGAACTCGGTGACCTCGTCCTGCATGATGTCCAGGATCTCTTCGCGATGCAGGATCCGGCGCGTGACGTTCTCGTCGATCTCGTCGGACTCGAGAGCAGTGCGGAGCATGGTGCTCATCTTGGCGACGTGTTCGCCCATGCGCAGGATCTCGTCCTGGGACTGGGCGATGCCCATGGCCGGCGAATCGAGCAGGCGGACGTCGAGGAAGGTGAGGTGGGGGGTCTCGCGATGATCCTTGTCCGGCACCAGGCGGGTCACGAGCCTGGCGAATGGGCCGAGCGCCGGCAGGAAGACTAGGGTGTTGATGATGTTGAAGCCGGAGTGCGTCAGTGCGATCTTGGTCACGATGCTGGGAGTGAGCGAGAACAGGTGTCCGAACGAGTTCAGTAAGGTCTCGACCAACGACGTGTACCAGAAGAAGACGGGCACCAGCCACAGCGTGCCGACCACGTTGAAGATGATGTGACCGTAGGCCGCGCGCTTGGCGTTCACCGAGGCGCCGAGCGACGCCAGATAGGCCGTGATGGTGGTACCCACGTTCAGCCCCAGGATCAAGGCCGCGGCGGTGGGGAACTCGATGATGCCCGACTGCGCCAGGGCGATGGTGATGCCCAGGGTCGCCGACGACGACTGGACCACCATGGTGGCGAGGCAACCGACGAGGGCGCATTTCAGCACGCCGAGCATCGTGACCCCGGACATGGTGGCGAAGAGCTGCAGAAGGAGTTCGTTGACCTGCGGATGCTTGAATCCGGAGGACATGGTCTCCAGTCCGAAGAAGATCATGCCGACGCCGCAGATCGCCATGGCCGTGTAGCGCGCCCGCTCGTTCTTCACGAACAGGTAGATCAGCGCCGCGATGCCGAGGATGGGCAGTCCGTACTTGCCGATCTTCAGGGCCAGGATCCAGCCGGTGATCGTGGTGCCGACGTTGGCGCCGATGATCACGCCGAGCGCCTGCATCAGGGTCATGAAGCCGCCGTTGACGAAGCCGACCACCATGACCGAGGTGACCGAGCTCGACTGGACCACGCTGGTGACGATGGTGCCGATGGCGCAGGCGGCGATCCGGTGGTTGGTCACCGCGCTGATGAGACTTCGCAGCCGGTTGCCCGCCACGGCCTGCATGCCGTCGGACATGAACTTCATTCCGAGCAGGAAGATGCCGAGGCCACCCACCGCCTTGAAGACCAGGGCGTTGATGACGATGCCAGTGAGTCCGTCGTTCATGGAGAGGCCCTCGGATTCGATGAACCAGGAGGAAGAACGGCTGGGCGGGACCGCTCGGGGCTGCTCTGGTCATTTATGGCCTTGAGTCCGTGGGAGCCAAGAGAAAAATCGCGGCGGAATCTGTACCCTTCTGGTTGGATTGAGACGTGCCTCAGAGAATGTTGATGGTCCCTTTTCCCGAGCAGTCGTCAGGGAGTTGTTGATGTTTCGCCCGGTGGGCGACAAGAATCGTGAGTGATTCTCCGATCAGGATCGACCATCAACATTCTTCTAGGCACGTTCCAATCCATGCTACGGTGGGCGTGTAGGCGGTCTGGAAGGCATGACGCAGATGGGTGCCAACTGATGGAACACGCCATTCGACTCTACGCCTGGAATCTGCTGTATGCGCAGGCGCTGGTCGCCGATATCTCGGCAGATCAATGCACGGAGTCAGGAGGCCCTGGGCTCGAGAATCATCCCGCCTGGACCATCGGTCATCTGGTCACCGGTTCCGACCTCCTCGCCGAGGATCTGGGCCTGGAGCGCGACCTGCCCGAGGGGTGGCGGGAGCTCTTCGAACGGCGTGGCCCCGGAGACCCGCGACTTCCCGATCCCGAGCGCCGGGCGTACCCGCCGATGGAGGAGCTGCTCGCCGAGCTCGAACGGCAGCACGCCCGGGTGGAAGATGCGTGGCGAAAGATGGCGGCAGGCACGGATCTCGACGAGCGGCTCGCGTGGCGATTCGGCGCGGAACTCCCCACGCTTGGTGACGCGGTCGTTTTTCTCGCCGTCAGCCACGAGTCCATGCACCTGGGTCAGCTCGCGGCCTGGCGCCGCGCCCGAGGGTTGCCGTCCGCGTTGGGCTCGCTCTGACTGGCGCCGGGACCACCGCCGCGCAGCCGCTCCCGCGCCTCCTCGAGCAACGGATAGACCCTCACCCGCGCGTGCTTCCGCTGGAAGACCGAAAGCTGCCAGAGGATGAAGCTGAGCATGAGCGCCGGCATGATCCGCGAGAAGAACTTCCGGCCCACCAGGAAGGCGCGCATCAGTCGACCCCATCGCCTCGCGATGCTCTTCCTCGAGTAGAAGATCCGCTTCACCCGGGCCGCCGCTTCCAGGACCTCGACGGGCTCGACGTGCACGGTCTGCATGACGAGGTGATCGCCGTCGTAGTGGGCGAGATCGGTATCGACGATGCGGCCCTCGCTCTCGACCTGCTGGTGGAACGGCGTACCCGGAATGGGGATGGCCATGGACAGGAAGATCGCCGCCGGATCCACTTCCTCGAGGAGGTCGGGCAACCGTTCGTAGTAATCAGCAGTGTCCTCGTCCAGCGCCAGCATGGTGCCGGCGAAGACCAGGATGCCGCGCTTCCGCAGAGCGGCAAACTGGTCCTTGTACTCGTCGACCCGGTTCTGACATTTGTCCACCGCGGCCAGGCTGGGCTGGTTCAACGACTCCATACCGAGGAAGGCCATGCGGCAGTTCGCAGCCGCTAGCAGGTCGACGAACTCCTTGTCTCGCAGGCAGTTCAGACTGAACTGAACACCGAGGGCCCAGAGACGCAGCTTGGCGATCTCGCGCAACAGAGCCTTCGCGTACTCCATGTCGCCACCGAGGTTGTTGTCGTAGAGCATGGCGATCTTGCGCTTGTGGTAGGGGAGCTTCGACGTCGCCTCGAGATCGCGGATCACGTCGGCGATGGGGCGCACGCGATGCGGCGTGGGCGCGATGTTCAGCTGGCAATACGAGCACCGGAACGGGCAGCCCCGCGTGGCCTCGGTCACCACCGGGACGCTGAACTGGGACTCCACCAGGTCGTATCGCGGGGGCGGAATGTTCTCTAGTGTCGGTGCGCGCTCTGCATCGTAGCGCGGCGAGAGCGTGCCCCGCACGAGATCGAGCACGACCCGCGACCACACGCGCTCCGCGTCGCCCACCACGACGGCGTCGACGTGGGGCGCGACCTGGTCGGGGAAGGTCGAGGGATAGCGCCCGCCGGCCACCACGATCTTGCCGCGACTCCGGAACTTCTCGGCCACGCGGTAGGCGTGCGGGGCGCAGAAGTCCATGAAGCTCAGGGCGATGAAGTCGGCGTCGGTGTCGTAGTCGATGGGGCGCACCATCTCGTGGAGCAATTCCACGTCGACTATGGGCGGTGTCAGTCCAGCCAGGAGCACGCCTGACAGCGGCGGCGACGGGGATCGGGCGTAGTAGGCGCGGTCCTCGCCGAGATTCTGGAACAGGACGATGATCTGCAGCTTGGGTCTACGCATGGTGGCTCACCTCGTGCTCGCCGAGCTCGTCGGCCATTCGCCCCATGATGCGGTCGAGCACCCGGGGAAGGATTCCGCTCAGGGAGGCCATCCAGCGGCCCCGCGTGCCGAGGACGACCTCCGATTTCCGCCTCTTCATGGCCTTCACGATCTGGTGCGCCACTCGATCCACGGGAGCGTAGGCATGGCGGGGTCGGTGGGCGCCGCCCAGCTTGCGCTCATTGGCGAAGATCGCGGTCTGCGTGTAGCCGGGATAGACCACCTGGATCGTGATCCCCTCGTGGATCAGTTCTGCGCGCAGACTCTGGCTGAATGCCGCCAGCGCCGCCTTGCTGGCCCCGTAGGCCGCGAGGTAGGGGACGCCGTGGATGGCGGCCAGCGAAGCGATGTTGACGATGTGGCCGCCGCCGTTCTCGCGCAGGTAGGGCAGCACCTCCTGCATCCCGTGGACGCAGCCCAGAAAATTCACGCCCATGACCTCGTTCAGATCGTGGTCGCTGGTGCGCTCCGTCTCGCCGTACACGGAGATGCCCGCGTTGTTGACGAGGATGTCGATCCCGCCCATGTCCTGCGCGGCGGATCGCAGGGCCGACGCCACGCTGGCGCGATCGGAGACGTCGCAGACCACGGGCAGCGGTCTGGCCGAACCGGACGAGGCGGCCTGGATCTGCGCGGCCAGCGCCTCGAGATGGTGAATGCGGCGAGAGGCGATGGCGCACACGCAGCCCCGGCGCGACAGCTCCCAGGTCATGGCCTCGCCGAGTCCCGAGGACGCGCCGGTGATGAACACTCGTTTGCCGTTCAGCTTCATGATCCGATCCACAGGAGTTCGGTGAGGTACTGGTCCACGTCGTCTGCGGCAGTGGCTGCGAGACCGCGGATCGCCTCGGTATCCATGGTCCGGCGGGATCCGCCGGTGAGCAGGTCCACGCCCTTACTCTCGACCACCCTGCCCAGGTGAACCGGCTCCCAGCCGATCCGCGACGCCTCGTTCAGGAATGCCTCGACCCGCAGCGGCGGCACGGTGAAGGTGAGCTCGAACTCGCCGTGGGGGCCGGCCAGCATCACCCAGGGCGGAATCCCGTTGGCGAGCGCCAGCGCCTCGGCGTCGAGCTGGAGCAGATTCTCCGCCTGCATGTCGACCTCGAAGCCCACGCCGTTGATGCGGACCAGCTGGTCCAGCGTCGCCAGGAGACCGTCGCTGGTATCCATGGCGCACGAGGCGAAGCGCCGGACGAGCCGGCCCTCGTGCAGGCGAGCGGCGGGCCGGAAACTGCTGGCCTGACGCAGCTTCAACCGCCGCAATGCGAAGGCGGATCCCGCGCCCAGAGGACCCGTGGCGAACAGGAGGTCGCCCGGCTTCGCCCCGCGTCGCGTGACGGTCACGCCATCGATCAAGCCCACCGCCGTGCCGCCGAACTGCGGGTGGTCGGAGAAGTTCGTGTCGCCGCCGAGCACCGTGGTGCCGGCCGCCCGACAGGCATCGTCCACCCCGGCCCGCAGCGACGCGAGATACCCGGGCGAGCAATTCGCCGGCACGGTCACGTTCAGGAGGATGCCGAGGGGATCGGCGCCCACCGCCGCCAGATCGCTGAGATTCACGGCCACGGTCATCCAGCCGATGAGACGCGGGTCGTCGTAGAGCCCGGTCTCGACCTCCTCCACGATGCTGTCGGTGGTGAGCGCGAGGACGAGATCGCTGCCCGGAATCCGGATCAGCTCGGCGTCGCTCTCGTGGGTCGCGTTGATCTGCCGCCGCGAGCGCGCCAGGGTGGCGACGAGCGCGTCGATGCACATGTCTTCGTGGACGAGCGTGTTCATGAGCACAGCCTCACTTTTCGGGGGAGGATCGAGAATCGCGCGACCCGGGCGCAGACCACCTCGCCGTCGCATTCCACCAGGAAGGATTCGTCGCCGTTGCGGACCTCGGCTCGCTGCGCCAGCCAGGAACGGGTTTCGCGACCGCCGAACCGGCCCCTGGCCAGGCGAGCCAGGGCGCGCAACAGTCCGGGCCGCGACACGGCGCCCAGCCGATGGACGTGGAAGCAGCCGCTGTCGAGCAAATGAGGCGAGTCGTAGCGGAGGCTGCCGGCGAAGTGGGGGTTCTTCACGAAGCCCAGGTTGCGTACCCGTTCGTGAGCGAAGGCCTGGTCGTCGACGGTCAGCTCCAACTCGCGTGGCCGGTTGGAGAGGATCGACTTGATGGCCGCGTAGGCGATGGCCAGCGAGGTCGACGTCCGCTTCAGGAACTGCAGCAGGTGATCGGGATGATTGAAGGCATGGTTGGCCTCCGCCGCGATACCGATGCTGGCGTTCACGAACCAGTAGTGGATCCGCGCGCAGCCCTGCGGATCGTCGTAGCCCAGTTGACCGATGTCGTGATAGCGCGCGCGGTCGAAGTCGATACGGCAGGGCACTCCGTCGATGGTCGTGCGTACGGGTTTGTGGAAGTCGTTGCTGGACCCGAGACCGACGGCGCCCACCGAGATGTCCGGCAGAAGATCCTGGTCGGCATGCTCGACGATGGCGCTCAGCACCGCGTTGACCGTGCCGTCGCCGCCGGCGGCGAGGAACTCGCGATAGCCCTGATCGAGAAACGTCGGCATGGCCGTGCGCACCTGCTCCTCGCTCGTGGCGACGAACAGCGAGATGGGACCCACGGCCTCGCTCAGGCGCGTCTCGATACGCGACCACTTCTCGAGTGCGGTTCCCGCTCCGGCGCCGGGATTGATGATGGCGAGCATGTCGGTTCTCCTCTCGGGCGGTGCGTTGCCGGTTCAGATCTGCTGCGTCATCGGTCGGAGCTTCAGGGTCACCACGAAGGCGGCGTAGAAGAGCACGACCGGCAGCGCCCACGATTCCTGGAATGCGGCCGCCACGGCGCCCAGGAGCAGGATGTAAGCGTGAACGACCAGGGTGATCGACCGGTGGGCCTGGTCGTCGGTGGCGACCTGGTGCAGCCGCCACTGGGCGAGGACGGACATGCTCACGCCGGCGATCAGGAGCAGGAGCACCAGAGGGTTCGCGGTCGCTCGTTCCAGGACCCCGGCGTCCTTCATGGCCACGAACGCGTACAGCACGGCGGCCGCGGCGAAGAGGTCGCTCACCACGGCGGAGACGCGGCGTCCGAAGACCACGGGCAACGTGCGGTACCCGGTGGTCCGATCGGCCGCGATGTCCTTGAAATAGCCGGTCAGCACGAAGTTGGCGTAGGCGAAGAACGTGGCGGCCAGTGCCGCTGTGAGCCCCTTCGGCCAGGCAAGAGTCTGGCCGGCGGCGCCGACCGCCGAGACGTAGCCGATGAGCATCAGCACGGCGACGATCCAGGCGTTGTAGAACGGGCCGGCCCACCAGCGGCGCTTGAACCAGGTATAGGTGGCCAGGCCCAGCACCGACAGCGCCACCAGCGGCAGGTTGATCGCGCTGGTCACCGTCAGCACGACGCCCGTCGCGGCGAGACCCACCAGGGACACCGTCATCACGTCGCGCCGCCGCACGATGCCTCGCACCAGCGGCCGGTAGGGCGACGAGATGGCGTCGGTATCGGTCTGGAAACAATCGGTGAGGGCCTGACCGAAGCCGTAGGAGAAGAAGAAGACCACGGCCAGCACCGCCGCCGGCAACAGCGCGACCGTGGGCCCCAGCGCCATGCCCAGGATCCCCGTGATTCCCGAGATGTAGAAGAGATAGGGCCGCATGGTCGTGACGTAGGCGCGAGCGAAATCCCGGCTGAAGAGCGGGGCCTCCGACGGAGCGATCCGGTCGCGATCGGCGAACGACAGGAGGAAGCCGACGGCGATGGAGTGCAGGGCCCTCATGACGATTCCTTTTCCAGTTTCCAGCTCGTGGCGAGCGCGACGAGTGCGCCGACGATGCACAGGAAGTTGATGACCAGCTCGACCACGCCGCCGGATCCCAGCGAGGAGTAGGTGCCCTGCCGCGTGTAGAAGGTGACGTCGAGGATTCCCAGGTAGAGCGTCATGGAAGCGCCCGAGTTCAGGCAGAAACGCCCGAAGCGGCGGCCGTTCCACAGGCCGATTCCGGCGGTGAAAAGGATCGCGGCGAGCACCGCATCGGCGATGGGGAAGGCGGCCTCGTACTCGGCCAGCACGGTTTCGGTCTGACCGAACTCGAGCAGGCCGCTGAAATAGAGTCCCCAGAAGAGGGCTAGCAGTGCGCTTCCGGTGAAGGCGATCCAGGCGATTCCCCGGTGGGGGCGTGCGGCGGATCTGACGGGTGCCTGCAAGAATGTGGTCATGACGGGTAGCCTCCTTTGCCGGATCCCATAGAGAGATTCGTGCCGTATCGGAGGCGCCCTGGGATATTCCGTAAATATATGTAATTATATCATTTGCAGGATTTACTGGATCCGAGCGGCACGACGGCGACGACGGTCGTTTATCGTTTCGGTCACAGCTGTGTGTGGGATTGGGAACGGCTATTTCACCAGCAGGAGTCGACGGTGCGTCGTCGAGCCGTCCGCGACGAGCCGAGCCACGTACACGCCGGAAGCCAGTCCCGCCGCCCGCCAGCCGACTCGATGTGGACCAGCCGCTCGCACGCCGTCCACGAGTCTCGCCACGCGGCGACCCCGCGGATCGTGAATGTCGAGGCGCACGTGCCCTCGGCGCGGCAGATCGAAGGCCAGCGTGGTCGCGGGATTGAACGGATTGGGGTACGCATTCAGACGCGTGGGCGCCGCCGGCGCGGACGCCGGCGTCACGATGTCGACCGTCAGATGCTCGTACACGGCACTGGCCAGGGAATCCTCGAATGCCAGCACGACGCTCGCCGCCGGCGGATGCCGCCGCCACCAGGTCAACCGCTCGTTCACTGCATCGCGTATCGCCGCTTCGGCCGGCAGTAGGGTCGACCAGAGGCCGCCGCCTCCGGGGCGCATCAGGGCGAACGAGTCGACGATCCGTGGATAGTACGGAATCCGGAAGACCACCTCGAACCGCAGCCGTTGGGCCAGGTCGCAGAGCGGCGCCGTCTCGGGACCATCGGCCACCGCCGGTGTCGGTCCCACCGGCCAGTACGGCGCGGCGATGGTGCAGGCCGGCTGTCCGAGGTGCACCCACATGGTGGTCAGCCAGGCCGGTTCGGAAGCGGGCGGCGGCGCCACGCCCTGGATCACCGCGCCCGACACGGTGCCCCCGGCGCTGATGCTGAAGAACGTGTCGAAGCAACCGTGGAGGCTGTCCGGCTCGCCGCATTCGTAGCAGGGCACGGGGAACGGCTGGCAGGCCCAGTTGGAGAAGTCGCGCGCGTGTCGGCCGGCCAGATTGGCCACGGTCAGATCGTCGGCGTCGACCCAGCCGGTCACCAGGTCGGTGGAGCGCACGAAGCGTTCCTCGCCGGGCAGACCGTCGATGCCGGTGCCGGCGGTGTCGACGCAGGCGAAGTTGGTGCGCACGATGAAGCCGCGGTCGGTATCGCGGGTGTCGTAGATCCAGAACTGGTCGCGGGACGCTTCGACGATGAAGGCGGCGCCGGTGCTGTCGATGACGCCGAAGTTGCCGTGGGTGTCGCGGATGCCGTTGGTGGACTCCAGCAGGGCGAGGAACTCACCCACCGAGCGGCAGCTGCCCAGGGCCGCGCGCATGAACTCGCCGTTGGCCCGCTCCGGCGGGTCGATGAGGTCGCCGGCGTTGGCGTTGACCAGCGCGAATCCGCGTCGATTGACACCCATCCAGGTGGGCGAATCGGGGCCGCCGTTCGCGGTCACCACGGCGACGAAGGGCAGGGTCAATGACGTGTTGTAGTAGACCTCGTTGTTCGGCACCGCCGCGTTGTCGCGCACCTTCCAGAGCAGCGGGCGGCCGTCGGCGGTGGCGTCGCCGTTCGCCACGCCGATGGTACACGCCAGGGGCGCCGCCGCGCAGATCGCCACGATGGCCGCGGCCGCGAGGCCGATTCTGCGCAACCTGAACTGGAAGCCGGTGGGCACGGCGCGTTACCTCCTGGTCGGGGCCCGGAGTCGCCCATGTCGATTCTACCACATCGTCGCGCCCAGAACCCTCTCGGCCATCATTCCCTCGTGAACCGCGTACCGTCGTAGTCGATACCGACGATCCCGTTCGCGTCGTCCAGCACGAACTGGAGGACCTCGCCCTGGCCCGGCACCATTTCCACCCGGATGGAGTTGGGCCTGGTGAATGGCTCGGCCACGGCGTGCAGCTGTCCCAGACGCGCGTGCAGATCCACGCCGTCCAGCGAGACTTCGAGGACACCGTACTCGTTGCTGGCGTAGCGACCGGCGTAGGCCGATCGGTCCAGCTCGAGAGCCCATTCACGCTCGGCGCGGCGCTGGCGATCCTCGGCGATGCGCCCCTTGAACTGGTCGCGCCGGGCCGCGATGCGGGCGATCCCGTCCGCATGATCTGCCGAGTCGAGCCCCAGCCACCAGTCGTAGACCCAGGCCGCGAGCGCGTCGGGCACCATGCCGCCCACGCTGCCCTCGTTGACGAGGACGGTCACGCCGATCCTTGCCTCCGGCATGAACGAGATCAGCGAGCGGAAGCCGGGGTAACCGCCCGAGTGGTGCAGGACGTGCTCTCCCGAGTAGGCGCCGTGGAGCCAGCCCAGGCCGCAGCCGGTGTTGCCGAACAGTCCGCGCTCTTCCTGCCCGGGATCGATCCGGCTGCTTTGGGTCTCACGGACGACTGTGGCATCGAATACCGGCTGACCGTCCAGCTCGCCGCCGTTGATCTGCAGCAGCATCCAGCGGGCCGCGTCGTCGGCGGTGGTCATCATGCCGCCGGCCGACTGCATGGTGGCGTCGACCTTGACCAGCGAAATCCGTTGCATGCCGTCAGGGCTCATGCCGAAGTACGGCGCGGCCAGCGGCCAGCCCATGGTCGCCGGACGCGATGCATAGGCCGTCGTACGCACGAGACCGGCGGGCCCGAAGACCTCGTCCTGCAGGACGTCTTGCCACCGCTTGCCCAGCTCGCGGTCGAGGATCATGGTCAGCAGGTTGTAGCCGAAATTCGTGTACTCGAATGCTCCCGGCCCGGCCTCGTTGGCCTCGGTGGCCGACAGCAGGCTCCACAGCAGATCCGGCGTGTGCTCACCGGTGTAGGCCAGGCGAGTGGTGACCGGCGAGTTCCGCAGCCCGGCGGTGTGGCTCAGCAGGTCGCGGAGGGTGACGCTGTCGTCGACGAGGGCCATGTCCATGCCGCTGCCTGCCAGATGCGAGGCGAGGGACGAATCCAGATCGATGTCGCCCCGCTCGTGCAGGATGGCCGCCGCAAGGGCCGTGAACGGCTTGGTGGCCGAGGCGATGTAGTAGTCGACGTCGCCGGAAGCCGGCACGCCGTCCTCGAGATCGGCCATGCCGTAGCCGCGCGACAGGACCACCTGATCGTCGACGACCACCGCCACGGCCAGGCCCGGCACCTCCGGCAGCAGGTCGAGCGCGGCGGCGATGAAAGCGTCGGCCTCCGAGGCGAAGACCTCGGCGTCGGCGACGGCGCGTCGGGCGTGAGCGGGCAACGCGAGCAGGACGAGTGCCAGCAGTGTCAGGGTCATTCTGGAGGTCATGGTGGTCCGTTTCGGGTTAGAGCGACAATCGTCGGTGGCCGAAAAAGGACGCATCGCGTCCGGTACGAGTTGCATGGCGCGCGGAGCGCCGGCTCACCTGAACACCATGGGCATCCCGGCGCTGGAGGTGGCGGTCACCGCGACGGCGCCCAGGGTCAGGATGACGCTGATCGTGCGACGCCCCCATAGGCGACCCCGGTCAACGACGCCATGTCGGTCTTGAACGTCGTCAGGTCCTCGCTCGTGAAGTCGCCCAGATGCCGGTGACCCGCCGCCCGCGCCAGGACCACCATCAACTCCACCGCCGCCGTGAAGAACCTCTCCAGCCGCTCGGCCGCGACGTCCACCGGCAAACGGTCGCGCAGGTGCTGCTTCTGGGTGGCGATTCCCACGGGACAGTTGTCGGTGTGGCAGGCCCGCATGCCCAGGCAGCCGATGGCCTGGAGCGCGGCGTTGGAGACCGCGATGCCGTCGGCGCCGAGCGCCAGGGCCTTGGCGAAGTCGGCGGGGTGGCGCAGACCGCCGGTGATGATCAGGGTGACGCCGTCCGTGTCGCAGGTGTCGAGGTGGCGCCGCGCCCGGGCCAGGGCCGGAATGGTCGGCACGGAGATGTTGTCCCGGAAGATCAGGGGCGCGGCGCCGGTGCCGCCACCGCGACCGTCGAGGATGACGTAGTCCACACCGACATCCAGGGCCGCGTCGATGTCCTTCTCGATGTGCTGCGCCGAGAGCTTGAACCCCACCGGGATGCCACCGGTCTTTTCGCGCACCTCGGCGGCGAACTCGCGATAGTCGTCGAGGCTTGTCCACTCGGGGAATCGGGCCGGTGAGATGGCCGCCTGACCCTCGGGCAACTCCCTCACCTGGGCGATCTTGCCCTTCACCTTGGCGCCGGGCAGGTGGCCGCCGGTGCCGGTCTTGGCGCCCTGGCCGCCCTTGAAATGGAAGGCCTGGGTTCGCATCACCTTGTCCCACGAGAACCCGAAGCGCGCCGACGCGAGCTCGTAGAAGTACCGCGAGTTGGCCGCTTGCTCCTCGGGCAGCATGCCGCCCTCGCCGGAGCAGATGCCCGTGCCGGCCAGCTCGGCGCCTTTCGCCAGGGCCACCTTGGCCTCTTCCGACAGTGCTCCGAAGCTCATGTCCGAGACGAAGAGCGGGATCTCCAGCCGCAGTGGCTTCTGCGCCCGCGGACCGATCACCAGGTCCGTGCCCACGGGTTCGTCGTCGAGCAGCGGCAGCTTGTGGAGCTGGCCGACGACGAACTGCAGGTCGTCCCACGACGGAAGCTGGTCGCGCGTCACGCCCATGGCGGCCGACGGCCCATGGTGGCCCATCTTGCTCAGGCCATCGCTGGCGAGCTTCCGGATGAACTTCACGTGGGGCTCGGCGGCGATGCCGTTGGGGTCCTGATAGGCGCCCTGGTAGCTGTCGCGCTGGAATGGCTGGGGGTTCGTCCGGGCCCAGGCGGCGATCTCGTCCGCGTCCACCAGCACCTGACCGTCCTCGATCCAGGCCTCGAATCTGGGCAACGTCTCGCTGTTGTTGTACTCGCTGACGCCGGTGTCGAGGCGGTAGTCCCAGTCGTGCACACCGCAGATGAGGTTGTCGCCGTCGACGTGGCCGTCTGCCATCAGTGCACCCCGATGGGCACAACGGCCGTAGAGTACGGAGACCGAATCGTCGTAGCGCACGACTACCAGATCGACGTCCGCCACCAGCGCGTGGGACGGGGTCCGGTCGGCGAGTTCATTCCAGTTCTTGATGGCGATCTTGTTCATGGCAGCGATACCCTCCGGGTCTGGGGAAGAGGGCATAGCATAGGACGAGACCGATGAGGTCGCGATTTCGGTAGCCCACGAACGACGGTCGCCCGGTTTCCACGAAGGAGTTCCAATGAAATGCCACGTACGCGCCATCGCCGCCGGCCTGGTCCTGACCACCGTGGGGATCGCCGCCGCCCAGCCTGATGCGGCCTCGGTGACCCGTGTGACCGCCGTCCGCGATGCCTATCCGTACTGGTCGCCCGACGCGCAACGGATCGTGTTCCAGTCGGACCGCCACGACGGGATGATGGGCGATCGCGACATCTATGTCATGGACGCCGACGGCACCAACGTGCGCCGGATCCTCCACCGTGTGGAATCGGACGAGACCCCCGTGTGGTCCCCCGACGGATCGCGGATCCTGTTCTCGTCCTACGTCGACGGCGAGAACAACGAACTGTTCCTCATGAACGTGGACGGTTCCGACATCACCCAGTTGACGGACCACCCCGGCCGCGACGGCCACCAGGACTTCGCCCCGGACGGCGCCTCGATCATCTTCAACTCCCAGCGGGACGACAATGAGCAGGGAGACGTGACCAACTACGAGATCTACGAGATGGACCTGGACGGCACCGGGGTCAGGCGATTGACCGACTTCCCTGGGTGGGACACCTATCCGTCGATCTCCCCGGACGGAACGCGGATCGTCTGGAGGCGGGTGCTGCCCAGCGGCGGCGACACTGCATCAGGTCGAAACTCGGAGATCTTCGTGATGAACCGCGACGGGTCCGATCCGGTGAACGTGTCGAATCATTCCGCCTTCGACGGGTACCCGTCGTGGTCGCCGGATGGGTCGAGGATCGCGTTCGCGTCCAACCGGGCCGGAGAAACCGCCGGGAATTTCCACATCTACATCATGAATGCCGACGGTTCCGATGTGGTGATGGTCCTGGAGAACGACGCCATGGTCGAGGACGCCCGGCCGCGATGGTCGCCGGACGGATCGAAGATCCTCTTCAACCGGCAGTACGTCGCGGACGAGAGTTCGATCGACATCCTGGTCGTCGAACTGCCGGAGGAACTGTCGGCCGCGCCGCATTGAACGACACGGGTCGGGAAGAACACGGGAGTAACGCCATGAAATGGTATTCCTTCGCGCTGGTCCTCGGAATCGCCACCGCCACCCTGCTGACGGTCACCGCCTGCGACACCGAGCAGGTCGCCGGCGATTACTTCTACGCCATCACCAATGCCGGCACCCTTTGCGGGTACTCCGCCATCGACACCTCGCTCGCGACCATCGACGGCAAGCAGGTCATCCTGATCGAGCAGCATGCCCGTTCGCTGAGCAGGCTGCTCGGGATGGACGTCGACTCCGAGGTCGAGCTCGTCTATCACGTCGATCTCGAGACCGGCCAGTTCCTCTTCCAGCGCTACGACGTCGATTCGGGACAGAATCAGATGAATGCCGAGGTGCGAATCGAGGCGGACGGCGCCCATTGCACGACCTCCTTCGGCCGCGAGGACCAGGTCGTGCCTCTTCCCCCCGGCACGCTCCTGGAGAATTCCCTGTTCTTCAAGCACATCGTGGCGGAATTCACCGATCCCGACAGCGAGGACAGGACCTATCAGTGCTTCGAGATCGGCGACCAGGAGATTCAGGATGTCCAGTACTCCCGCGCGGGCGACGCCACCATCGAACTGGTGGGAACGGAGTACACCACCCTCATGGTCGACCGCCGCAACCTCGCGACCGGAGTGCTCATGAGGTTCTGGCTCGACACCGAGACCGGTCTGCTAGTCAAGATCCTCGAGAACGAGGGGCGGGTCATCTACCTGGCCGACAAGTCGCTCGCCGACGATCTGGAACGCTTCGAGGCCGACGACTACATTCTGACCGATGCCGGCCTGACCATCGCCGACGTCTCTGGTATCAGCTACATGAAGGTCCGGGCCAAGATCAAGCCCACCGGGCTGATCGTGACTCCCGAAACCCTCAACGTTCCCGGCCAGCGATTCACCGGCACCGTCGAGGACAATCTGATCGAGGGTGTCTTCGAGATCGAGCATCCGCGGTACGACGGCGCCGACGCGCCGGCCTTTCCGCCGGACTTCAGCGGCGTCGCCGACGTTGCGGATTTTCTTGACCCGACCGAGTTCATCGAGTCGGACGACCCCGCCATCGGGGAGCAAGCCCACGAACTGACCGTGGGCTCGCCGAACTCCTGGGAGGCCGCACGCCGGTTGAGCGAATGGGTCTCCACCGAGATCGCCTACGCCATTCCCGGTGGCGGCAGCGCTCGCGGCGTGTACGAGGCCAGGGCCGGCGAGTGTGGCGGCCATTCGGTCCTGCTGGCCGCGTTCTGCCGCTCGGTGGGAATTCCGGCGCGCATGGTATGGGGCGTCACCTACGTCCCGAGCCAGGGCGGCAAGTTCGGCCAGCACGGTTGGACCGAGATCTACATGGGGAACGCGGGCTGGATCCCCGTGGACGCCACCGGTCCGGAGATCGATTTCGTCGACTCTGGACACATCCGCCTGGGGCTCTTCGAGTCCTTCTCCACCTGGGCCAACGCCAAGGAGTTCGAGATCCTCGACTACCGCGTGATCGGGTCCGGGGCGAATTCCACCGACAGGTACGAGAACTACCTCGGCGAGTACTACCTGGCGGGAATGCCCGAGCCCTGCGAGATCCTCGTGCAGGACGGCAGTCTGGTCCTCGACATTCCCGGCAACACGGCGCTGGCTTTCGCGGACCCCGACGAGCGGGGACGCTGGCAGTGCAAGCTGGCCGCGCACATCTACCTCACCTTCGAACTGGACGATTCGGGCAATTTCACCGAGGCGCATCTGCACGAGGTCCACGAACTACCGCGGCAATCCGGGCCGGACGACCTGGGCGACGGCGTACCGGCGGAGTTCCAGCCGTACCTCGGGACCTACCGGCTGCGCGCCGTGAACGCCGAGTTCACGATCTCCTACAGCCGCGGCAGCCTGCGGATGCACCATCCCCTCGAGGACAGTACGTCATCGCTGAGCCTCCCGAACGACGAGGGCGGCTGGGTCAGCGACAACGGTCGACACATGATCTTCTTCGAGCGCGGAGAGGACGGCGAGGTCGACTGCCTGGTCATCGACGCGACGAGCAAGTTCATTCGGTAACGGCCAAGCCGGTCGGATGCATCCTTCTGGGCCTTGCGGGCGTCAGGTATGCAGTTGCACGCTCCGTACCCGACAGATCGACCGGAGGCCGACCGTGAGACGAGTGACCATCCTGCTGGCCATCATCGCCATTCCCACCCTATCCACCATGCAGTCCTGCTCGTCACCCAGCCCACCGGAGCAGATCTTCGAGACGGTCTGGGAGACGTTCGATCAGCAGTACGCCCTCTTCGAGGTGAAGTCGGTGAACTGGCAGGCGCTCCACGACGAGTATCGTCCCCAGGTCACTCGCAAGACCACCGACGAGCAACTGTTCGAGGTGCTCACGGGCATGATGGCCCACCTGAACGACAACCATGCCATGCTGACGGCCGAATCGCTGGGCCGCGACTTCAGCGCCGGCTACCTCGGCCGCTACTTCGAAGACCTGGGCCTGGCCGGCGCCATGGAAGCCCTCGGCCGGCGCCCGTTGTCCCCCGAGTCCTTCCAGGGTGACGCCCGCCTCGCCGGAGACGACCGCTTCCAGTACGGCTGGGTCGACGACGGTATCGGCTACCTGCACTTCGGCGAATTCGGAGACGAGGCCGGCAGCGCGGTCGCCGTCGACGGAATCCTTGCCGAGATGGCCGATGCGCGCGCCTGGATCGTGGACGTGCGCAACAACAGCGGCGGCGACGACCGCGTGGGCAAGACCATCGCGGATCGGTTCGCCGACCGGAAGCGTTTGTACATGGTCACGCGGGACCGCGTCGGCCCCGGTCACGGTGATTTCGCCGATCCCAGGTACTGGCACGTCGATCCCGCCGAGCGCACGTTCGACGGTCCGGTCGTCCTTTTGACGAGCCGCCTCTCGGTGAGCGCCGCCGAGAACTTCGCCTTGGCCATGCGCGTCCTGCCCCACGTCACGGTGGTGGGCGATACCACGTCCGGGTGTTTCGCCGACATGAAGTGGTTCGACCTGCCCAACGGCTGGCGATTCTCCGTCTCGCGCAATCTCTTCGTCGACCACGCCGGCCGTTGCTGGGAGGGGATCGGAGTACCGCCCGACGTGGTGGTGAGCGCCGGAACCGGCAGCGACGGTACCGATCGTGCCTTCGCGACCGCCATCGAGCTTTTGCAGGGCGACGGCCCGCCGTTGCAGGACGAGAGCGCCAGCGCGGCGGCGGTTCGACACGACCTGGTGGAGTACCTCTCGCGGGGGCTGGATACCGGTGGGTTCGCCGAGGCTCGCGCAGCCTTCGAGGTCGCGCGACGAGCCCTGGACCCGGAGGCCTGCTACGTGCATCGCGTCGACATCAACGCACTGGGATACAGCATGCTGACCGCGGACCGCTTCGACGATGCGATCGGGGTCTTCGAACTCTACGTGGAACTGATGCCACGAGACTCCAACGCCTACGACAGCCTGGGCGAAGCATTCATGATGCGCGGCGACACGGACCTGGCGATCGCCAACTACGAGCGCTCCCTCGAACTGAACCCGGACAACGAGAACGCGGTGCAGATGCTGGACAAACTGCGCTGATGATCCCGGCCTGATCCCGTCCCTGGTATTCTGGGCCCGGTGTTCGAGTTCGCCGGTTGGCCATGGCCGCGGCGGTGTCTCCCACGCGATCCGCCACCGATATCCGCTGCGAACCTCATACGAGTGCGCTATATCGTAGGGAGTACGGAAGCTCCAGCGCGCGCTGGATGTCGCCACGTGAGGGTCGTATCGCCGGGGAGGTCGCCATGATCCGGATGAAGATCAAATTGCTGGTCGTGATGCTGGGCGTATTGCTGACGCTGACCGCATGCAACGAGGACTCGGCCTCCGATCCCGCGGGCGGCTCTGAGGCCACCGTGGTGATCACTCCGTCGCCCGCCGCCATCGGCGCTCCCTGGACCCTCGACGGCCCCGGCGGCTACACCAGCAACGGCACCGGCGAGACGACTCTCGCCGACCTCGCCCCCGGGGCGTACGTGTTGACCTGGGGCGCCGTCGACGGCTGGCGCACCCCGCCCGGCGAGACCCAGACCGTGGCCGCCGGCGCGCGGGTGACCTATCGCGGCATCTACGTCCAGGGCAGCGGACCCGGCGCCATCGTCGTCGACCATCGTGCCGTTCTGGACTTCGACGCCGGCCACATCCCCGAGCGGTGGATCGACGAGGTCAAGAGCCAGGGCATCCTCATCCACTTCCCCGGCCGTTCCCACGCCCAGCAACTCGTGGGCGATCTGGACGGCGACCCCGTCCGGCACGTCGGCGGTCTGAAGACCCTCGAGAGCATGGACCCCCAGTACGCCGTGGCGATCCAGTGCGACCTCGCCGACCTGCCCGCCAGCGGCGCCCTGCGCATTCTCAAGGGCCAGTACGATCCGGACGACGGCAATCTCATCGAGACCTGGGAGTGCCGGTTCGATGACGCGGAGTACTGGGCCCGCGAGTCCGGCCGCACGGTCACCGAATTCACCGCCGCGTACGCCGGTCAGCAGGGGTCGCCCATCACCGCGTCCATCTTCGGCTGGTCGTACCACCTCATCGCCCCCGGCAAGGTCCACGACGAGAACGGCGACGGGATCACCTTCAACGATGAGCGTCGGGCGGCGTACCTCGATGCCGTGGAGCGGTTCCAGGACCACGCGTCGGGCACGATCTTCGTCTACGCCACGGCGCCCATCGATCGCGGCTACTCCGGCAACGACGACTACCTGACCGGCGACGGGCTTCGCTCCACCGTTTACAACCAGGACTTTCGTACCGCCGCCCTGGCCGCGGGCGGCTACCTCTTCGACCAGGCCGACATCGAGAACTGGAGCGAGGACTTCACCGAGCGGCGCGCTGACACCCACGACGGCCAGGACCTCCAGCTCCGCCACGCCGACTGGGACGGCTCCGACTGCGCCCACGGCGGCATGGGAATCTGCGTGGCCAAGGCCAAGGCCATCTGGTGGATGGCGGCGCGGTTGGCAGGGTGGGACGGAACGCCGGCGACTCCCTGACGCCTCTGTGTTGCGCGGTCTCCCAACGAGGCCGCGCAATTTATTTCTTCCATAATGACTGATATATCTTGCAATGTGGTCGATATAATGTACATTCATGCCTGTCACCCAGGTACAGGAGGATGGTCATGAAAGACCTCGAGATCGCCAGCAGCCTGAAGCTGGCGCGGGTAGCCAGGGGCTGGTCGCAGGCAGAACTGGCAGACCGGGTGGATGTCACCCGCCAGACCATCGGCCTCATCGAGGCCGGCCGCTACAACCCCTCCATCAAGCTCTGCCTGGCCCTGGCGCGCGCCACGGGACAGGGGCTCGACGACCTCTTCTGGATCCAAGGAGAACGCTGATGTTGTTCGAAAAGACCGAACGCGATGAACGCACCTTCGCCGCCGGCGGCCGGGTCGCCGGCATCTGGCTGGGCGTCACCCACATCCTGCTGGCCGGCGTGATCTTCTACCGGCTCTACATCCTGGGCCAGCCCGACGAGGAACTCCGCGATTTTCAGACCGTCTTCGCCATCTCCCTGTTCGGGCACATGCTCACCCAGCTCTTCCTGGGCGGACTGCTGCCGGTGCCGACCTGGCGAGGCATGGTGGTCTGCTACCTGACCCTGGCCGGCGTGATCGCCGCCGTCTGCCTGGCGATCTACGGCGTGCCCGAGGCGTCGCAGTGGCACAGCACATGGCTGCCCACGTTCCTCGGCCCGGCGATCCTGCTGGGTCTCTACCGTCTGACGGCCTGGCTGGGGCGACGGCGCATCGAGAAGCTGATCGCAGAGCAGTAATATCGTTTCGTGCGCGCCGGGGCCGAGGCACCCCCTTGACCCCGCGCGCAGAATCCGTCACAATGATCCCTGGAATTCACCTCCGATCCTGGAGTCCCGTCCCATGCGTCGCCTCTTCGTCAACCACTTCACCTGAGCCCGCCAGGACGCCGCCCGTGTCCGGCAGGCGCTCATCGGTGGTCGCTGACGAAGCCCCCTTCTGACGCCCTTTCCGCGAGCCATCCAGCCTGAATCACGGCCCGGCGCCTACTTGAGCGTGTCCTCGAGGTGTGCACCCGACCGGAAGACGACTCTTTCATGGCTGGCTATCCAACCCACTGGGACTTCGACGACGTCTTCGACGCCGTCGACCGTGGCTGCGGCGACTTCATCATGGACCTGCGCGGGATCATGGCCGACCTCGTCCCCGGTGCCGTGCTCATGATCGCCAGCCGCGACGCCGGCGCTCCCGTGGAGATCCCCGCCTGGTGCCGCCTCACCGGTCACGCCCTCCTCGACGCGCAGCCACCGTTCTACCTCGTGCGCAAGCGCGACAACACCTGAATCCGCAAACCGAGAGGAACCGTCATGTCGAACACATTCTGCGTCACCATCACCGAGAGCAAGACCAACGGCGACAAGGCCACCGTGGGCTTCGTCGTGGCCAATGCCGCCCTGGGTAGCGAGAAGGACACCATGGTCTTCCTGAGCACCGACGGCGTCTGGGCGGCCGTCACGGGCGAGGTCGACAAGATCGACGAGGGCGAACCCTTTGCGCCGCTGAAGGACCTGGTGACCAAGTTCGTGAATGGCGGCGGCAAGATCCTCGTGTGCTCGCCCTGCATGAAGAAGCGCGGCATCACCGAGAGCGACCTGATCGAAGGCGCCTCGCCCGCCGGCGGCGCCGCCCTGGTGGAGTGGCTGTCCAGCGGTTCGCCCAGCGTGGCCTACTAGCATGGACCACCTGGGAGACCTGACGCCGGATCACGTGTTCGACGGCGGGGATCTCGACTGCGGCAGCGGTCTCGTGCTGCTCATCCGCGAGCACATGCTCGCTGTGCCCGAGGGCGGCGTCCTGGAGATGCGTTCGGTCGAGATCACCGTGGCCGACGACTTGCCGCCGTGGTGCCGCATGGTGGGACACGAGTATCTCGGCGAACTTCCGGGCGAGGCGCCGAAGCAGAAGCGCTTCTTCGTGCGCAAGAGCCGGGGCGAGGCGGTGCAGGCCGAGGAGCAGGCGCTTCAGAAGGACAAGGAGCGAGCGCGACTGTACGAGTGGCGTCTCCGCGCGCGTGCCTCGGGCCATCTCGCGACCACGGTCTACTGTCGCAACTTCAAGTGGACCCTGGGCCAGCCGGCCAGCTTCGAGGAGCGGGACGCGCATCCGTCGGCCGTCGAGGCGCTTCTGGGCGCCCTGGCGAGCGACCTGGCCACCGGCTTCGCCACCGCGTGCGCCCAGGCCGGTCTCGAGGTGGACGATATCGAACTCACCGCTCGCGGTCGCCTGCACGACGTCATGGCCCACCTGGGGCTCTCGGACGGCGATCCGTCCTTCGCCGCCATCGAGGTGAAGCTGTTCGCCTCGACCTTCGACGACGCGGATCGCGTGCGCGAGGTCTGGCAGACCGTCGTGGCGCGGTCGCCCCTGGCGGCCACACTCGCCAAGGCGACCGAACTGGAGACCAGGATCGCCATCGTATGAGGAGCGACATGTTCAACGTGACCCAGGTAGGCAGCTGGCCCCGATCCCGCGAACTCCTGCGGGCGCTGCGCGACAAGCAACGCGGACTGATGACCCGTGCGGATTTCGAGCGGATCGCCGACCAGGAGGTCCGCCGCTGCGTGCAGCACCAGGTGGACGCCGGCGTGGACGTGGTCGTGGACGGCGAACACCGTCGCGACAACTTCTACTCCTTCGTCACCGACAAGCTCGACGGTACGCGCCTCATGAGCCTGGCCGAGATGCTCGACACGGTGGACGACAAGGCTGCTTTCGAGGAGATGCTCTCGACCCTCGACGTGCCGGCGTCGGCCATTCGCAATCCCACTTGCACGGGCAAGCTCGCGCGCCGCGAGCCACTGGCCGTGGCCGAACTCGAGTTCGTGCAGCAGCTCACGGACCGCCCCGTGAAGGTGACGCTGCCCGGGCCATATCTGCTGACGCGGTCCATGTGGGTGGGTGCCTTCTCGAGGTCCGGCTACGCCGACAAGACCGAGCTGGGCGACGACGTGGTGCGCATCCTGCGCGATGAACTCGTCGAGCTGCGCGATCGAGGCGCCGCGTTCGTGCAGTTCGACGAGCCGGTTCTCACGGAGATCGTCCTGAGCGAAGACGACCACAAGCGCACCTTCATGTGAGCAACCCTCGCCACCCGCCGTGATGCGGGTGCCGAGCTGGAGTACGCGGCCGAACTGATCAACCGGGTCGTCGACGGCGTGAGCGGCGTGCGCACCGGTCTGCACGTCTGTCGGGGCAACTGGAGCCGCCAGGAAGACGTGCTGCTCACCGGCGACTATCACGCACTTCTGCCCGCCTTCGAGGCCATGCGGGTGCAGCAGTTCGTGCTGGAGTACGCCACGCCGCGCGCGGGGGAGCTGAGCATCGTGGGCGAGGCGCTGAAGGACCGCGAACTCGGACTGGGATGCGTGAACCCGCGCACCGACGAGGCCGAGGATCCGGCGTCCATCGTGGCGCGAGCCGAGGAGGCGCTGCAGTTCTACCGGCCGGACCAGATCTGGCTCAATCCGGACTGCGGATTCGGGTGCTTCGCCAGCCGATGCGTGAACGAGGAGGCGCACGCCGTGGCGAAGCTGCGATCGATGACGACGGCGGCGGCGATCCTGCGCGAGCGGCACGGATCGTAGAATCCACGCCGCGTATGCGAGACCGGCCTGGACGCGGGCCTATACTGGACTATAATTGTAATGAATATCGCAGCCGCCTCGGTTGGAGCCCCGCCGGGAAACGCCGACACCTCGCCACCGGAGATCGATCATGACCCAGCCTGCCCAGGATATCGCCATCACCGCAAAGCCGGCCACCGATCCCCAGGTCTGCTCATTCATGATCGACCGCCCGCTGCACGAGGGGCGCGCCGTCTACTGCCGCACCATCGAGGCCGCCGCGGGTTCGCCATTGCTGGAGGAGTTGTTCGCGGTCGCCGACCTGCGTGAGGTCATCGTCGACGGCCCGGTGCTGACCATCGCCAAGAACGGCGACGCCACCTGGCAGCAACTCGGTCCGCGCATCGCCGCCGCAGTCCGTGGCGCGCTTGCCTCCGGCACACCTCCCGTCGCCGCGAACAACGCCGAGCCCACGGCTGCCGAGGAAGATATCCGCCAGACGGTGGAGTGGATCCTGCGCGAACGCGTCAATCCGCAGATCGAGTCGCACGGCGGATTCGTGGAGGTGCGCGACGTCCAGGACACCACGGTCTTCCTGGTGATGGGCGGCGGTTGCCAGGGCTGTTCGTCGGCCAAGGCGACCATGCGTGGCGGTGTGGAGAAGGCGCTGCGT
The DNA here is from genome assembly GCA_003353795.1 of bacterium. Lineage (GTDB taxonomy): Bacteria > Krumholzibacteriota > Krumholzibacteriia > LZORAL124-64-63 > LZORAL124-64-63 > Glo-17. The sequence goes on from PIVY01000022.1 coordinate 29,123, forward strand.
CAGGCCGTGCCGGAGATCACCGAGATCGTCGACCTCACCGACCACGCCTCGGGAGAGAACCCCTACTACAAGTAGGTTGGGTGCCGGCTACCAGGCCCGTACCCGCGGCCGCCCCCGGATCGCCCGGAAGCTGACCATCTTCTGGTTCTGCTCGTCCCAGAGATTCATGGCTACCGATCTCAAGCTGCGGCCGACGGTCAGCGGCTTGACCGACTGGAGCACCGGGACCGAGTCCTGGCAGGCCTGCAGATGGTAGTTGGGAATGCGCGGCCGCAGGTGGTGGATGTGGTGCAGACCGATGCTGCCGGTGAACCACTGCAACACCCGTGGCAGCTTGTAGTAGGAACTGCCCTTGAGCGCCGCCTGCAGCGGGTCGCGATCCTCGTGGCGAGTCCAGTAGGTGTCCTCGTACTGGTGCTGCACGTAGAAGAGCCAGACGCCGACGGTCCACGAGATCACGATCACCGGCAACTGGACCAGCACGTACGCCTTCCAGCCCAGGGTCAGCGCGACGGCGGCGAAGATGCCGACCAGCGCCAGGTTGGTCACCATCACGCTCATGGCCGCCTGCTTGCCCGCTCCACGGTGCGGAATGCGGTACGAGATGAGCGACAGCCAGAACGGTACCACCAGCAGCAGAAAGAACGGGTTGCGCACCAGCCGGTAGCCCAGGCGCTTGCGACGCGATGCGGCCAGATACTCGTCCACCGTCATGGTCCACACGTCGCCGGTGCCGCGGTTGTCGAGATCGCCGGCGGTGGCGTGGTGGGCGATGTGGCTGCGGCGCCAGTCGTCGAAGGGTGTGAAACTGAGGATGCCCGTGACGTAGCCCACGATGCGATTGGCGCGCTTGGAAGCGAAGAACGAGCCGTGGCAGCAGTCGTGGAAGAAGATGAAGATACGCATGGCCAGGGCCGACGCGGGCAGGGCCAGGGCGACGGTCACCAGGTAGGGCCAGCCGCGGACCACGCTGAAGGCCATGAGCGACAGCACCGCGAAGTACGGCACGATGGTGTTGACCAGCTGCCAGACGGCCTTGCGCGTATCCGAGCGGCTGAATGCGGCGATGGCGCGGCTCCAGTTCGACCGGTCGCCGGACATCGTCCCACCTGTAGTTTCGTTGAGCATGGTCCCTCGGGGGTCTTGGGGGGGGAAACGGCGACGCCGTTTCCAGAGGACAATATAGGGGCAAAACCCTCCGGCTCCCAAGACGTTCCGCCCAGACGGTCTCCGTCAACGAACGAGCCGGCAGCGAAGATCGCTGCCGGCTCGTGGCGAGGTCCTGCGGACCGGATAGATCTACCGGTACAGGGCCTTGACGTCGCTGAGAGTCTGGTTCTCCACCGCGATCACGCCCTGGGGATCGTACAGCACCAGGTTCTGGCCCATGGCCGAGCCGGAGCCCAGGAACTGGTAGGGCTGCGCCGAAGCGATGACGCGGCCCGCGCCGACGGCCACCTCGGCGACACCGGCGCCGAGGGTCAAGTCGGCATTCTGCAGCAGAATCATGCCGCCTCCCGGCACATTGATGTCGCCGTGGGTGGAGCAGTTCCAGCCCTGGATGTCGCCATCAGTGATGGCGTTGGGAACGTTGAACACCTCGTGGCCGGTATCCATGATGGTCACGACGTTGTTGCAATCCTCAGCTGCCATGCTGAAGCCGCCCGGCATGGGGGAGCCGATGCCGATCTCGCCGAAGTAGTGAGCCATGCCCAGGAGCACGACGCCGCCACCGCTGGCGAAGGTATCGAACCAGCCGGCGTTGGCGCTGACGATGTTGTTGAAGGCCATTGCTTGCTGATTGGAGATGATCACCTTGTCGAAGGGCGAGAGATCGACACTGCCGATGTCGCCGCTGCCATACACCGTGAAGGCGATGGCGTTGGCCACCAGGATGTCGTCGTCGGCCGTCGAGCCCCAGGGGAGATTGTCGCGGAAGATGGCGACGTTGGTCAGGGCCAGTCCGCTGTCCGGGACATAGCTGTAAGGCGTGGACGGGATCGCGCGCTGGCCATCCCATTCGGTGCTGGTGCCGGCGAAGGCCGCCGTGGCCATGAGTAATACTGCAAACACGATGACGTAGCGCATATTCCCCTCCAGGGAAAGACATTACGAGTTAACTGGCGCGAATGATTGTTGTTTTGGGCGAGATGCTGATCCACAATCGCGTCACCGTCGCGAGATCTTACCACATGTCCGGCGAACGGGGCATTGATATGTCATAAATCTTACCCTGGCAACAATTGCTGATATCTTTATCGGGATCTCTATCATGTTTCTGCGATATCTTCCCTCCGGAACTCATAACACGGAATCAAGTCGCCACGACCATACTGACGACCCTGATCGACTTCGCCATGGCCATGCTTCTCAGGTTTGCCCACCCGTCCGATGGAATCGGTCGATGCGGACAACCCTGGCGATTTCCACCCAACGCACTGACCTTCTTGAATATCCGATCCCGGTACGATCCTCACCCAGGGACGCCGCATGAACGACGACCACCTCCCGACCGAGCCAGGCACCTCTCCCGACCTCGACGCGACCGTTCCTCCCGAGGCCGTGGAGCGCGAGATCCGGACGATCGGACCCTATCGACTCCTCGATCTCATCGGCGAAGGCGGCATGGGCGAGGTGTGGCGCGCCGAGCAGACGGCGCCCATCCGGCGCATCGTCGCGGTCAAGCTCATCAAGGCGGGCATGGATTCCCGCGAGGTGGTCAACCGATTCGAGGCCGAACGCCAGGCTCTGGCCATGATGGACCACCCCTGTATCGCCCGCGTACTCGACGCCGGCACCACCTCCGAGGGGCGGCCCTACTTCGTCATGGAGTACGTGGCCGGTCTGCCCATCAACACCTACTGCGACCGCAACCGTCTGCGCACCCGGGAGCGGCTGCAACTCTTCCGCCGCGTGTGCCAGGGCGTGCAGCACGCCCATCAGAAAGCTGTGCTGCACCGCGACCTCAAGCCGGGCAACGTGCTGGTGACCGACCAGGACGGCAAGCACGAGCCCAAGATCATCGATTTTGGCGTGGCCAAGGCCCTGGCGTCGCCGCTCACCGACAGCGACATGCACACCACGCTCGGCCAGATCATCGGCACGCCCGAGTACATGAGTCCCGAACAGGCCGAGCAGTCCGGCGTCGACGTGGATACCCGCGCCGACGTCTACAGCCTAGGCGTCATCCTCTACGAGTTGCTCGCCGGCGCGCTGCCGTTCGAGTCGAGTGAACTGCGCGCGGCCGGATTCGAGGGAATCCGTCGCCGGCTCCAGGAGGAGGAACCCGCCAAGCCGAGCAGCCGGTTCTCGACCCTGGGCGACCGGTCCACCTCCATCGCCGAGTCGCGACGGACGAACCCGCGCCGCCTGCGCAGCAGGCTGACCGGCGATCTCGACTGGATCGTCATGCGCGCTCTCGAGAAGGACCGCAACCGGCGCTACGGTTCGCCACAGGAGTTCGCCGAGGACATTCGCCGCCACATGCACAGCAAGCCGGTGACCGCGGGACCGCCGAGTCCCGCCTATCGGGTGGGCAAGTTCGTGGGGCGGCATCGCACCGGTGTGGTCGTGACCGCAGCGGCGGTGGTGTTGCTGCTGGGATTCGCGATCACGTCCACGTTCCAGGCCCGATCAATCGCGCGTGAGCGCGACCGCGCCGAGTTCGAGGCGGCGAAGTCCGGCGCGATCAACGAGTTCCTCAAGACCATGCTCACCTCGGCCGACCCCTGGACCAGCGGCGAGCACGACCTGACCATCGCCGAGGCTCTCGACGGCGCCGTGGAGGACGTGGGCGAATCGTTCGGTGATCAGCCGTTGCTCGAGGCCGAGATGCGCGCTGTCATAGGCAACACCTACCTCGGGCTGGGCAAGTTGCCGGTGGCCGAGGAGCAGGTACGCCAGGCGCTTGACATGCGACTCGCCATGCTCGGTCCCGATCATCCGGACCTGGCTGCCGACTGGCTCGCCCTTGCCGACATCCGCCGCAAGAACCAGGAATTCGACGCCTCCGTGGAGGCGGCGCGCGAGGCGGTGCGGATCCAGTCGCTCCAGTTCGACGGTTCCCACCCCGATCGGCTCGATGGCATGGAGGTGCTTGCGAACTGTCTGGTGGCGGCACGCGTGTTCGACGAGGCCGGCGCCGTGCTCGACGAGTACGACCGCATGGCGCTCTCGCTTCCCGAGGCTGCTCGCACGCGCCTTGGAGGGGTGGCGATCATCCGGGCCGACCTCATCGCCGAGGACACCGAAGACCTCGATGCCGTCGATTCCCTCCTCACCCTCGCCATCGACCACATGCACAGGTACGATCCGGACAGCCCCGATCTGCCCCTGGCGCTGAACGATCACGCCGTCAATCACATGCTCATGGGCGACCTGGACGAGGCCCGGGCGATCTACGAGGAATCCCTCGAGGCCCATCGCAAGACCTTCGGCGAGGATCATCCCGAGTACGCGGCGACCCTCGAGAACCTCGGCGGCGTGGCCTATCGCCAGCACTACTACGACGAGGCCCTCTCGTTGCTGGCCCAGGTCCGCGACATCCGCGAACGGAACCTGGGGCCCGATCACATCGACGTTGCCCGCACAATGGCCAACATGGGAGTCATCGCCACCAGTTCGGGCAAGTTCGACGAGGCGCTGGTCATCTTCGAGGTGACCACACCACGGATCATCGCCTTACACGGCGAGGATCACCCCGAGACCGCGACGCTCCTGCGCAATCAGGGAATCGCCCAGCGCGGGCTCGAACGATACGCCGAGGCCGACGCGAACTTCCGCCGCGTCATCGGGATCTACACCCGATTGTACGGACCGGAACACGCGCAGGTGGGCAAGACCCGCTACCAGATCGCGATGACGTTGATGAAGCAGCAACGGTGGCGCGAGGCCGAGCCGGAGATGCAGCATGCCTTCGTCATCATGCAGGCCTCGTACGGCGACGACCACGGCTGGACGGAGCGCACGGCCGCCGCGATGGTGGAGGTCTGCGAGGCGCTGGGGAAGCCGGATGATGCGGCGCCATATCGCGAATATCAGCGGTGAGTACCGTCGGCCCGCTCGCCGCGGATCCCTGACGCGATCGCCTTCCTGAATGTCCAAGCCCGGCCCATGCGTCCGCGAATGAGAGGCGCAGGGTCTGTCAACCCGACAATGGACGATTGTGGTTGGTGTCGTTGTGCGCAAACCCACACACCGGTGTCGAGAGATGGTGTCGCACTCAGTGGTCGGCGCCTTCCGGTCGATCAATTAACCATCAATAATTAAACAACATATGAAAACGGGAGTGGCGGTATTCGACGGCACGTCGTTTGCGTTGAGCCCTCATTGAGCCGGGGCGGAATGATCCCCCATGGGCACCGGCACCCTACCAGGGAGCGAAACAATGAGGACATCGACGGTTTCATGTTTGGCCATCATCGCGGCATTCGCAGCCACAGCGACCGAGTCGGCCGCGGTGGAGGTCATTGACAAGTATCTCGTCGACCTGAACGCCGCGAACTCGCTGTACCTGTCGGAGGTTCTCATCCGGCCAGATGGTGCCATCGCCAGCACGATCGCGTTCGGCGAAGCCGGCGGCGCGATGGACCCGTCACGCCGCGAGATCCACGGCGTTGACCTGTCCGGATCCCAGGTGACCGTTCCTCTCGAGGATGTCGTCTGGATACGAGTGAGACGGCAACTCGAAGGACAGATCAGTTTCGAATCGCTACGGCTGGACGCGGTCCTCGGCCGACCGACCTGGCCTCCTCGCGGCCCTGTCCTTCGTGTGGTCCTGCTCGGGGGCACCGTCATCGAGTTCGACGACATGGCGCCCGAGGTGCTCACCGATACCAGGGAACTGCGGTGGTTTGGCGAAGATCAGTCCGAGGTGCTGTTGTCTCCGTCGCGCGTGATCTGGATCGAACACGAACGCCACGACGGAAACACGCCTCGAGTCGTGCCGAACCTCACTGGAGTTCCAGCCTCCGCCACCATGCGTTCGGGTGAGACAGCGGAATTGCTCGGTCGGCACGGACGGCTCGACCCGGAATGGGATCGCGTCTCGTGCGAGGACCCGGATTGGGACGTTCCGCTGGACTCGGTGAGCATCCTGCGGATCGCGCCGCCGCCACCGGTCGTCGCACCGCCACCGCCCGTTGCGTACGAGCGGTTCGAGACCCTGAACGAGCTGAGCCCTGACCAGCGGGTCCGGATCAAGGTCGGAAGTCACGATCCCGACTGGGGAAGCCACGATTCCGACTGGATGACGGGCACGTTCATGGGCGTCCAGGACGGGGAGATCTCGCTGAGGTCGGAGGACGACTCGATCGTCACCGTATCAAAGGACGAGGTCGAGGAGTTCCAGGTCAGCGAGGGGACTCGAAACAACTCCGGAACTGGAGCGGTCATCGGTGCATGTGTCGGTGGCGGCATCGGAGTCGTCGTGGGGGTTGGGCTCGCCAACATGACGATCATGGGCGATAGCAACAATACCAGCGAGGGCGGGGCCGCGGCGCTGGGCTTCATGGTGGGCGCATTGATCGGTGGTGCATTCGGGGCTTTGACGGGATCGTTGAGCAGCACCGAACAATTTGAGTATCTCGATGAGTTCGGCAAACCTCTGCCGACGGATCCGCCCGATGGCGAGATGCAACTGGGATTCGCGGTCGCGTTCTGAGCGCGCGATTGCAAATTCTCGAACATTCCTGGCTAATTCTACAGATCTTACCTAGATTGAAACTCGGATCCGGCCAGGACACCCCCGTTTAGGCCGGCATCGCGGAACCACCCGCGAGATCTGTCGAGCTGAGAGTAACTTGGCTCAATGGAGCCAAGGGAGCTTTCAGTTTGAGTTTTTCACATTTCGGTTTCGATCCCCGCATCCAGGCCGGGGTCGACGCTTCGGGCTACGTCCAGCCCACCCCCATCCAGCAAGCCGCCATTCCAGAGGTCCTATCGGGCCGTGACGTTCTCGGCGTCGCCCAGACCGGTACCGGCAAGACCGCGGCCTTCATGCTGCCGATCCTGCAGAACCTCCTGGACGGACCGCGCGGCAAGGTGCGCGTACTCGTGCTGGCGCCCACGCGCGAGTTGGCCGAGCAGATCTCGGTGGCCACGCGCGGATTCGCCGAGCAGACGAAGCTGCGCACGGTGACCGTCTACGGCGGCGTGGGCAAGCGCCCGCAGGCCGAGAAATTACGCAAGGGCCGCGAGATCGTGGTGGCTTGCCCCGGCCGGCTGCTCGACGTCTGGGAAGACGGCGACCTGGACCTCAATCACGTCGAGACCCTGGTCCTCGACGAGGCCGACCGCATGTTCGACATGGGATTCCTGCCGGACATCCGCCGAATCCTCGCGCTGTTGCCGGTACACCGGCAGAACCTGTTCTTCTCGGCCACCATGCCGTCGCCCATCCGTTCGCTGGCCGACCGCATCCTCGCCAACCCCGCCAGCATCACCATCGGCGCGCCGGCACCCGCGGCGTCGGTGTCGCAGGCCCTGTATCCCACCTCGGAGCAGCTGAAGAGCTCGCTCCTGGTGTCGATCATGAAGGAGCGCGGCCGCGAGCGTATGCTGATCTTCGCGCGCACCAAGATCCGCGTCCAGCAACTGGCCACGATCCTGCGCAGCGAGGGGCACCGCGTCGAGGCCCTCGAGGGGAACATGACCCAGAGCAAGCGACAGCAGGCCATCGACGGATTCCGCAAGGGAAGCTTCCAGATACTGGTGGCCACGGACGTGGCGGCTCGCGGCATCGATGTCACCGGCATCGACGTCGTGGTGAACTACGACATGCCCGAGACCTTCGACGCCTACACGCATCGCGTGGGCCGCACCGGTCGTGCCGATGCCACGGGTTGGGCGCTGAACCTCGTGGCGATCATGGACACGCCGCTCGTGCGCGAGATCCAGGAGAATCACGGGCAGCCGCTGGAGCAACGAGTGGTGGACGGATTCGACTACGGCAGCTTCAACCCCCAGCTACGAATCATCGAGCGTCGCAAGCGCACCGGGCGGCCCGGCGCCCTGGGTAGCCGCCGTCCCCGCGCGACAACCGGGGGTAGACGGACGCCACGTTTCAGCTAGATTATTTGACAGTTACCAGACCCAGTCGAGGAGGACGCCATGGCGAGAAACCGTTTTGGCTTCGAGAAGCGGCAGAAGGAACTTCTGAAGAAGAAGAAGCGCGAAGAAAAACGCGCGCGTCGGGCGGACCGCAAGGAGGCCGGCGGATCCGGTCCCGAGATCGCCGAGGTCAACGAATTCGGCGAGGTCATCCCGCAGCCCGAGACCGATGACGACTACGAGGACGAGGAAGAGGAAGAGCGGCCCGAGGAGTAGCCCCCGGGCGCTCACCGTCTACGCTGCAGCCCCGAACGACCATCGCGGTCGCGGGGCTGCCTGTCTGTCAACTCAGCTGGGCCACGATGGCGATGGCCTGCATGGGCGCAGCCACCGCGCCGGGCCCGAACTCGCCAACGATGGCGATCTCCACGTCCTTCATGACCTGGGTCCGCATGCCTAGCTCGTCGAGTGCCGCACCCAGCGGCGTTCCCGCCACCAGACCTTCGACCACGTTGCGCGCCGATCCGGCCCGGCTCACGCCGGGATTCACGGACATCTCCATGGTTGCGAAACCGGCCCGGGCGAGATCGGCCTTGATAGCGGTCAAGTCCTGGTAGCCGAACGGCACCGATAGGAAGTCGGGCGGGTCGACGGGGATCAAGGCTTGCACGGTTTCATGCACGATTCCCGCCAGCCGGTTGACGGCCAGGTCGTCCCACACGTTGAACGCGAAGGTGCCGCCGGGGCGCAGAACGCGGGCTGCTTCGGCATAACCCTGAAGCCGGTCCGAGAAGAACATCACACCGAACTGGCAGAATACGGCGTCGAACGAATCGTCGGCGAATGGCAGATCGGTGCCGTCGACCACGCGGAAGGAAACGGCGCGGGAGCCGGCCAGCTTGGCCTCGGCAACCGAGAGCATGTCGGGGCTCAGATCGGTGGCCATGACGCTGGCGCCGGCCGGCAGCGAGGACCGGAGGTGGCGGGTGAGCACACCGGTGCCGGCGGCGACCTCGAGTACGGCTGCGCCGTCGCGAATGGTGGCGCGGCCGGCCAGGTCGCGAGCGTAGTCGTCGAAGATCAGGGGCACGAGGTAGCGGTCGTAGGAGTCGGCGAAGGTGCCCTGGAAGCTGAGGTTCGTGGCGGACATGATCGGATTCCTTTCTGCTGGGTTCAGTCAGCAGTTCGTCATCCGAGCCGGGGGACTGCCATGTCGATTCGCCGCGCCTACATCAGCCCCGGATACGCCCCCCCATCCACCTGCACCATCGTCCCATTCAGATAGCTCGCCGCCGGCGACACCATGAATGCTGCCACCCGTCCGAACTCCGCCGGATCGCCCATGCGCCGGAACGGCACCGTGGCATTGATGGTGGCCGCTTCCTCGGCGGCCGTGGTGCCGTTGGCCTCCGCGCGCTTCTCCAGGATGTAGTCGACGCGCTCGGTGGCCGTCCAGCCGGGCAGGATCGAGTTGGCGCGCACGCCATCGGGGCCCAGTTCCAGGGACAGCGATTTGGTCAGCCCGATCACGGCGGGGCGGATCACGTTGGACAGATGCAGACCGGCGATGGGCTTCTTCACCGACACGCTGGTCACCGTCAGAATGCTGGCCGAGTCGCTGCGCTTGAGGTGCGGCAAGGCGGCGCGGACGAGCAGCACGGCACTCATGAGTGTGCGGTCGACGCCCTGGCGCCAGGCGTCGAGGTCGGTGGTCTCGAAGGTGCCCCCGGGGGGGCCTCCGTTATTGGTGACGAGGATGTCGAGGCCACCGAACGCGTCGACCGTGGCGGCCACGAGGCCGTCGATGGCGGTGCCCTCGGTGAGGTCGGCGGCGTGGGCGGCGATCGTGGCGTCCTGGCCGAACTCGTTGTGCAGGCGGGCCAGCGCAGCGTCGAGGTTGGATCGGTCGTGGCTGTTGAGCATGACGC
>PIVY01000322.1 GCA_003353795.1 bacterium
TTCTTCTCCGACGGCGGCTACTCCGACGAGGACGGTCTCTACATCTCCAACGGCGCCTGCCATCTGGACAACCTCAGTGTCTACATGGACGGCGGCCTCGTGGACTACGAGGACTTCGAGGACGGCGTGTCGGACAACTGGATCGAGGAACTCTCCGGCGGCGTCGGCGACTACGCCTGGATCTACACCAACCTCCAGGACATCGACCCCTGCCGGACCAACACCACCTGCCAGGTGGCCTTCGTCGATGACGGCGTCGTCGTGCCGGGCACCGGCGGCAGTTCCTGCACGACCCATTGCTACGGCCCCGAAGGCTACGTGGTCAACCACACCGGTGGAATACTTGGCACCGACTCCCACCTCGAGAACGGGATCAAGTCGCCGGTGATGGCCTGGCCCGACGGCTGCGATGCCATCCAACTCGGCTACGGAGTCTATCGCCACGAGGAGATGCTCGACACGTCGACCGGCGTGTTCTACCGCTGGTTCGTGCGCAGCACGACCTCGGAGAACGCCGCCGACATCGAGAGCGCCGAGTGGCAGACCAACAACTCCTACTACTGGGGCGCACCGTCCTACTGGGACGGCTCGCAGGACCTGACGACCTTCGTGGAACCGGGCCGCCGCTGGGTGCAGGTCATGCTCATGGCCCACGAATTCGGCTGGTACTGGGACATCGAGGGCTTCGACGGCTCGCCCGCTCCCTACTTCGACCACATCCGGGTCTATGCCTACCCATTCGCGGGACCGGCCATCTCCTTCGACGCCCTGTTCCTGGCCTCGGACAACTTCCCCGACCAGGGCGACTTCGACTTCGGCAACCTCGCCTCCAACCACATCCGCTTCGACTGCTGCTACAACATCGCGCCGGCGCTGCACCTGCGGAACGATCCCGGCGATTCGTTGACCATCTCGGTCACGCCGGCTCGGACCGGCTCCACCCTGAATAACCTGCCCGAGATGAAGGTGCGCATGAAGGCGAACTCCCTATTCGACCCCTTCCGCGTCCTTCCTCCCGGATTCTCCCAGAGCGGCGAGTTCATCGAGGGATCGGTGGTCGGCGACACGGTCTACTTCAACGAGCAACTCGTCGAGGACCGCTACGCCTTCGACCTGCCCGACACCGGATTCTTCTATCCCGGTCACGTGATCCACTACTACTTCGAGGCCCGGGACAATCTCGCCGGCGACATCGGTACCACGTTGCTTCCGGCCGACACCGCCGGCTTCGCCAGCTTCGAGCACAATCTGCAGTACCCCAGCGACTTCATCTGCCGGGGTCTGCCGTCGCTCCAGTCGGCAAGCACGGACGACCAGCCCAAGATCTTGTTCTGGAACGACTTCGGTAATCGAGGTGGCGAGAACGAGTGGTACTTCGCCCTCAAGAGCGCCGGTTTGCTGGAAGGCACCGGTTACGACATCTACTACACCAACCGCCCCGACGGCGGCGAAGGCAACGGACTCGGTGGCCGGGCCACCAGCGCGGTCCTCAGCGGCTACGACATCCTGCTCTACACCTGCGGAAACCTGTCGGGCGCGTCCCTCGGCAACGGCGACTTCGGCAACGAGGCGTCCCGTGACGTCCAGGTGCTCGACGCCTGGTTCGCCCGGGGCGGCAAGAAGGCGCTGATGACCGGCGACGATCTGATCTTCGATCTGAATCAGAAGGGCGCCGAAGCCATGGCGCTGGTGAACAACTACTTCGGCGTGGAGCTCATCAGCCGCACCCTGGTGCCGTTCATCGAACAGACCGCGCCGCTGGTGCGGACAATCGACGACAACGGTGTCATCAGTTCGGTGGATCGGTGGATCAGCTACGGCGGCTGTCTCGGCATCAACACCTTCGACGCGGTGGAGACGCGCGGCACGGCGGTCCGCCTGGCCGAGTTCACCGACAGCCAGGGAAACACCGGCGTCCACGACTACGCAGCCGCGGTCTACAACTACAACGAGAACACCGACACGGAAATGGTCTACCTGCCGTACGACTTCATGTACGTCTACGGCGCACCCGGCTACACGCCGCCTGCCGGCCTGGGTGTTGTCAGCGCCCGGGCGGTCATGCTACGGGACATCCTGAATTTCTTCGGCATGCAGCTGGACGGACCCATCAACGTGGACGACACGCCGGAGCTGGGAGTCCTGGCGGTGTCGTCGTATCCGAACCCCTTCAATCCGCGGGCCACCATCGAGCTGAGCCTGCCGC
>PIVY01000897.1 GCA_003353795.1 bacterium
CATTTGATGTCTATGCCATATTTCTAGCACCAATATATCCATACGAAAAACCCATCCGAAAGTGATACTAGTCAAATCGGATTTTGCTATTATCACTATACGGACTAGATTTTTTTAATGATTATTGTTTTTGTTGTCCATAAGTTTGGCACCCAACCATAGCGATCACTTGCTCCAATTCCAAATCAAAAATACACAAAATGCTCACAATTATCTCTACTTTTCGAATATAAGCTCCATTTTATTCACTATCCAATATTTCCATCCATAATATGGTCATATATTATGTCTATATCCAAACTATCATACAATTGACATGGAGGTGCCGCCACCTCTGAAATTCGACCATAATAGCAACACTTGAAAATATACCATGCCATATTATTACAGGAGCATAAAATAGAGATCTTTAGCTTTCATTTGATGTCTATGCCATATTTCTAGCACCAATATATCCATACGAAAAACCCATCCGAAAGTGATACTAGTCAAATCGGATTTTGCTATTATCACTATACGGACTAGATTTTTTTAAT
>PIVY01000898.1 GCA_003353795.1 bacterium
CGCCGCCGACGCGGTGCAACCCAGCGACCCAGGGGAAGACCAGGCGCACCAGCAGATGGAAGGGGAAGAGCTGGCCACCGTGCGTGTGACCCGACAGTTGCAGGTCGACCCGGGCGCACCTGGCCTTGCGCACGCTCGTCGGCTGATGGGCCAACAGCACGCGCAACCCCTCCTCCGGCGCGCCTGTTCACGCCCGAACCCGCCCAGGCCTGACCCGGACGATTCATGAGCCCTGGCGCCGGGCTAGCGCCGGCCCTCCGGATCGGTCGTGTCACCCGCTGGGCGCCGAATCGGCCACCGGCTTCGCGGCCGAGCGAGCCTGGGCCTCGGCGTCGAGGTCGGTCACGATCGCGTCGGCGATGGTCCGCGCCAGGATCGCGTTGCCAAACGGGTTCATGTGACAGCAGGTGTCGTCGTAGACCGATTCCGTGACCTCGGCGAACACACCCGTGAGATCGTGGAAGCGCACCCCCTGCGCGGCGAGGGCGGCGCCGCCGCGGACGAGCCACGGGTAACCGTGCCGAACCCCCACCGC
>PIVY01000899.1 GCA_003353795.1 bacterium
CACGGTCTGCACCGTGTTGATCTGCCACGCCGGGTTCACGAAGTTGTTGACCACCGAGCCCTCGGGGTCGTTGTCGCCCCCGTCACGCCCGTAGCGGCCGTCGTTGTCGATGTCCCACTTGTAGGCCACGATCTCGTCGCAGGGCGCGTTCGGATCCGCCGAGGCGCGACCGTCGAGCTGCACCGCCGAGAAGCTATTGCCCACCGGACCGGTGCGGTAGGGGCCGCCGGCATTCGCCGTGGGTGGGGAGTTGATGTCGGAGAGAGTTTCATCCCTGTCCCAGAGGCCGCCCGGGTCGATGACGGTCAGCGTGACGGTGTACGTACCGCCGACGGCGTAACCATGCGCGGTGGTCGAGCCGTTCCCGGTCGTGCCGTCACCGAATTGCCAGAGATAGGTGAGCGGGTCGCCGTCCGGATCGCTCGACCGCGTGCCGTCGAAGAGGATCAGCTCGCCCTGGTTGGCGCTGTAGGGCCCGGCGGCCTTCGCCATCGGCGTCGAGTTGATGGTGGCCGGGACATGATCGGAACTCGAC
>PIVY01000900.1 GCA_003353795.1 bacterium
CCGGTCCGCGAAGCGATGTATGGGCGAACCAGCCGAGCACTCCCAGGCGATAGTGCAGATTGACGACGATCAGGTCATGGCGCATGGCCAGTTGGCTGGCATCGTAGACCGCGGAATCTCCGACCGTATTACCGCCGCCGTGGATCCAGACCATGACGGGAAGCCGCCTCTCGCCCTTTGGCAAGTCTTTCTGGCGGTAGGGTGGTGCATAGATGTTGAGGTAGAGACAGTCTTCACTTCCGACCACGGCGTTGGCGTCGAGACCCTCGGCCATGCCGCCCGGACCCGCGAACTGCACACAGCGCGAGGGTTGTTCGATGGCTTCGAGTCGATCGCCAAAAGCGCCGGCGGGCCTGGGGGCGCGCCAGCGCAGCTCGCCAGAGGGCGGCTCGGCGAAGGGAATGCCACGCCAGGCATGTGCGCCCTCCTCGGAAGTGAAGCCGATGACCTCCCCCTGATCGATGGTGCGACGCGACTCGGGGTCCGGGGCGGGCGGCGCGGGGTCGGATTCGTTGCAGGTCAGGCTGCCGACTCG
>PIVY01000901.1 GCA_003353795.1 bacterium
CTGGCGTCGGCGTCCAGACGACCCCGCCGCTGCGCCAGTGCTCGAGATCCTCGGAGAGCCACAGCTCCGGATCGACCTTGGAGTTGGTGGCGTAGAGGTACCACGTGCCTCCCACGCGGATGACATGAGGGTCGGCGATGTCCACAGTGCCCGTGACGTCGAGACGCGCCGAGATGTCGAGAACCGTGTGAGGCCGATAGCGGATCGCGTCCGATCCGCTGCCACACGCCGCGGCCCCGATCATGAACAGCACCATCCAGATCGAAACGCCGAGCTTCGAGGAACGCTGCGAGCCATGCTCGTGAGCGGGCACCGCACGCGCCCCAGCACTCGAAGAGCAGGTCAAGGCGCCGACCCTGGCGCCGCCGGAGTGAGGGCTGGTCCGGGCGCAGTGTCGCCCACGGGTGAGCCAATGGGTTCGACCGCCGCGGCCGGTGGAGGCCTGGCGGCGGGTACGGCGTTGACCCCATCACGTGTTCCCGGCGGGTCTGCCGATGGTTCCGCCGCCCGTTCGCGTAGCCGCTGAACCACCAG
>PIVY01000902.1 GCA_003353795.1 bacterium
CGTGGCCGACGAGCATCTCCACGAGCCCAAAAACATCGGTCCTTTTCGGATCATACGCCCGCTGGGCGACGGCGGCATGGGCGTCGTCTACCTGGCTGAGCAGTCGGTGCCCGTCAAGCGTCAGGTGGCCATCAAGGTCATCCGTCTGGGCATGCACACCGAGCAGGTCATTGCCCGCTTCATGGCCGAGCGCCAGGCTCTGGCGCTGCTCGATCATGACGGCATCGCCCGTCTTCTCGACGCCGCGGGCGACGAGCACGGTCGGCCTTACTTCGTCATGGAGCTGGTCGAGGAACGGACCCTGGTGAAGTACTGCGACGAGATGAAGCTACCCATGGATGTCCGTCTCGAACTGCTTGCCCGCGTGGGCGACGTGGTGCAGTACGCCCACCAGCGCGGCGTGGTGCACCGTGACCTGAAACCCGCCAACATCCTGGTCCGCGAGGACGCGGGCGGACCCGTGATCAAGATCATCGACTTCGGCATCGCACGCATCGTGGACCACGACCAGGCTGGAGGCACGCTGTTGACCG
>PIVY01000903.1 GCA_003353795.1 bacterium
CGTTGGCGAAACGGTCCTCACGGTCTTTGCTCAGCGCCCGCCGGACGGCTCCGTCGATGGCGGGCGGTACCTCGGGCCGCAGCTCGCGCACCGGGGTCGGCTCGCGTTGCAGGATCGCGCTGCTGACCTCCATGAAGTCCTTGCCGTGGAACGGGAACTCGCCGGTCAACAGGCGGTAGAGCAAGATGCCGGTGGCGAAAAGGTCCGCCCGGCCGTCCGCTTCGACTCCCCGCAACTGCTCCGGAGAAGCAAACTTCGGCGTCGCCAACACCACACCCGCCTGAGTTTTGACCAGCTCGCGCCCCTTCAACAAGGCGATGCCGAAATCGGTCACTTTGAGGCGTCCGTCCGCCAGCAGTATCAGGTTCGACGGCTTGATGTCGCGGTGGACGACGCCATTGCGGTGGGCAGCGTCCAAGGTCTCGAGAAGTGAGACCACGACCCGCACCGCCTCCGTGATCTCGAACTTCGGCTGCTCCCGCAGAACCTCCTCGAGCGTCCTGCCGTCGAGCCACTCCATGACCATGTAGGGC
>PIVY01000904.1 GCA_003353795.1 bacterium
GCCTCGGCGGTGGGGCTGCTCAATGCCTGGATCGACTACAACGACGACGGCGACTGGGCAGACACCGGCGAGCAGATCTTCACCGACGAGCCTTTGGTCGCCGGTTTGAATTCTCTCAATTTCACGATTCCGGCAACCGTTGCGCCTACGTCGCAGACCTTCGCCCGGTTCCGCTTGAACACGGCGGGCGCCCTTTCCTTCGACGGTCTGGCGGCCGACGGCGAAGTCGAGGACTACCAGGTCGAGATCTTCGGGCAAGACTTCGGCGATGCGCCCGATCCCACGTACCCCACGCTCCACGCGTCGAACGGCGCCCGCCACATCCTCAGAGGCCCATTCCTGGGTGCGGCCGTGGACCGCGATGCGGATGGTCAATCCAACGCCACGGCCACCGGCGACGATCTGGCCGGCGCGACGCCCGACGACGAGGA
This sequence comes from bacterium, assembly GCA_003353795.1. Lineage (GTDB taxonomy): Bacteria > Krumholzibacteriota > Krumholzibacteriia > LZORAL124-64-63 > LZORAL124-64-63 > Glo-17. The sequence continues at coordinate 432 of PIVY01000904.1, forward strand.
CGGTGTGACCCTTGGTACGATCCGGGTGGGGGCGTTGGACGCAGCGGTGACGGTCAACGTGCAGAACGCGCCGAGCGGGGCGAAGCTAGACGCCTGGATCGA
>PIVY01000905.1 GCA_003353795.1 bacterium
GGCGTAACCGGCAAGGACATCACGCTGTTCGGCTGCTACTGCGCCGGCGAGTTCGGACCGGCCGACGTAAAGGACAAGACACCCGGCGTACTGTCCAGCGGAAAAGGCTGGCACGCGATGATCACCTTCATCGGCCGCTAATCCGGATCGCCAACATGCACATGCAATCGAGACGTGAATTTCTGCGCGCCGCCTCGCTGGCGGGCGCAGCGGTCTGGACGGGGTCGGCTTTAGGCGCCCCGCCGCCGCTGGGCGGCGATTCGGCGCGAGAGATCAAGTATCCCTGCTCTGCTGACTCTAGCGACCAGCCGGCGATCTTCTACGCACCTGAATCGAAAACGCCTGTTCCTCTGCTGGTCGGGCTGCACACGTGGAGCGCCAACTACCGGCAGGTCGGCGGACGGTGCCCGTACGGGCCGTGGTGCGTAAAGAACAAATGGGCGTTCATAGGTCCCAATTTCCGCGGACCGAACAGGAGACCCGAGGCGTGCGGTTCGCAACTGGCGGTCGACGACATCGTCAGCGCCGTCA
>PIVY01000906.1 GCA_003353795.1 bacterium
GAAGATCGCCGGCGATGTCGAGCACGTACTAGCCGGCGTGGAGGGCGTCGCCGACCTTCGGGTCGAGCAGACTACCGGGCAGACCCAGTTGAAGTTCGAGCTGATTCCCTCGCAGTTGTCTCACTATCAACTGACCAAGAGCGAAGTGCAGGAGGCCGTTCGCCAGACCATTACCGGCCAGGTCGCCGGCGATGTGCTCGAGGGCGAGATGTCCTCCAGAATCCTGGTGCGGCTTGACAAGCGTTACCAGGAGGACCGCGCCGATACGCGCAATCTCCAGATTCTTACGCCGTCCGGTTCGCACGTGCCGCTGAAGATTCTTTCCAACCTGAAGACCGTTACGGGTCTGCGCCAGATCAACAGGGAAAACACCGAACGCTACATTTCCGTCCAGTGCAACGTGCGCGGGGGCGACGTGGGCTCGTTCGTGAAAGACGCCCAGGCCGCGGTGGCCGCGTCTCTCAAACTTCCGCCGGGCCACAGGCTGGCCTGGGGCGGGCAGTACGAACTGCAGGAGGCGGCAAATCGCAG
>PIVY01000023.1 GCA_003353795.1 bacterium
ACGGCCTTTTCCCAGGTGGGCTCGTCAACCAGCACGGGCGGGAAACGTCTCTCGAGTGCCGGGTCCTTCTCGATGTGCAGGCGGTACTCGTCGAGGGTCGTGGCGCCCACGCAGTGTAGCTCGCCGCGCGAAAGGGCCGGCTTGAGAATATTACTCGCATCCATGGCGCCGTCAGTCTTGCCGGCGCCCACGAGGGTGTGCATCTCGTCGATGAAAAGTAAGATCTCGCCCTCGGCGTCGGTGACTTCCTTGATCACATTCTTGAGACGCTCCTCGAACTCGCCGCGGTACTTCGTGCCGGCGATGAGTGCGCCCATGTCCAGGGCGAAGAGCTGCTTACCCTTGAGACCCTCGGGTACGTCCCCCTCCACGAGGCGGCGCGCGAGGCCCTCGGCCACGGCGGTCTTGCCCACGCCGGGCGATCCCACGAGCACGGGGTTGTTCTTGGTGCGGCGGCTGAGGATCTGCACCACGCGGCGGATCTCCTCGTCGCGGCCGATGATGGGGTCGATCTTGCCGCGGCGGGCGAGATCGCAGAGGTCGCGGGCGTAGCGCGACAGAGCCGACTCGTCGCCGCCCGCGGTATCGCCCTCGTCCTGGCCGTCGTACTGGCCGCTGGACGACTGCTCCAGGGCCGCCGCCAGCTTGCTCGCCGACACGTCGAAGGTGCGCAGCACGCTGCCCGCCCGGCCCTGATCGGCGGCCAAGGCCAACAACAGTTCCCGCGTGCCCACCATGCCGCCCGACCGCTGTCGGGCCTGGTCCTGGGCCTCCAACAGCACGGTTTGCAGCTCGCGACCGGCGTCCGGGGTCTCGCGTTTCTCTACCGTTGGCAGGCTCGACAGCTCGCGGTCGGCGGTCTGGAGCACGAGCTGCGGGTCCAGTTCCAGGGCGCGCAGGGTGCGCGTCGCGGTGCCGGGCTCGCTCAGCAGCGCCCACAGCAGGTGCAGGGGCACCAGCTCGGCGTGGCTCAGCTCGTAGGCCTTCTGCTGCGCCTTCTGCATGGTCTCGACGGCGTTCACGGTCCAGTTCTTCATGGATTCTCCCTTTCGTGCGGGGCGGCGCGCAGAGGCGCAGCTCTTCTTTTCCGCTCTGTAACGCAGGGAGCATGCCGCGGAAGGAGAGACATGAAAGAAACTATAAAGAGTTACAATGCAACAAGTTGACCATACCGTATACGGAACACAAATAGCTGTATACAAAATACCAAAAGGGGTGTCAGCCGCCGTGCGCCACAATGTCACCAGAATCCCGCCAGACGTCAGTCCCCGCTGTCAGCCCTCGCCCGGCGGCCGCACGTCGTCGCCACACGCGCCAGCAGCTCATTGGGATGGTAGGGCTTCTGGAGCAACTCGCCGGGGATCTCGAGCAGGAAGTCGCGAGTGAGGATGTTGTCGTCGTAGCCGCTGCAGAAGATCACCGGAATGGGGTCGCGACCGTCGACCATGGCCTCGTAGGCGTCGCGGCCGTTGAGGCGGGGCATGACCACGTCCAGGAGAAGAAGGTCGATGGCCTCAGTGCAGGCGTGGAACATCTCCACGGCCTGAACACCGTCGCTGGCGCGGAGCACGCGATAGCCGGCGCGTTCCAGGATGGAGGCGCAGAGCTCGCGGACCTCGTCCTGGTCCTCGGCCACGAGCACGAGGCGGCCACGGCCCACGTCACGGGCGGGGCGAGCAGCGGTGGGGGCACTGACGGCATGGGGCGAATCGGTTTCCAGCGCCGGCGCCGGTGCGTCGGCGGCAGGCAGGCGAACGGTGAACGTGGCGCCCTCGCCCGGGGAACTGCCCACCGAGACGGAGCCGCCGTGGGCGCGGGCGGCGGCGTAGACGGCGGCCAGACCGAGGCCGCCGCCGGAACCCACGTTCTTGGTGGTGAAGAACGGTTCGAAGATGGTGGTCTGCAGCTCGGGCGGGATGCCCATGCCGGTGTCGCTGACGACGAGGTTCACGTAGTGGCCCGGGTTCAGCTCCGGGTTGCGCAGACACCAGGCCTCGTCGAGCAGATCGTGGGACGTGCCGATGGTGATGGTGCCGCCGCCGGGCATGGCGTCGCGGGCGTTGATGCAGAGATCGAGCAGCACCTGACGCATGTGTTCGGGGTCGGCCAGGGCAGGGGGCAGGTTTCCGGCGGGACGCCACTCCAGGCTCATGTCCTCGCCCAGGACCCGGCGCAGCACGTCGAGCTGGGTTTCGATGAGATCCTCGAGGTCAAGGGTCTCGGTGCGTACGAACTCCTGGCGGCTGAAGGTCAACAGCTGGCTCACCACGCCCTGGGCCTGGCTGCCGGCCTTGAGGATGCGGTCCATGTCCTGCTGGTTCTTGCCCGCGGGAAGGTCCCCTCGGGTGAGCTCGCCGTATCCCATGATCACTTGCAACAGGTTGTTGAAATCGTGGGCGATGCCGCCGGCGAGACGGCTCACGGCTTCCATCTTCTGGGCCTGCAAGACCTGGCGCTCGAGGCGGCGCTGCTCGGTGACGTCCTCGATGAGCGTCAGGACCAGCGCCGGTTCGCCCGACCCGTCGCGCAGGAGCAGCTTGCTGGTATTGACCACGTGACCGGCAATGGTGTGCTGGCTGACCTGTCCCTCACGGCGCAACAGGCGGCCGGTCTCGAGGACTTCCTGGTCGGCATCGGCGTGGAGGCGTGCGATCTCGGGGGGATAGATCTCGGCGTCGGTGTGTCCGAGGACCGTGGCGGCCTCGATGCCCGTCATGGTGGCCATGGCCTCGTTCCAGATCACGTAGCGCAGATCGCGGCGCGGATCCTTGGCCAGCACACCCGCGGGCATGAGGTCGACGATACGCGCAATCAGTTCCGGCGTGACGGCATCGCCGATGGGCGAGAGGTCGGCCATGATTCCTCCGTGAGAGACCGTTTTAGATACAGTGATAGCAGTCGCGATCAGGGTTGCGGACCTGGCCCCGCTGTCTCAATCAAGATTCGTCAGGTCCGTCTTCGCCGCAAGTGGCTGAATCTTTAGGTGATAGCGTTGTGGCGGATTCGCCCACCGGACAGCTGCCACAACTGCCCGACGGTCCGGCGCACGAGGAGGCCGCGCCGGCGCCACTCGCGCGTCGTCTCAGCCACCGATAGAAACTGCGTCCGGCCCAGGCCACGGCGGCCGCAACGATCAATGCTGTCAGCAAGATATCGATAGAGATCATGAGTCGAGCCCAAGCAATCGCCCGCCCTGGTACACCAGGATCGTGAGGAGCCAGGCCAAGAGGGTCAGTCCCCAGAACTGTATCAGCGCCCAGCGCAGACTGCCACTTTCTTGCCGTGTCACGGCGACGGTTGCCATGCACGGCGTCGCGATGAGAGCGAAGAGCATGATGCAGAAACCCACCAGCGGAGTGTACGCGTCCCTCAATCGGAAGCGCAGGGCGTCGGTGTTCTCGTCGGCGTCACCCACGGCGAAGACGATGCCCATCTGGGCCACGAACACCTCCTTGGCCGCGAAGGCGCCGATGAGCGCGGTGCCGATGCGCCAGTCGAATCCCATGGGCGCGAGCACCGGCTCCATGGCCCGACCCACCCGTCCAGCCACCGAGTACGACAGCGCCGCTGCGGCCTCAACCTCGACCGGGCTCGCCTCGCCCGCTAGGGCCACGGTCTCCGCCGCAGGGGTGTAGCCGACCGGCGGCTTCGGATAGCTGGTCAGCACCCAGAGGATGATCGACACGCCCAGGATCACCGTGCCCGCCTTCTTGAGGTACAGCCACGAGCGGATCCACATCTGCGCCACCAGGCTGCCCGCCGTGGGCATGCGATAGGGCGGCAACTCCATGAGGAACGGCGTGGTCTCGCCACGGAAAAGCGACCGCCTCAGGAGCCGCGCCGCGGTCAACGCCAGCACGATGCCGATGACGTACACACACCACAGCACCGGCCCCTGCCAATGCTGGGGAAAGAAGGCGGGAATGATGAGGGCGTAGATGGGCAAGCGCGCGCCGCAGGACATCAAGGGCAGCACGAGCATGGTGATCAGGCGATCGCGGCGAGTCTCGAGGGTGCGGGTGGCCATGATGGCAGGCACAGTGCAGCCGAAGCCGATCAAGAGCGGGATGAAACTCTTGCCGTGCAGACCCACGCGGCTCATGAAGCGGTCCATGACGTACGCGGCGCGGGCCATGTAGCCGCTGCCTTCCAGTAGCGCGATGGCCAGGAACAGGAGCACGATATTGGGCAGGAACACCAGCACGCCGCCCACGCCACCGATGATGCCGTCCACCAGCAACGAGCGCAGGGGGCTGGTGGACCCGGCCGGCCACCAGCTCGAGACCAGGCCGGCCAGCGCGCCCATGCCGGTTTCGAGGACGCCCATGAACGGGTCGCCCAGAGTGAAGGTGAGATTGAAGACCACGAACATCAGGGCCAGGAACACCGGCACGCCCCACACCGGGTGCATGGCCACGCGGTCGATGCGGTCGGTGACGTCGTTGCCGGGGCGGGCGGTTCCGGTGACGGCGCCCTTGCAGACGTCGGCGATGTAGGCGTAGCGCTGGCGGCTGATGGTGACGTCACTGGTGCCGGGACCGTCGAGTTCGAGGCTCGTGGCGCCCTGCTCGGCGAGGCGGCTCAGGATCGGGTCGTGGCAATCGCGCACCACGGCGTTGTCGCGTTCCAGCAGCTTCACCGCATGCCACCGGCGTTGACCGGGTGAGGGACCGGCGTTGCGGGAGCGCATGTCGGCCACCAGGTCCTCGACGACCGGCTCGACCTGCGGCCCGAAGTCCACCCGCAGCGGCGGATCGTCGCCATCGCGATCGACGGTCGCCAGCACCGCGGCGATCAGTTCGTCGAGACCACGACCTTGGCTCCCGATCACCGGCAGCACCGGCACGCCCAGGCGCGCGGACAGCTTGCCGGCGTCGATGGCCAGACCCTTGGACTCGGCCACGTCGCTCATGTTCAGCGCCGCCACCACCGGCAGGCCCAGTTCAAGCAACTCGGTGGTGAGGTAGAGGTTGCGCTCGAGATTGCTGGCGTCGAGCACGTCGACCACCAGGTCGCAGCCACCGGTGAGCAGGTAGTCGCGAGCCACCAGCTCTTCCTCGCTGTAGGCGGTGAGGCTGTAGGTGCCCGGCAGATCGACGAAGTTGATCTCGGCGTCGGGCGTGTGCTTGACGCCTTCCTTCCACTCCACGGTGACGCCGGGGTAGTTGCCCACGCGCTGACGGGCGCCGGTGAGGCGGTTGAAGATGGTCGTCTTGCCGGAATTGGGGTTTCCCGCCAGGGCCACCGTGAAGCGCTTCACGAGGTCAGTCCACTTCGATCTTCATGGCCATGCCGCGACCGAGGCAGACACGCGCGTTGTTCACCGCCAGCACGAAGGGACCGCCGTCGTTGCGCAGCACCATGACCTCGACACCGGGGACCAAACCCAGAGCAGCCAGCCGACCCCGCAGACCGCGACCGGCCTCGATGGACCGGAGCACCGCCTTGGATCCCTCGCTGATCATGGCCAGCGGCACGTCAGACCTCGCTTGCGTGAGCGAAGTCGCCCCGCTGTGGATCCCAGCTCGCCACCCGCGCCGGATGCTCGCGCCGGTAGGCCATGAACAAGCGCAGTCGTTCCACCACTTGCTGACTCACGTCGTGCTCGAGCCGGCAGGCGTCCGCCTCGGCGGTTTCGGGATCCAGTCCCAGGACTTCTATGAGGAATGAGCGCAGCGCCTGATGGCGATCCACCACGTTGGCCGCCACGACCTGGCCTTCCTCGGTGAGGGTCACCAGATCATACGGCGCGTAGTTGACCAGCCCCTTCTCCGACAGCGACCGCAACGCCTGTGTCACCGAGGAGTTGTGCACACCGAGACGCTCCACGATGTCCTTGGCGCGAGCGGCTTGTTTCGCCTCGACGATGTGGTAGATGGCCTCGAGGTAGTCCTCGAGACTGGCGCTCAGGTGCTTGTCGGTTCGCATACCCGATATTTCCTCCGGGGCGCGGGATCCGGGTATTCATTTCGTGTTAGAATTTTAACCCTTATCCTGCGCCTTTACAAATACTTTTGGTCGCCACCAAAGACCGGGACCTGGACGTGGGCCCCGCCCAGGAGGCGAGGCCCGAGGGATTTCAAGCGTCGTCGGCGTAGAGCTTCTCGATGCCCGTGAGGTTCTGGCGGATGTCCCACACCACCTGCGGCAGCTTGCTCAGGGGCAGTCCCACGCGGTCGATGAGCAGCTGGTGCATGTCGGGATCGAAGTCGTGGCTCAGATCAATGGGCTCTCCGTGGCCCACCTTCCAGGTGTCGACCAGGACCTGGGCGAGCTGGATCACTCTGGCGCCGCCGCTCGCATCGGGCTGATCGAGAGGGGCGTGGTGGTGATGGATGGCCGCCACGATGGTCTCGGGAAGGCGCCACTGCTCGAGGATGTACTGGGCGAGCTCGGCGTGGTTCAGCCCCACGGCCTCGGCTTCCTCGTCGAGACCGACACGGCGCTTGCCCGGCTCGGGATCGAGGTAGTCGTCGACGATGAGCTTGCCCACGTCGTGCAGCAGTCCGGCCACGAAGGCTTCTTCACCGTGAAGCGGTTTCTCGGGCAGCACCTCGATGATCGCGCGCGCCGCCAGACCCACCGCGGTCGCGTGCATCCAGTAGCCGCGGGCCGGGTCGTAGTCGTAATGGCGCAGGCGCTTGCGCGTGAGTCCTTCGGTGCTCACGGCGAACACGATCTTCTTCATGTTCTCCAGCCCCACCAGCACCACGGCCTCGGGGATGGAGTGGATGTTGCGGGCCTTGCCGTACAACCCGCTGTTGGCCAGCTTCAACAGCCGCGCCACCAGCGCCTGGTCCTTGCTGATCACGACCTCGAAATCCTTGGCCGTGAAGAACTCGCGACGTGAGAGCTCGAGGAATTCGGCGACCACCGACGACAGGCTGGGCAGCTTCTCGATCCGCCGGAGGACGTCGAGATTCACGGCTCGCCAGCCGGTGGTGTCCTTGACCTGCTCCGTGACGTTTGCCATGGGTGGATCTCCTTGGGGAGGCGGGTACTCCCAGGTTGCGATTCCGGACGGCTCCAGACCATCGCCGGCCTGGCGCACGCGTGCGTCTTCTAGATCGGTCACGGGCCGACCGACCTGAGAATTATCGGTGGAAAACGGGATCAGGCGTCGATGTCGGGCACTTCGCGACTGGACTCGACCTTGCCCTTGGCGCCCAGGCGGGGCAGCGGCGGCGCCGTGGTCACGCAGACCAGGAGGAAGATGAAGAGGCCCGCGACCAGGACCACCGGCACGTAGCCCGGCACGCGACCGATGGCCAGGATCTGGAACCAATCTTCTCCGGCGGCCCGACGTTGTAGCACCACCACCAGCAGCCAGCCGATGATCAGCGCGATGAACAGCGGTGCGTACACCCGTCCCAGGCGCGCGCGGATGGCCTGGCGCATTGAGATGTGGAAGTGGGGGTGGTGGAGGTCCTCGGCCACGTGCAGTCCCCAGTCGGCCAGAGGGCTCTCGAGATCGCGGCGCAGCATGGGTCCGTAGAAGTTCTCCTCGACCATGCGCAGGCGGGAATGGAAGACGTCGAAGAAGCGGAAGCGCTGGGCCTCGAGAATGAGGAAGAGCAGGTTGGCGTACATGCCGGCGAGCAGGGTCTGGGCGGCGAACTCCGGGTTGTTGAAGGCGAAGGTCAGGATACCGGCCGTGGTGAAGATGGCCCAGTTGGTGGTGGTATCCAGGCGCAGTCGCCACGACAGCGATCGCTGCAGCTCGCCGCGGTAGAGGTGCGCCATGGCCGTGATGTATTCGGGCCGCTGGAGCGGCTGGTTCTCGAACTCCGGGTAGAGCTCTTGCTTGTCGTCGTTCATCTCGGCTCCGTCCGAAGGCTCAACCGCGCACCGGGAACACGCCGCCCAGCGCGTCGCGCAGGATGCCCTTGATCTCCTCTGGGAAGTCCTTGCCGAGCATCCATTCCAGGTAACCACGATCCTTGGGGTTTGTCACCATCTCGCGCAGCGACCGTCCCTCGTGCTTGCCGAACGAGAAGACCGCGTCGCCCTGGTCGTTCCAGCGGAACTTGCGGGTGCGGTCGACATAGCGGTCGGCGTCGGGATTGCAGAAGGCGTGGAGCTGCTCGGAATCGCGGGGCAGGTCGGGATAGCGGGCGAGCTGGGCGTCGAGCACGTCGAGGGTGGCCAGGGCATCGGCCTCGGCCGAGTGGGCGCCCTCGAGTTCGCGGCCACAGTAGAAGCGCATGGCCGCCTCGAGGTTGCGGGGCTCCATCGTGTGGAAGATGCGCATGGCATCGAGGAGGCGGCGGCCGCGCGCGTCGAACTTGCCGCCCTCGCGGCGGATCTCGTTCTCCAGCAGCGGCAGGTCGAAGCGCACCATGTTGAAGCCCGCGAGGTCGGCGCCCTCGAGGAACTCTTCCACGTCGCTGCGGATCTGGGCGAAATTCGGCGCCGAGCGCACGTGCTCGTCGCGGATGCCGTGAACGGCCGAGGCCCCGGGCGGAATGGGGCACTCCGGATTGACGAGCGTCTGGTAGGTGCGCCGCTCGCCGCCGGGTTCCACGCGGATCAGGGCGATCTGGACGATGCGGTCCTTGAGCACGTCGACGCCGGTGGTCTCGAGGTCGAAGCAGACGAGGGGGCGGTCGAGGTCCAGGTTCTGCATGGTCTCCGCCTTTGCGCAGTGATGGTCAAGACCGAATGCGAGGCAATATACCATGAACCGGTGCGCGGCGTCGCGGCCACGGGTCAGTGAACCGGATCATGATCCCGAAGCTCTTGCCGTTCGGAATCGTCACGGCCCGAAGGTTCGATCACGGCGTCGGCGGCTGGACTGCCGGTTGAGAGCGAACCGATGAACGTCCACCGGCCGCTCCCAGGACACCATCGATGAACGCCAGCGATCGACCCACGAGGTAGCAGTAGAAGACTACGTTGGTCATGACGGGAGACGGCACGAACTGGGAGCGCAACCGGAACCATGTGATGCCGGTACACAAACCCGCGATTCCTGCAATTCCGACCAACGTCAAGACCCAGTGTAGCGCCAAACCAAGCAGCACCATCAGGTGTAGCCCCAAGAAAACGGTCGCAAGGCACGTGGCGCGGGAGTTCAGTAGCCGTCGTGTACTGGATGCATCGCCGGCGCCATGCCAGCGCTCTCTCCTGACTACGTCGGTCAAGGTACGTGGGAATCCGTCGTGAATGGTTCGCAGCTCCTTATCCAGTACTACGGAGATATCGTTGGCGCGCGCGCGGGCACACAGGTCCACATCCTCGCTCGATACCAGCGTGGGATCGAATCCGCTTAGAATCCGCATGGCGGTGCGCGTGGCGAGGAGGTTGCCACCGTTGACATAGCGGGGTTCCAGGCGGCTGAGAGGCTCGTGCCAGTGGCGCTCGACAAATCCTGGATGCTCGGGCACGAAGTAACGGTATCCGGACAGAAGGCGATCGCTGCCGTCAGTACGCCCGGCGATCCACGACAATCGCCGAGCCCAATCTCCCGTGACTCGCACGTCGGCGTCGAGGAACACGAGCAGTTCGCCTGTCGCGACCTCCATCCCGAGATTTCTGGCCGCGCCGGGATGAAGGGGATCGTCCGAGACTACGACCCGACACTGGTACTCACGAGCCACGGCGCAGGTGCCATCAGTCGACCCATTGACCACCACGACGATCTCGGGAACCAGTCGCGGAAAGAGATGATGGTGTAGGCTGGAGAAGAGCCGCGGCAAGCGCTGCGCCTCGTTCTGGGCTGGGATGATGATGGTCACTGGAATCACGAATCAGCGCCCCTAATAGCCGTGGGCGATTGCAATGCCTTTCAACTCAGAATAGGCCTCTAATATATGTTTCGATTATCGTTATTCAAGAAATCCCAATCTAACAATTGGGCCGGCGCTTTTGCTGACGACTAGCGCGGCCGCACCAGCTCGATGACTGCAGCGTCCACCCAGTACACATCGCCCTCGCCGTTCTGCGGCGCCAGATTCCGGTGCATGGCCTCGTCGTAGGTCATGTCGGTGTAGATGTAGGACCGCTCAGGCTTCTTGTTGCCCACGAAGAACAGGAACCGGCCGTCCAGCGACACCGCGGGAAACTTCTCGTCAGCGGGGGTATTGACGCCGGGTCCCAGGTTGATGCCGGGCCCCCACGAGCCGTCGTCCTGCCGGAAGGACACGTACAGGTCGATGCCGCCGATGCTGTCCGGATGGCCGAGGATACAGTAGACGATGTAGCTCTTGTCGGGAGCGACGAAGGGGGCGGCCTCCGAATACTCCGTGTTCAACGGCGCACCGAGGTTCTTCGCCGGCTGATAGACGCCGTCGACCTTTTCAATGGCGTATATGTCGTAGGCGCCGAGCGAGTCGTCCCGTTTCGCCTGCAGGTAGAGCGTTCCGTCGGTGGAAACCGAGTGGACCATTTGATCGTCCGGCGTGTTCACCTCCGGTCCGAGCGGGGTGAGTTCGCTCCAGCCATCGTCGGTCTTGTATGCGAACCAGACGTTGTAGTCGGCCGGTTCGCCATCGCCTTCCAGCGGTCGGCGCGAGATGAAGTAGGCCGATTCGCCGTCGGGGGCGAAGATCGGAACGCTCACCACGTAATGTCCCATGGGCTTGAACATGTCGGGACCGGTCCACTGCCCGTCGCGCAGGTGCATGACGCCCACGATGTCGTGGGGCACGGCCCACTTGCGGAAGTAGACCTCGGTGCCGTCGGCGTTGAAGCGGGCGGGGCCGTCGTCATGGAGGGCGGTGGAGAGGAGGCCGGGGGCGAAGAGCTCGGGACTGGTACCGGGCGGGTTCTGGCCGAGATAGGTCTCGGCCTCGGCGGGGGCCGCCGCCAGGAGGACGACGAGCAGGAAAGCAGCGGCCGCCGATGGAGTTCGCGTCAGACAGGATATCATGCGGTCGTTCCTCGCGACACGTGATGCAACCACTCCGGATGCACCGCGCTCTCCCCGGCGTGGATGGCGCCCACGGTCTCGCGCAGCTTCAGCGTGAACGCGCCCTCGCCGCCGTCGCCGATGGTGAAGTCCTTGCCGCCGGCGTGGATCTTGCCGATGGGCGTCACGATGGCCGCGGTGCCGCAGGCAAAGGCCTCCTTCAACGCACCACTCTCGGCATCGGCCAGCACTTGCGCCAGCACCGGCGGCTCCTGCACCCAGGCCAGGTCCATCTCCTGTACCAGGGTGCCCACGCTGTCTCGGGTCACGCCGGCCAGGATGGTGTCGCTGTCGGGCATGGTGGGCGCGGTGACCACCCGGTCCTCGTAGACGAAGCAGATGTTCATGGCGCCCATCTCCTCCACCGTGGAGCGGGTCATGGCGTCGAGCCAGATGATCTGGTCGAAGCCTTCCTGCTGGGCGCGCTTGATGGGCAGGAGAGCAGCGGCGTAGTTGCCGCCGGTCTTGGCGAAACCGACACCACCGGGAGCGGAGCGCACGTACTCGGTCTCCGCCTTGAGGTACAGGGGCTTGACGCCGCCCTTGAAGTAGGTGCCCACCGGGCCGGTGATGATGTAGAAGAGGAACGTGCTGGACGACGCCACGCCGAGGCTGGGCTCGTCGCCGATCATGGTGGGCCGGATGTAGAGCGACCCGGGCTTGGGCGGCACGAAGTCGCTGTCCATGGCGCAGAGGATCTCCAGCGCTTCCATGAAGAGGCCGGGCGGCACCGTGGGCATGCACATGCGTTCGGCGCTGCGGTTGAAGCGGGCCACGTTCTGGTCGGGGCGAAACATGTGCACCGAGCCGTCGGCCTTCTTGTAGGCCTTCATGCCCTCGAAGATCTCCTGGGCGTAGTGCAGAACCTTGGCGGCCGGACTCATCTCGAACGGACCGTAGGGCACCACCCGCGGATCGTGCCACTCACCGTCGCGCCAGTTGAGCATGAACATGTGCGGCGCGTAGTGCTTGCCGAACACCAGGCTGTCCCAGTCGGGAACGGTGGGCGGATTCGAGTTACGATCGATGCGGATGTCCATGCCGGGCCTCCTGTTTGACGGTCGACGGCGGACCGAGGCGAACTCTTGCCGGGGTCCCCAAATCTGACCGATCGCGCCGCGCATTGCAAGGCCGCCGGCGAGAGGCTAGGCTTCGCCCCATGAACGCCGATCTCGCCGCGCAAATGGGACCCGGGCCAATGCCTCGCAACAGCCGCGCCTTCCTGGGAGCGCTGCTGCTGGCAAGCCTCGCCCTTCGGCTCTGGTACTGGTTCCTGATAAAGGACACACACCTCTTCACCGTCCCCTATCTCGACTGCCATGACTACGACGTCTGGGCCCGCGCCCTCGTGGGCGGCGACTGGGGTCGCGGCGAGCCCTACTGGATGGGTCCGCTCTATCCGCACCTGCTGGCGCTGAGCTACGCGGTCCTCGGCCTCGGCACGAGCGCCCTCGTGCTGATCCAGTGGGCGCTCACCCTGGTGAACATCGTGCTCGTGTACGAACTCGGCCGGCGCTGGGGTGGCGAGTCGCTCGGTCTGGTGGCCGCGGCGCTCTTCGCCGGTTACGGACCGCCGGTGTTCTACGCCGGCTTCCGCCTCATGGCCACCGTGGTCACCATGTTCACCCTGCTCATCGCCCTGCAGGCCGACCGCGCCGCCCGACGCCCCACCGCGCGCGCCTGGCTCGGCCTCGGATTGCTGGTGGGCATCGCCGCCACCGCCCGCGGCAACGTGCTGGCGCTGTTGCCGATCCTGCCGCTGTTGCTGCTCGCGCGGCGCGGCCTGGGCGCCCGCCGCGCGTGGCGCCTGACCGGAGCGATCTGCCTGGGCGCAGGCCTGGCCATCCTGCCGGTGACCGTGCGCAACCTGACCGTGGGTGGCGACCTGGTGCTGCTGACGAGCAACGCCGGCGTGAACCTGCTCATCGGTCAGCAGACCCAGTACGGCGGCATGTTCGGCCCCGTGTCCGAGGTTCCCCAGTTCGAGTTCGACCCCACGGGCGAGACCCTGCTGGAGGCCGACCTGGGCCGCGAGTTCTCGCCGAGTCAGGTATCGCGGGAACTGACACGGCGCGCCGTCGAACGCGTGACCGACGAACCCGGCGGCATGCTTGCCCACTACGCCCGTAAGGCCTACCGCTTCTGGAACGGCTACGAGCTGCCGCAGATCTTCAGCTGGAACTATTGGCGCCACCGGCACGCGCCGCTGCGCTGGTTCCCCGTGCCGTTCGTACTGCTGGGCGCGCTGGGCCTGGTGGGCGCATGGACGCTACAGCCGCTGGCGCGACGGATCTGGCTGGCCCTGATCGGCGGCTGGTTCCTCGGCCTGTTGCCGTTCTTTCCCACGGCGCGATACCGCGTGCCGGTAACGCCGTTGCTGGCGGTGTCGGCGGCGGCCTGGATCCTGGCGATGCTGGCCGCGCGGCACGAGGGACGGCAGCGGCGATTGGTGGCGCTGGGCGTGGCCGGACTGGCATTGCTCGTCGCGCTCTGGCCCGGCTGGACCGCCCTCGATGTGGTCGACGAATCCTGGCACAGCCATCTCGCCCGCGCCTCCCGTGCGGCCGATGCGGGTGATCGCGCCGACATGCTCGCCGCCTGCGCTGACGCCGAGCGCACGCGCCCGGGTCTGGCCGAGACGCCATACCGTCAGGGCGGTTACCTCGAGAAGCTGACCGACCTGTCGGGCGCTCTGGCCGCCTACAACGAGGCCACGCGCCGACTGCCGGACAACGCGTTCGTGGTGTATCGACGCGCGCGCACGCTCGCTCAGCTCGGCCGTCACGACGAGGCGCTCGCGGGCTACGCGGCGACGTCGCGCATCGATCCGGCCTGGTCGTTCCCCTGGCACGGTTCGGCGCTGTCTCTCAAGGAACTGGGTCGGCGCGACGAAGCGGCGGCAGCCCTCGAGCGCGCCATCGAGCTGGAACCGGGGCGGGCGCGATATCGCAGCAATCTGGCCTCGCTCCTGGCCGAGTCCGGCCGGCTCGACGACGCAGCTCGCATCCTCGGCGACCTCACGACCGACTTTCCCGACTACCTGCCCGGCTGGTTCAACCTGGCCCTGGTGGAAGCGCGTCGGGGCGACAGCGAAGCAGCGCGGCGCGCCCTGGATCGGGCGGCCGCGCTGCCGCGTCTGTCGGTCGAGGAGCGGGAACAGATCGCTCGCTTGCTCAGTAGCCTTCGCGGAACAGGCGGCTAGCAACCAGGTCCACGTTGCTGCGGCCCTGGGTCGAGGCGCGTCCCTCGCTGTCGACGTTGTAGTCGTAGTCCAGGAACATCACACCCCAGCCGGGCTTGGGCCGCTTGCGCACGTACTGGCACGCGTAGTCGAACTCCTGGCTGTCGTGGACCTCGGTGTCCGCTTCGCTGCGTACGGTCATGTCGCCGAAGTCGATGATCTTGGGCGGCGCGTCACTCATGCGCAGGAAGTGGATGGCCGCCTCTCCGCCGGAGTCCGCCGAGAAGACGGCCGAGTTGTGCACCGACTCGGCGAAGCTGGTGCGCTTCTCGGTTCCGGAAAGGATCACGGCCGCGACGGCGATGAGGCTGAGCAGCAGGATGATCAGCAAGCTGGTCACCAGGGCGAACCCCTCGCGGTCTGGCTGGATACGACGTTCGAAGCGCATGGCGCCTCCCTTGTTGGGCATGGCGGGTCAGCCGTTGCGCACGTAGACCCGCGTGGAATAGGTCACCGGTTCGCCGTCCTGGAGCTCGCCGTCGATGGCGATGTCGACGAAGCGCACCAGTTCGCGATCTGCTGCGCTCAGGGGTGTGGTCGCCAGGACGTTTCCGTCGGCATCGAAGTAGCTGAATTGCACCATCTGCACGTCGCGCAGGATGACCAGCGCGCCGCCGGCCGTGGTCCGCACGAGTTCGGCCACGTTGGGATCGTAATCGTAGGTAATATCCTCGTCGGGGGCGGTTCCGAGCGTGCCGCCATCACCGTCGAGATCCATACGGCAGCGAAGTGTCGTGTCATCGGCCAGGGCGAGACCGTTGATGCCGGCCTCGACCGGGTCGCACCCTGCGCTCCGGATCTCGCGGGTCATCAACGAGAATACCGCGCGCAGCGACTGCTGGTAGTGGGAACGGTCGCTGGTGCTGTTGTAGGTCTGGCGCGAGCTGGTCAGGAAACCAATCACGACCGTCGAGATCACCGCGAAGAGCGCCAGGGCGACCATCATCTCGACCATCGTCATGCCTGTCCGGTCGTTTCGTCGGATCATCGCAGTCACCTTTCTCAACGCATCGAGAGCAGGGAAGCCATCTGCAGCGTGTCCACCTGGGTGCCCTGGGGGAAGATGACCGTCACGTGGAGGCGTCTCAGCCCCACGTCCAGGTCCTCCACCTCGGTGCGCCAGAAGATCGCGCCGGTCATGCCGGAATCCGCCGCGGCGTCGTCGAAGCCGAGCCCCTTGGACCACTCCAGTTGCTCCTGCGCGACGGTCATGGCCTGGGTGAATCGGTTCGCCTCGCCGACTTCCTGGCGGGCGCGGGTCTGGACCAGCGCCAGGGGCAGGATGCCGATGGTGATGATGACCATCACCACCAGGACTTCCACGAGAGTGAAGCCGTCGCGATCGGCGGGCAGTCGGTTGCATAGATTCGCGTGAAGCCGTCGCATCAAGGTCCCACCTCCACCATGCCGGTGGGCAGAATCTGCACCTGCCGCACCTGGTTGCCGTTGTCCAGGACGAGAATCGTTGCCTGGGCCGCGCCCCACGGGAAGAAGTTCACGGTGGCATCGGCCTCCAGATGGACCGCGCCGTCGAACTCGCGCTCTCGCACGATGCGGCCGGTGCCGGGAACCGTGATGCGGTAGCCGTCCTCCACGCCCGTGAACTGGATCACCCGGCCCTGTGACACGGCCATGGACCTGGCCAGCGCCATGTCCGAGGCGATCTGATCCGCGGTCACGTCGATGCGGTTGGCCCGCAGGTACCCGTTGAACGAGGGTACCGCGATGGCCGCCACCAGCCCGACGATGCCGATGAGCACCATGAGCTCGACGAGGGTGAATCCGCGGTTGGTAACTGGCGCACGGTGCATGGACCGCCTCCGTTCGAGGTCGTGCAGATAACATTGACCCACCCCTTATCTGCAAGGGACGTGCCTCTGAAAATCGGCCTCAAAACGGAGTTATCGGGAGATTGCCTGGGGGCGTGCCAGTGGGGTCGTGCAGATTGCCGGATCCGGCCCGCGACTACCTGGCAGAGTCCGCCGACGGTCCGGCTGCCTGCCGGATCCGCAATCCGATGGCCGCGGTGATCAGCTCGGCCACTCCACAGAGTGCCAGCACCGCCACCACGCCCACCAGCTCGGCGGCCAGGGGTCCGAGGACCACCGCCGCCAGGGACAGCGGACCGATCACCGTGCCCAGCCACCCGAAGGTGCGGCCACGACGATCGTCCGGTGCAGCCTCTTGCAAGAACGTGACCAGGGCGATCTGCGAGAGGGTGGCCAGGGCGCCGAAACAGGCGAACAGGGTCATGGCCACGCCGAAGGAGCGGTTGAGCGCGAAGAACACCAGCAGCGCGCCGTCGATGGCGGTCATCACGGCGATGACCCGCAGCGGACGGTGGCGCTTGATGGCCAGGCCGCCGCCGAGGGCACCGAGGATTCCACCCAGACCGGCGGCGCCGATGATGAGTCCCAGCTGCCAGTCGGTGCCGCCGAGCACGCGCTTGACGAAGACCACCACCAGGGGCGGCTGCATGGCGGTCACGAAGGTGATCACCGCCAGGAAACCGAAGGCCAGGCGCAAACCGGGATCGGCGAGCACGCCGGAAAGGCCCACGTTCACGTCGGTCCAGAGCCGGCGGATCCGCTCGAGGAGCGAGCCGTTCTCGCCGTTGACCGCCGGCACCTCGACGGTGGCATCGCCGCCGCCCTCACCCGCGGCCGAGGCCACGGCGGGCGCGGCGCGTTCGGGCTCGTGGAAACGCCAGAGCGTGAGGATGGCGGCCGAACCCACGAAGGTGACCGAGTCGATCCAGAACGCGGGATCGGTTCCCAGCCAGGCCACCAGCGCGCCGCCGGCGAAGAACCCCGCCAGCAGCACCAGGTTGCGAGTGAGCATGAGCAGGCTATTGGCACCACCCAGCAGCTCGCGACCCACCACGTCGGGCAAGAGCGCCATGCGCGCCGGGCCGGTGAACTGCCGGCCGCATCCCAGGAGCGTGGCCAGGATGTAGACCTGTCCGGACGACTGCACCAGCGGAATGGCGGCCACCACCAGCGCCGACGCGATGTCGCTGGTGATCATGATGCCCTTGCGACTGATGCGGTCGCACAGCAGACCGGCCACGGGTCCGAGAACGATGGCGGGAATGATCTGGGTGGCGGCGAGAATGCCCAGATCCATGGGGTTGCCGGTGAGGTCGTAGATCAGCAGGTAGAGGGCGAACGTCGCGATGCGGTCGCCCAGGCCGCTGACCACGGCAGCGCCCCACACGGCCCGGAAGCCGGGATTGTGCAGCAGGGGAGCGTAGCGATTCACGAACCGGGGACCTCCGTGACCTCGGGCTCGCGGGCGAGCAAGCGGCTGGCGTCCTCCTGACGCATGCGGATCGCCACCTGACAGGTCGTATTCTCGCACACCTGTTCCAGCACGTCACCCGTTCGATGCCAGGGACCGAGCACGTAGAGCTTGGCCACGGGCAGGGTCAGGCGATACACGCGTTCGTTGGCGGCGAGGACGTCCTGGAGGACCTGGCGCACGGCGTCGATGCCCGCCGGGTCGAGGGCCGAGACGAAGAGCGCGTCGGGGTATTCCCGCGAGAACCGATTGCGGACCAGGTCGGGGTCACCGACGGTGTCCAGCTTGTTGAAGACCATGAGCTGGGGGCGCGTTTCCGGCACCAGGCCGTTCAGGACCTTGCGCACCGATGCGATCTGCTGGTCGGGATCGTCGGCACCGGCGTCCACCACGTGCAGCAGCAGGTCGGCGTCGGCCACCTCCTGCAAGGTGGCCTGGAAACTCTCCACCAGATGGTGCGGCAGGCGGCGGATGAAGCCCACCGTGTCGGTGATCAGGAAGCGTCTTCGCTCGTCGAGGTCGACCCGCCGGGTGGTGGCGTCGAGGGTGGCGAAGAGCTGGTCCTTCACGTAGACATCGGCGCCGGTGAGGCCATTCATGAGGGTGCTCTTGCCCGCGTTGGTGTAGCCCACCAGGGCCACGCGGTACTCGTCGCGGCGGGAATTGGTCTGGGTGCGCTGGTCGCGCTGGACCTCCTTGAGCTGCTTGCGCAGCGTGGCAATGCGCCGGCCGATGAGGCGACGGTCGGTCTCCAGCTGGGTCTCGCCGGGACCACGGGTGCCGATGCCGCCGGCCTGGCGCTCGAGATGCTTCCACATGCGGGTCAGGCGCGGCAGCAGGTACTGGAGCTGGGCCAGTTCCACCTGCAGGCGCGACTGCCGGGTGCGGGCGTGGGTGGCGAAGATGTGGAGGATCAGCTCGGTGCGGTCGAGCACGCGCACGTCCTCGCCCAGGGCCTTCTGGATGTTGCGGCCCTGGTTCGGCGAGAGGTCGTTGTCGAAGACCACCAGCTCGGCGTCTTTGTTCAGGCAGACCTCGGTCAGTTCCTCGAGCTTGCCCTTGCCGATGAAGCTGGCGGCGTTGGGGCGGGGACGATTCTGCTCGAGGACCGCGGTGATCTCGGCGCCCGCGGTATCCACCAGCCGCGCCAGTTCCTCGGTATCCGCGGGACCGCTCACGGGATTGTCGGGATCGAAGGGCAGGTGCACGCCCACCAACACGGCGCGTTCGCGGCGCTCGAATTCACGGCGGTCGAAGCCGGGTCCACCCATCAGTCGGACCCTTCCAGTTCGGCGCTCCACTCTTCCCAGCGCTTCATGGCCTGGGCGAGCTCGGTCTCGATGACGGCGCAACGGTCGGCCAGCTCGAGGCGGCGGGCGTTGTCGCAATCGGGGGCGGACATGGCGGCGATGGCGGTCTCCTTCTCGTCTTCCAGGGTAGCAATGGTGTCCTCCACCTCGGCGATCCAGGCCAGGCGGCGGACGCGTTCGTTCTTGGAGAGGCCGGCGCCGGACCGGGTGACCGGCGGCGCGGCGGGCGAGGACGTCCTGGTCGCCGGCGCGGCAGCCCGGCGCTCGTCGTCCCGCTTACGCACATAGTCGGCATAACCGCCCAGGAACACCCGTACCCCGGTCTGTTTCTCGCGGGGTCCGGGGAAGATCACCAGGCGATCCACGAGGCGATCCAGGAAGCGTCGGTCGTGGGAGACGATGACCAGGGTGCCGGGATAGGCGGCCAGGGCCTGCTCCAGCGATTCGCGGCTGCGGATGTCGAGATGGTTGGTGGGCTCGTCCAGGAGCAGGGTGTTGTGGCCCTCCTTGATGAGGCGCAGCAGGGCCAATCGACCGCGTTCGCCACCGGAGAGGCTCTTCACCGGCCGGTCGATCATCTCCTCGCCGAATCCGAAGGCGGCCAGGTAGCTGCGCTGTTCACCGAGTGTGGCGGCCGGGTCCACGGCCTGCATCTCGCCCAGGACGGTGTTGTGGTCGCTGACGATCTCCAGGTTCTGGTCGTAGAGGCCGAGGTCCACGTTGTGACCGCGCACCACACGACCGGTGTCGGCGATCTCGAGGCCGGCGAGGAGACGCAGGATCGTGGTCTTGCCGCAGCCGTTGGGTCCGAGGATGCCCACGCGCTCTCCGCGCACCACCAGCAGGTCGACGTCGCGGAAGAGCGTGCGCTCGCCGTGATGGCGCGACAGGCCCTCGGCCTGCAGCGCCGTGCCGCCGCTCTCGCGCACAGGCTTGAGGTCGAAGCGGTAGAGCTTCTCCTCGGCGGCGGGGCGGTCGACACGGTCCAGCTTCTCGAGCTGTTTGCGACGGGCCTGGGCCTGCTTGGTCTTCTGGCCCTCGATGTTCTTGCGGATGAAGGCCTCGGTCTGGCGGATGTGGTCCTGCTGGCGCTGCCAGGCCGCGGTATCCTGCTTGCGACGCTCGCCGGACGAGCGCAGGTAGAACGTGTAGTTGCCGCCGTAGTCGGTGAGCCGGCCCCGCTCGACGTGGAGGGTGCGCTGGGAGACCCGGTCGAGAAACCAGCGGTCGTGGGAGATGATCACGGCCGAGCCGCGGCGCTCCTGGAGGTGCGACTCGAGCCACTCGCAACTCTCGAGGTCGAGGTGGTTGGTGGGCTCGTCGAGGAGCAGCAGGTCGGAATGGCCGAGCAGGGTCGCGGCGAGGGCGGCCCGGCGTCGCTCGCCGCCCGAGAGGCTGGCAAGGGGATTGTCCCAGATCGACGGCGGCAGACCGACGCCGCGCAGCGACGCCTCGAGGCGTGGTTCGAGGGTGTAGCCTTCGAGGTGCTCGAAGGCGTTCTGCAGGCGACCCTGTTTGTCCATGAGCGCGGCCTGGTCGGCCGGTGCGGCGACCTCGAGCTGGCGGCCAAGGTCATCGAGTTCGGCCTGGAGGGCGAGTTCGCGGGCGTAGGCCTTCTCGCGCACCGCCAGGCGCACGGGGGTCTGGTCGTCCTCGGCGAGAGAGAGCACGCTTTCCTGGCGCAGGTAGCTCACGGTCACCGAACCGGAGATCGAGCGCTGGCCGCCCTGCAGGGTGATGTCGCCCGCGAGAACCCCGAGCAAGGTGGTCTTGCCGGCGCCGTTGGGTCCTACCAGGGCATAGCGGGTCGCCGGGTGGACCGCCAGGGTCGCACCGGAGAGGATCTTTTCGCGGCCGTAGTCGAAGACGGCATCGGTGAGGGTCAACAGTGCCAAAGAATCTCTACCTCGGGTTGGTCAGCCAAATGTCGCCGCGAGCGTCCCGGCTGACAACCTCGACCTGTCTCAAGACAAAATGGCCCCCCGCTCGGGGGGGCCATTGAGATCGCTCGCTACCGCTCGAAACGCCAGCCAAATTACCTAGGTCGCGACATGCGGACTCTTACGGTACTTCAACGGCGACAGTCCGCAGCGGTCCTTGAAGGTCCGCGAGAAGTGAGCCAGGCTGTTGAACCCGCACTTCTTGCTGATCGCTTCGACCGACAGTTCGAACCGCCGCAGCATGGCCTTGGCGTTCTCGATCCGCACCATGATGAGGTAGTCGCTGAACGACATGCCCACCTCGGAGCGGAACAGGTTGGAGAAGTAACCCGGCGACAGGTGGACCATCTCGGCCATCTTGTCGCGGTTCACGTTCTCGTGGTAATGGGCCAGTACGAACCGGCAGGCATACTCCGCGCGGTAATCGTTGAGACTGGTGGTCGCGTGCACGAGGGCTCCCTCGTCGTCCACCAGCACGATATCCGGTAGCGGTTCATCCCAGATCGCTTCCTCACCCTCGAGCTGCGGCTGGTCCGGATCGATGACCCTGTGAGGGGAATCGCCTGCGGATCGGCCGGCGGCCGTGGGAGTGGGCTGGACCAGCAATTCGGTCACGCAGCGCGCGGACCGCACCACGTTGGCCTTGCTGGCCAGCAGGATCACCGTTTCGCCCAGATCACCGAAGCTCTTCAGCAGACTGCCAGGCTGCGCCGGAATATCCGGCGCGTAGAGGAACGCAAAGCGCAAGCGCGTCGACGGATCGAGCGCATCCCCTGTCTGGAGCCGCTGCATGACGATTTGACGACCAAAGAGTGCGAGGCAGAGTTCCGTGGGGTTCTTCTCGTCAGCAGGACACAGGAACAAGACTCGCTGGCTCTCTTCGCGGCCGTCAGCCAGTTGCTTCGGCAAGGTGGGAAATTCGATTAGGAAGCTTGTCCAAGATTGCGGTTGGACAGCTAGTTTCTCTTCCATTATCCCCCCCAAGAGAGATAGGTCCACCTTGGGCAGAGCACAGATGTGACGGAATTTATAAATTCCACATGACTGAGAAAATATGATAAGGGCTGAGGGGGGGGTTTGTCTACGATCAAATCCACAATTAGTTCAAATAAATTGGATAGTTTTTCGACCGCAGACCGAGATTCGGCGTTACCGGATGAATATCAACCTTTTAGTGACGCTCCATTTTTCTATTTGGAGCTTACAGAAATACGCACCAGACGCCATGATCCGACCCATATGGTCGGTTCCGTTCCAGCTCGCCTGGTACTGGCCGACGCCCAGGATCCCATCCTGCAGGGTGGCGATCTCCCGCCCCTCGAGATCATAGACGATGACCGAGACCGAGGCCGACCCGGAGGCGAAGGGAAGGCGCTGGCGCGGGTCGAAAGGCGGATCACCCTCCCCTTCCCACAGGAACGCCTCGCCGGCCGTGGCCGGGATCTGGTAGCTCACCTGGGTGCTGCTGCGGAACGGATTGGGGAAATTGCTCAGCAGGACCGGCGAGAGCTGGAGCCGCTGATCCCCGGGCTCGAGAGCGGGTTCGGCGGCGCCTGTGACCTCCACCTCGAGCGCCTCGACCGTCGCCGGCATGGTCGCCCGGCGGCCGTCCTCCAGCACACCGGTCAGGTCACGTCCTGACGCCGGCGCCGGGTCCGAGTATCTCAGGATGAGGGTGCCCGGCCCGGCGGGATCCAGGTGATCGTAAGGATGGCAGGCATCGATCAAGCTCCCGTCCGGGGGCCAATCGAGGCTGATCGACGAGCGCTCTCCGGCGGCAGCCCACGCGACACTGACCGGTTCGGCCAGCGCAACGCCGTCGAGGGCGAAGAGGTCGGGATCGAAGAACAACTGGGGCGCGTCGGTGTAGTTCAGCGCCAGGTCGAAGCCGCCGGCGGGAACGGCGCGCAGGTCGGCCGCCGGCAGGTGGGAAGCCGGTATGGTGGTCGGTACGGCCGCCGGCAGCCAGACGATGCGCTGTCCGGAGACGGGATCTTCCACGCCATCGCGAAGGGTCGCGGCCACCGCGAGCGTGTGAGCCAGTTGCAGGCGCGTGGGTCCGGCGGCCAGCACGATGGTCTGGGTGGATCCCAGGAACGGAATGGTCAACTCGTCGTGCGAGGCGTGGACCCGTTCGGTGGCCAGTCGGCGCGGTTGAGTGTCCAGGACCGCCGCTCCCAGCCAGAGCCATTGGCCGCTGCTGGCCGGATCGGGTATCCGCGCCACGAACGCCGGACCGGTGGCGCCGGCGCGGAAGCAGAACTCGTCGGCCTGGATCCAGCCGGCATCGGGCACGGACAGTCGCAACGGATCGGGGTTGGATCCTTCGTCGGCAGTGAAGACCGCGGCCAGGAGACTGGTCAGGTGCGGGTACGACCAGTGGTAGGTTTCGAGGTGCCGACTGCGGCCGCCGTGGCGCCAGTTCCAGGCGGCCATGGCGTGACTGATGGCGGCGAAGTCCTCATCGATGTGGCCGTCGCCATCGTTGTCCCGACCGTCGAGGCGATCCTCGTTCACCCGTCCGTCGTCGTCGTCGTCCGCATCGAGGGTGAAGCCGCGGCGACCGTAGACGTCGCCCTCGCGGGCCAGGGTGACGAAGATCTCGGGATCGGCCTGGAGTCGGGGATCGACTGTCCGGGGCCAGACGCAGGTGAGCGCCGGAGCAGAAAACGCGCCGTCCGAAACGTGCACCACGATGGCGCCGTCCAGGTCGACGGTGGCCGTGAGACTCGTGCCGAGGGAGTACTCGGCCAGAGGCTCGTCGGCGGCCGACGCGGCCGTCACCGCAAGGAGCATCGAGATGATGAGGAGAGTGCGTGCCATGACCCGTCCAGGTTCGAGAACAGTACCGGGGCCCCCTCTCGGACCGGCCCGCATACTATCGCCTGTCAACGGGAGCCGCAAGCGGCTCCGGCAGGGTGCCACCGGCGGCGGCGGATCGGTGAACGTACATTCGGGCTCCATTCGCCTCACTTGCTTGCTTCTTGACGTTTCCCTAACCTGAAACCTGGGATTCCGTGGCCACTATTCGGAAGGATTTTCCTATGGCGACCGCTCGTCGGCTCACCCTGCCGGCGCTGTTCATCATGCTGGTCGCGGTGCTGGCCTGCAGCGACAATCCGGAGGCGCCGCAGACGGGACTCGTGCGGGGTCGTGTCACGCGGATCTACAGCGGCCAGGCGGTGCCAGGTGCGATGGTCGACGTGGGCGGCGAATCCACGACCACCGACGCGCAGGGGCGGTTCCTCATCAAGCAGGTACTGCTGGGCGACGCCACCATCCTCGTCCGCGCCGACCTGTACCAGGACCTCCAGCGCCCTGTCGTGGTGGGCGACTATCAGTCGCTCGATCTGGAGTTGACGCCCCGAGACACACTGATGGAGATCGGCGGCCGGGTGACCCACCGGATCGACGGTCCACTGCGCGTGCGTCTGGAACATTCTCACGGCTCGGTGTGGACCGACGCCGATGGTCGCTGGAGCCTGACCGACGTGCCCATGGGCCCGCTCACCGTTGCCATCGACAATCCGCCGTACAACCACTTCTCCACCGAGGTCCTGGTTCATTCCGACGGTCAGGAATTCATGCAGGTCCTCACACGCGACTCCACGGTCACCTGGTGGATCACCGACGATACGTATGTCTTCCTGCGGGAAGATTCCCTCAACGCCAACCGCGGCATCTCGCCACAGCTCCTGGTCACCGAGGAACTCGGCCGCACCGCCATGTTCTCCCTGACGCCGCCCGACCTGGGCTACCACTGGGCCGAACTGGTGGCGGCGCGCCTGGATCTGCATGGCCGACGTCGCCTCGTCGACGACGAGGACCTGGGGGGACCCCTCGACCTCACCGTGACCCTCGCGGGACTCGACGGTCCCTTTCTCGAGGGAGCCGTCGATTTCTACAATCGTCCGGGATTCTATCCGCAGGGAACGACGACCGTGACGTTCATGGCCGAGCCGCGGAACCAGCCGTTGACCCTGGACCTGCTGCCGGTGATCCAGGGCAC
Source organism: bacterium (assembly GCA_003353795.1). Classification (GTDB taxonomy): domain Bacteria; phylum Krumholzibacteriota; class Krumholzibacteriia; order LZORAL124-64-63; family LZORAL124-64-63; genus Glo-17. The sequence continues at coordinate 24,710 of PIVY01000023.1, forward strand.
GCCGGTCTCATTCTGGGCCGCAGGGATGGCAATCCGCACCAACGTGGAGCAGTCCACCATCGTGCTGCTGAGTACCGAATACGGTAGCGACGCGATCGAGGTGCTGGACAGGCCACGGGCGACCTACCGGCTCCGGTTCTAGTCCTCGGTGTCGACCTCGTCAGGATCCGCGCCGTCATCCTCCACCGGCATCTCGGCTCCCTCGGGCGCCGTCTCGTCCTCGGGCTCGTCCTCCACGGGGATGCGGGCCATGCCGGCCACCGCGTCTTCCTTGCCGAGGTTGATGATCCGCACGCCCTGGGTGTTGCGGCCCAGGCTGCTGATGCTGCCGATGGAGATGCGGATGAGCGTGCCGCCGCGGGTGATCACCATGAGTTCCTCGTCCGGAACCACGCCGCGGATGCCCACGAGCTTGCCGTTGCGGGCGGTGCACTTGATGGTGATCAGGCCCTTGCCGCCGCGCTTCTGGATGCGGTAGTCGGTGACCGGTGTACGCTTGCCGTAGCCGTGCTCGGTGAGGGCGAGGACGCCGATCTCGTCGTTGTCCACCACCACCATGCCGACCACTTCCTCCCCCTTTTCCAGCCGGATGCCGCGCACGCCACGTGCGGTGCGACCCATGGGACGGGTGTCGGTCTCGTGGAAGCGGATGGCCATGCCGTTGCTCGCGGCCAGGACCACGTCGCGGGTGCCGTCGGTCTCGCGCACGGTGACCAGGCGCTCGCCGTCGAGCAGGTTGATGGCGCGGATTCCGGCCTGGCGCGGGCGCGAGAAGTCGGTGAGCGGCGTGCGCTTGATGACGCCCAGGTTGGTGCACATCATCAGGTAGTGGTCCTCGCGAAATTCGCGGATGGGGACCACGGCGTGCACCCGGTCGCCGGGCTGGATCTGGAGCAGGTTCACCAGGGGCCGGCCCTTGGCCGCGCGTGCGGCCTTGGGAATGCGGTGCACCTTGAGCCAGTAGAGCTGACCCTTCTGGGTCAAGACCAGCAGGTACTGATGGGCCGAGGCGACGAAGAGGTTGTCGACGAAGTCCTCGTCCTTGGTCTGCATGGCGGTGATGCCCTTGCCGCCGCGACCCTGCTGGCGGTAGGTGTCCAGCGGAATGCGCTTGATGTAACCCGTGTTGCTGATCGTCACCACCATGGGCTCGTCGGCGATGAGGTCCTCGATGTCGATCTCGCCCTCGTCCTCGACGATCTCGGTGCGGCGCTCGTCGGCGAAGCGGTCGCGCACGTCGCGCACCTCGTCGGCGATGATACCGAGCACCAGGGCACGGCTGGCGAGCACCGACTTGAGGTAGGTGATCCTCTCGATGAGCTCCCGATACTCGTCTTCGATCTTCTTGCGCTCGAGACCGGTGAGGCGCGCCAGGCGCATGTCGAGAATGGCCTGGGCCTGGACCTCGCTCAGACCGAAGCGCTCGCACAGGGCCACCTTGGCCGCGTCGGGCGATTCGCTGGTCTTGATGAGCTCGACGATGGCGTCGATGTTGTCCAGCGCGATGCGGTAGCCCTCGAGGATGTGGGCGCGCTCCTCGGCCTTGCGCAGCTCGTACTTGGTGCGACGCGTCACCACCTCTTCCCGGAACTCCAGGAAGTACTGCATGGTGTCTTTAAGTGAGAGCACCCGCGGCTGGTTGTTCACCAGCGAGAGGTTGTTCACGCCGAAGGTCGTCTGCAGGTAGGTGTGGGTGTAGAGCTTGTTGAGGACCACCTGGGGGAAGGCGTCCTTCTTCAGGATGATGACGATTCGCATGCCCTGGCGGTCGGACTCGTCGCGCAGGTCGCTGATGCCCTCGATGATCCCGCCGCGGACCAGGGTGGCGATGCGCTCGATGAGCGCGCCCTTGTTCACCTGGTAGGGGATCTCGTGGACGATGATCTTGGCGCGGCCCGAATCCTCCACCTCGATGTCGGTCTTGGCGCGCACCACCACGCGGCCGCGGCCGGTGGTGATGTAGTCGTAGATACCCTTGCGACCGTGAATGGTCGCGCCGGTGGGAAAGTCGGGACCCTGGACGAACTCGAGCATGTCGATGGGTTCCAGGCCCGGATTCTCTATCAGCGCCAGCATGCCGTCGCAGATCTCGCCCAGGTTGTGGGGGGGGATCTTGGTGGCCATGCCGACCGCGATACCGTCGGCGCCGTTGACCAGCAGGTTGGGCACGCGCGCCGGCATCACCGACGGCATCTCCCGCGAGCCGTCGTAGTTGGGCACGAAGTCGACGGTGTCCTTCTCGAGATCCTGCATGACCTCGGTGGCGAACTTGGTCAGGCGGGCCTCGGTGTACCGCTCGGCCGCCGCGGAGTCGCCGTCGACGCTGCCGAAGTTTCCCTGGCCGTCGATCAACGGGTAGCGCAGGGAGAAATCCTGGGCCATGCGCACCATGGTGCTGTAGACCGCAGCCGTACCGTGGGGATGGTAGTTACCGGTGGTGTCACCGGTGATCTTGGCGCACTTGCGGTAGGGTTTGCCGGGCTGGAGATTGAGGTCGTTCATGGCCGTGAGCACGCGGCGGTGCACCGGCTTGAGACCGTCTCGAACGTCGGGCAGGGCGCGAGAGATGATGACGCTCATCGAGTACTCGAGGTACGCCGACTTCATCTTGCTCTCGATATTCACATCGTGCACGGTCTCGCCCTTGGTGGGCGTGATGTCGGGTCCCTGCTCGATGTCGTCGCGTTCGTCGCTCAATTCAATACCCTTCCAACATTGGTGGGTTGTCGTGCGTTGAGCTGCGGGCGCGAAGCGCCTGCCAGCTCGAACGGACGAGTGATAGACGGCTAGAGCCGTCTATCACTAGATATCGAGGTCCGCCAGCTTGATGCTGGCCGCGTTTTCCTCGATGAACGCCCGCCGCGGCTCGACCTCGTCGCCCATGAGGATGCGGAACATGTGGTCGGCGCTGGCGGCGTCCTCGAGGGTGACGCGCGTCAGGGTGCGCGAATCGGGATCCATGGTGGTTTCCCAGAGCTGCTCCGGGTTCATCTCGCCCAGACCCTTGTAGCGCTGCACGTAGACGCCGCGGTCGCCGCCCATCTCCTCCACGAGACGGTCCTTGTCCTGGTCGCTGTGGGCGTAGATCTCGGTCTTGCCCTTCTTGACCCGGTAGAGCGGCGGCTCGGCTATGTACATGTGGCCATTCTCGATGATCTCGCGGAACTGCCGGAAGAACAGCGTCAGGATGAGAGTCGCGATATGGGCGCCGTCCACGTCGGCATCGGTCATGATGATGACCTTGTGGTAGCGCAGCTTCTCGAGATCGAAGAGTTCCATGCCCACGCCCGTGCCCAGAGCCGTGATGATGGTCTTGATCTCGTCGTTGCCCAACATCTTGTCCAGGCGGGCCTTCTCCACGTTGAGGATCTTGCCCTTCAGAGGCAGGATCGCCTGGAACTTTCGGTCGCGGCCCTGCTTGGCCGAGCCACCCGCCGAGTCGCCCTCCACGAGGTAGAGCTCGCACTCGGCCGGGTCGCGGCTCTGGCAATCGGCCAGCTTGCCCGGCAACGAGCCCGAGTCGAGGCTAGACTTGCGCCGCACGAGATCGCGGGCGCGCCGGGCGGCTTCCCGACTCTGAGCAGCGGAGAGGCATTTGCCGATGATGGCCTTGCCCTCCCGCGGATGCTCGTCGAGGAAGGTGCCCAGGGTCTGGTTCACCAACTGCTCCACCTGACCCTTGACCTCGGTGTTGCCCAGCTTGGTCTTGGTCTGGCCCTCGAACTGGGGCTCGGGGATCTGCACCGAGATCACCGCCGTGAGACCCTCGCGCACGTCGTCGCCGGTGAGGCCCTTCATGTCCTTCTTCAGGAGATTGTTGGTCTGGGCGTAGGCGTTGAGCGTGCGGGTGAGGCCGGCGCGGAATCCGGAGAGGTGACTGCCGCCCTCGTGGGTATTGATGTTGTTGGCGAACGTGAAGAGGTTCTCGGTGTAGCTGTCGTTGTAGTTCAGCGCGATCTCGATGCGCACGCCGTCCTTCTCGCCCTCGATGTAGACGACCTCGGCACACACCGTGGAGCGGCCCTCGTTGAGCCAGTCGACGAACTCGATGATGCCGCCCTCGTAGAGGAATACTTCCTCGTGGGGTTCGTCGGCGCGATCGTCGCGCATGGTGATGGTGAGGCCCTTGTTGAGGAACGCCAGCTCGCGAATCCGAGTGCGCAGGGTGTCGAAGTGGTACTCGGTCTCGGGGAAGATCTCGCCGTCGGGCTTGAAGGTGACCGTGGTGCCGCTCGCCTCACCCGGGTTTTCGCCGATGACGTCGACGCCGGTCTTGGGCACGCCCCGCTCGTAGCGCTGGCGGTAGACCTTGCCCTGGCGCCGGACCGTGGCCTCCAGCCACTCCGAGAGAGCGTTCACACAGCTGACACCCACGCCATGCAGGCCGCCGGACACCTTGTAACTGCCCTTATCGAACTTGCCCCCTGCGTGCAGGCTGGTCATGACGACCTCGAGGGCGGGCTTGCCCTCGGTCTTGTGCATGTCCACGGGGATGCCGCGGCCGTTGTCGGTGACCTCGATGATGTTGCCGGGCTTGATGACGACCTCGATGCGGTCGCAGTAGCCACCCATGGCCTCGTCGATGGAGTTGTCCACCACCTCGTAGACCAGGTGATGGAGGCCGCGCACACCGGTGTCGCCGATGTACATGGCCGGCCGCTTGCGCACGGCTTCCAGGCCCTTGAGGACCTGGATTCCCTGTGCTGTGTAGTTCTTCGATCCCTCGGCGGCGTTCATGCTACTCCGTTCCTGGTCGTCAAACGTCGTTGTCGATCTGGGGGGCGCGCGACCACGCCCGGGCCCACTTGATCTCCGTCACCGCACCCTCGCCGAAGCGCTCGTTGCACTGCTGGCGAATCTTCGGCAACAGGAGCGTTGTCTCCTGGCGCCAGGCGCCGTGCTCGGCCGCGAGCAGGAGAACACCCTCGCGCAGGTCTACGGCGCGCACGTGACCGGCCAGCCGTTCGCCGACGATCTCCGGCCACACGTCCAGCAAGGACCGCTCGGCGAGACGGTCGGAGAGTCCGCAGTCGGATAGGACGCCGTCCAGGATGCGGTCGAGTCGGACGGGGCCATTCTTGCGATTACTCGAACTCATGGAAGTGTGGTCAGTCTCCCGTCCTCGACGCGCCACTGACGCATCGCCTCCGGTTGCCACCCGGCCACGTCGTCAGCGCGGGCCGTGGCGATGAAGATCTGGTGGTCCCTGGCGCACCGCTCTTGAAGCTGTCGCGCGCGATCGCGGTCGAGCTCGCTGAAGATGTCGTCAAGGAAGAGCACGGGCCGGACCCGACGTCTCTCGTGCACCACATCGCTCTGGGCGAGGATCAGCGAGATGGCGGCGGTCCGCGTCTCTCCTTGAGATCCGAAGACCCTGAGATCCAGTTCGCCGAGGCGAACCTCGAAGTCGTCGAACTGGATGCCAGTGAGCGGCCTTCCCCGCCGCGATTCATCCGCTCCAATATAATCAAATTCCGCCAGAATTCCCGCCGTTAGATCCCCTTTTTCAGCGGTTTCCTGGAGGGCCGCGAGACGGGGTCGATAGAGGAATTCGAGAGGTGTGGGCTGCCCTGCCAGATCGGCGTAGACCCCTGCCGCGAAGGGCGCGATGAGCGTGGCCCATTCGGCCCGCCCCATGCCCACTGGAACGGCCTGCTTGGCCAGTTCACGATTCCAGGCCGCGAGTTCGTCGCGGGCATCGCCGGAGTGGCGGAATCCGCGCCTCAGATCCCTGAGCAGACTGGCTTTCTGACGCAGGGCGCGTTGGTACGCAGAGAGCGCAGCAAGATAGGCGGGGTCGAGGCCGGAAAGTCCCTGATCAGCAAAGCGACGACGTTGTTCGGGGCCACCGCGAACCAGATCCACGCTCTGCGGCCAGAAGAACACCGTGGCCAGATGACCGACCAGTTCGGTGCGCCGGGTGATCTGTTTGCCGTCGATGCGGAAGCGGCGGGTGCCGTCGCGATCGAGACCGAACTCGCAGGTGCGCCGGCTGCCATCGTCGTCTTCCAGTTCGAGGTGCACGTGGAGGTGCTGCTCGCCGAAGCGGATCAGTTCATCGGCGCGGGCGCCGCGATGGGACCGGCCGAGGGCGGGAAAGTTGAGGGCCTCGAGCAGGTTCGTCTTGCCCTGGCCGTTGCCGCCGAGCAGGAGATTGACGCCTGAAGAGAACTCGATCTCCTCGTCGACGAGGTTCCGGAATCCGGTCAGTCGAGCCCCGAGAATCTTCATGGATCACCCAGGTTTTCGCTGATGAGGACCGGTTCTTCCTGGATGCGAACTAGTCGCCGGCGATCCTGAGCGGCATCAGGAGACACAGCAAGCTGTCGTCCTTCTCGCCATCGTCCGTGACCGGGGACACCAGGGCCGCGCTCTGCGCGTCCTTCAGACTGAGGCGCACGGAGTCCACCTTCATGAACTTCAGGATATCCAGCAGGTAGGTGAAGTTGAAGCCGATCTCCAGGGCGTCGCCGTCGTAGGCCACGGGAATCTCGTCCTCGGCGCGGCTGCCGTCCGATCCCTTGGCGCTCAATTCGAGGCGTTCCTTCTCCAGGCCCAGGCGGATCTGGCTGGTGATGCGGTCGGCGGTGATGGAGACGCGGCGGATGGCCTGGGCCAGCGCCTCGCGATCGACGGTCACCAGCTTGTCGTTACCCTTGGGCAGCACGGCCGTGTAGTCGGGGAACGGACCCTCGAGCAGGCGGGTGTGCAGCACGGTCTGACCGGCGCGGAAGCTGAGCTGGTTCTCGCCCAGGTAGACCTCCACGGGGGTGTCGTCGGCGGTCTGCGCAGCAATGCGGGGCAGGTGGCGCAGGCCGCCCGTATCGACGATCATGCTGCGTTCTTCGGTGCAGTTCCAGTCGAGGCTGCGGCGGCTGCGCGCCAGTCGGTGCGCGTCGGTGGCCACCATGGTCAGACCCTCGGCGGACACTTCCCAGAGGATGCCCATGAGCGCCGGACGCGTTTCATCACGAGAAACCGAATAGGCGGTCTCGGTGATCATGGAGCCCAGCACGTCGCCCGAGACGGACAGTCCTTCGCCTGCCGTGAGCTCCGGCAGCGCCGGGTATTCCTCGGGATTCATGCAGGCTTCCTCGAGGGAGGCCTTGCCGGCACGGATGGTGAGCTTGCCGCTGGTCACGTCCACGGTGACTTGACCAGGGGACAGACTACGGACGAAGCTCACGAGCTTGTCGGCGGGTACGGCCGCCTTGCCCTCGGCGGAGATCTCGGCCGTGTCGGTGGTGGTGACCATGGAGATGTCCAGGTTGGTCACCGAGAAGCGCAGTTCGCTGCCGTCGGCCTCGACCAGGATGCTCTTGAGGATCGGCAGGGTGGTCTTGCTGGGCACCACGCCGGCAACCAGGTCCAGAGCCTTCTGCAGGGATTCTTGCTGGATCTCGAACTTCACGGGCCGGTCCTCCGGAGGGAAGAATGGGTGCTTCCGGGCAGGGCGGTATGATAGGCGATCGGCCCGGGAGCATCAAGGCAGATGACTATCCCCACCTCTCTTCTTCTATTCCATTGAATTATACATGGTCGAAGTATGTCGTAGAGCCTGGGGACAGGGTGGATAAGTCCCTGAGCAAGGTCGGTTGCCCGGAATACCTCTCGAATCGGGTTGGGATGGATTGGGGACAACGCCGGGGATAAACCCAGGGTTATCGACAGATCCCGTTTCATCCCCGAAGCGATGATCTTATCCCCACTGTTGTGCCCGGTGTTACCAACAGGATTTTCCACGGCTTTATGGTGGATTCGAGGTTTTCCGACCGCCCATGAACCACCGGCAACGGACGAAAAAACCCCCGCCGGAGGGGTGCGTTCCGGCGGGGGCGGACGGGATGGATGGAGGTCGGATCAGTTGCGACGGTGCTCTCGGATCTCCGAATGGAGGTCCTTGAGTACGCCTCTGAATCGAGGATCGTCACTGGACAGCCCCTTCACCAGGTTGCAGGCGTGGGACACGGTGGAGTGGTCGCGCCCACCAAAGGCGCGACCGATTTGGTTGAGGGAGGCGCCGGTCAACTCGCGGGCGAGGTGCATCGCCACCTGACGCGCGCGGGCCAGGTCCTGGGTGCGCCGCTTGGACTTGAGTTGATCGACCGAGAATTCGAAGTGGTTTCCGACCACATCCATGACGTCGGCGATCCTCACGGGTCCGGTGGAGTTCCCCTCGAAGTAGGTGGAGAGAACCTCTGAGGCCAACTCCAGGGAGATCTCCTTGCGCATCAGACTGGCGAACGCCAGCAAACGGATCAGCGCCCCCTCTAACTTGCGGATGTTGTCCGTGATGTTCTCGGCGATGAACTGGACCACATCCTCTGGAATCGAGATGTTGTTGACAGTGACCTTGCGCTGCAGGATTGCGATCCGGGTCTCCAGGTTCGGCGGCTGGATGTCCGCCAGCAGGCCCCACTCGAAGCGCGACCGCAGGCGCTCCTCGAGGGTGGGGATCTCCTTCGGAGGCCGGTCACTGGTCAGCACGATCTGCTTCTTGCGGTCGTGCAGCGCGTTGAAGGTGTGAAAGAACTCGTCCTGGGTCGTTTCCTTGCCGGCGATGAACGTGACGTCGTCGATGAGCAGCGCGTCCATGCCGCGGTACTTGATCTTGAACTCGCTGGTGCGGTTCTCCTGGATGCAGAGGATGAGCTCGTTCATGAACCGCTCGGCGGTGAGGTAGCAAATCTTGGCCCCGGGCTGACCCTGGGCGATGGCGTTGCCGATGGCCTGCATGAGATGCGTCTTGCCGAGTCCCACGCCTCCATAGATGAAGAGCGGGTTGTAATAGGTGCCTGGCTGCTTGGCCACGGCCGAGGCGGCAGCATAGGCGAGGTCGGTGCCGCCACTGACGACGAAGCTGTCGAAGGTGTAGTCGGGATTCAGATTGGCCTGGGCTGCCGCCGCGGCAGGGTCATGGACCTCGACCACGGCCGGCGCCACGGTTGTGCTGGCAGCCGAGATGGCATGCAGATCCCGTGGCGGCATGAAGAGATCCTCACCAGGATCGCTCCCCTCCGGCCGGACGTTCAGCCGGAATTCGATAGGCCGCCCGAAGAATAGTGAGCCAGCTTCGTTCAACGTGGGCAGATGGTGCTCACTGAACCAGTCGAGAAAAAACGGATTCGGTACAGATACCTTGTAATCGAGGTTCGTCCCGGTGGGTTCGAGGGGGAGGAACCAGGTATCGTATGTCTGCTGGTGAACCATGCGCCGAACAACGCCAAGAATGTCATGCCAGTAGCTGTCCAGGGGTTCCATTGACACAGCTTCCAAGGGGTCTCCTGCCGGCAACGATAACGAAGGACCACGGACGCAGCGAATACGCCGCGGGCTGTCTATATCGATATTTAAGTGAAACTTACGAGCCCCAGGCAGGAGGTTAAGAAAGTTATCCACAGAAGTGGTGATAGTGTGGATAACTTTTTAAACCCATCCCGAAGTTATCGTCAGTGGTGGAGAACCTATCATGGGCCTCAGGGAGCAGCAAGCAGATTTTCTTCGAGTTCACGAAGTGGAATCGTAACCGTCTGTTGACAAACATCATACTGATCTCCCCTAGCGGTTGACAGGGTGAGGTCAGTCCTCCCGCCGGCGCCGAGTCGCGATGCCGCATGGAGGATAACTCCGGTAAATTCTTGACAGTACACGCTCACGTCATTAACCTTCTGCGGCTGAAACAACGATGACTCATTGAATGGAGTTCAGCTGTGAAGCGGACCTTTCAACCCAGCAACACGAAGCGCGCGCACAAGCATGGCTTCCGCAAGCGGATGTCCACGCGCGCGGGCCGACTGGTGCTGAAGCGCCGCCGCTCCAAAGGCCGCAAGCGTCTGTCCGCTTGAGTCCGAGCGGCGGGGATCGCACACTGGATTCGTCGAAGAACGGTTCTTCGAAGAACGAGTGGCGAGCCTTGAGCGGAAAACGAGATTTCTCTCGAGTGTACGAGGAGGGCGTCAAGTATGTTGGACGCCTCTTCGTGCTTTATCTGTACCCCGGTGACGATCTTGCCCGGGCCGTCGTGGCCAGCCGCAAGGTAGGGGGGGCCGTCACCCGCAACCGTGCCAAGCGCCTGCTGCGCGAGGCGATTCGCAGCCGGATCGAGTACGAGCCGCGCACCGTCGCTGAGATCAAGCGACGTGAGTGGCCGGCAGCCGCCACCGGAGAGGGACTCTGGTTCGTGGCGGTGGCCCGCCGACGCATCATCGGAGCGAAACTCCAGAACGTCGTGGCCGAACTCGACCAGTTGCTTTGTCGCCCGCCCGCGCCCGCACCGGACGAGTCCTGAGGGGACCCCGGTTACCGAGCGACGCGCGATGCTCGCCAGACGTGAGGACGTGCGAGAGGTTGAAGGCTGGTTCCCCGGCTCCGTCCGCCATCAGGCCATCCAGGAGCAGGAACAGCCGGACATGACATGTGGCGGCTACCTTACGCGCTGATCGCGGCCTACCGGCGTTGGATCTCACCCTACACGCCGGCCGTCTGCCGTTACCATCCGACCTGCTCCCTCTACGCGGCCGAGAGCCTGCGCCGCTATGGCTTCTGCCGTGGTGGCTGGATTGCCGTCAAGCGCATCGTTCGCTGTCATCCCTGGCACCCCGGCGGGCTCGACCCCGTCCCCGAAAACACCGGAGACTGATTGCCCATGGACCGACGTACACTGCTGGCCTTCCTCTTGATCTTCGTGGTCATCTTCGCGTACTCGCAGTACCAGAATCGGGAGACGGCGAAGCGGCGGGCAGCGGCACAGGCCAACGCGCCGATGCAGGTGGATTCGAAAGGGACCGCCGGTGACGTCCAGCCCGTGACGGTCGAGGACGATCCACGACCGGAGCCGGTCGCTCCCGCGGAGCCCACGAACAGCGATGTCGCCCTCACCACGGTGGAGGCCATGTTGCAGCCGGTGGCCGAAACGGGTGGATCACTGGAAAGCCAGGTCGAGATCGCGACTCCGCTGTACAGGGTCGTCATCGCCGGCCGCGGCGCCCGCATCGTGAGCTGGCGCGGAATCGAGTTCGACGATTTCGAAGGCGGACCCATCGAGCTCGTCCCGCAGGACGAAGAGGCGGCGATGTTCGGTAGCGATGCCGTCATGTTCAACGCCGCGACCCTGGAACTGGGCCGGTTGCGATTCGAGACCGACGCACCGTCCAGCCTGGACGTGAATTCCGGAACCCGCAGCGTGACCTTCCGGCTGCGCACCGCGGGCGATCTGGAGATTCGCAAGACCTATACCTTCGACGCAGAGTCCTACGAGATCTCGCTGGATCTGGATCTGGTCGCCGTCGGCCCGCAGGCCGCCACGGCGCGTTCCATGCTGGGACTTCCCCGGCAGGTACGCTTCGGCTGGAACCAGGGAATAACCAGCACCGAGGGGAACGACCGCCTCGAGCAGGCAGCGTTCCGTTCGTTCGCCAAGGTGGGGGAAGATCTGGAGATCAAGAAGCGCGGTGGGGAGATCAAGAACGTCGACAAGGTGACCTTCACCGAGTCCGGTCCTTTCCACTTCGCCGGGATCCAGAACAAGTACTTCACCGTCATCGGCCTGCCGGCGCAGGACGCCACGGACGTGCTCGATGCGACGGTCATCCTTTCGGGTGACGCGACACGCAACGTGCAGACCTGGTCCGTGGATATGCCGCTGCGCACCAAGACGACCGGTTCGGATGCTTTCGCAACCAGCCGGCTGTCTCTCTACATCGGCCCTCAGGAGGCCGATCGCCTCAAGGCTTACGGCATCGGTCTGGAAAAGACCATGGATCTGGGGTGGGCATTGTTCCGCCCCCTGACCGAGGCCACTCTCTGGGTCATGGATCAGATGCGCCGCGTGATCCCCAACTACGGGGTGATCATCATTCTCTTCTCCGTGCTGACCAAGCTGGCGTTCTATCCGCTGACGCGGACCAGCACGAAGTCCATGAAGAGGATGCAACTGCTGCAGCCGAAGATCAAAGCCCTCCAGGAGAAGTACAAGGACAACCAGGAGAAGCTGAGCAAGGCCACCATGGAGCTCTACAAGAAGGAGAAGGTCAACCCCATGGCGGGTTGTCTGCCTCTCGTTCTGCAGATGCCCGTGTTCGTGGCGTTGTACCAGGCGCTGGCGCACACCATTGCGCTGCGCAACACGCCGTTCGTGTTCTGGATCGACGATCTATCCAAACCGGACGCGCTCTTCTCCCTGGGCTTCACCCTGCCCTTCGCTGGCTGGACCGACTTCAACCTGCTGCCGCTCTTGATGACCGCGACCATGGTGATCCAGACCCGCATGACACCGACCGGCCAGGCCCCCGGCCAGATGGCCATGATGAACACGCTGATGCCGGTCATTTTCCTCTTCTTCTTCTACCAGATGCCTTCGGGACTGGTGCTGTACTGGTTGGTCAACAATCTCATGACCATCTACCAGACGTGGCGTATCCACAAGACAGCCACTCCCGAAATGAGCACGGAGACATCATGAGCGAATTCATGGAAAGCACGGGCAAGACCGTGGACGAGGCCATCCGCGAAGCACTGCTGCGGATGGGACTGCGCCGCGAAGAGGTCGAGGTGACGGTGGTCCAGCGCGACCGTGGTGGTCTGCTGGGAATCGGTCGCCGCCAGGCCGTGGTGCGCGTCGAACGGAAGCATGGCGCCGGACGTGGTACCGGCAGTGACAACCGCGGTGGCCGCCGCGGAGGCGAGGGACGCGGAGGCGAGGGACGCGGCGAGCGTCTCGACGACGGTCAGGATCGTGGATCCCGCCGGCGGCGTTCGTCCGGTGGCCGTGGTCGCCAGGACGGCGGCGAGCGCCAGGAGCCCCGGGGCCGCGACCAAGGTGGTCGGGGTCGTGGGCGTGATGGCGGTCGTGATGGTGGCCGTGATGGTGGCCGTGATGGCGCTCGCGATCAGCAGGGCCGTGGAGGCCGGGGTCGCGGCCGGGGCCGGGGCCGCGACGGCGATCCGGCAACTGCCGGGGCCGAGAACGAGCGCCAGGTCACGCCCGCGCCGCAGGATCAGAGCGGCGATCGTCAACCGCAGCAGCGCGGCGAATCCAGCGAAGAGGGGCGCAGCCGCCGCCGGCGTCGCTCGCGTCGCCGCCGCAAGCCCGCCGGCGAGGTCCCGGCCAATGCCGAGATCCAGTCGGCCGCGGTCAACCCCGAGGGTGACGGCAAGGTGTTCGACGATGTGCAACCGGAGGCCAGCGTCGAGGTCGTTCACCGGGACGAAACCCCGCCGGTGGAGCAGGTTCGCGAGGAACGCCCGGCACCGGATCGCAGCGACGTTCAAGAGCCCGCTGACGACCGGTCCGAGGCTCCCGTGCAGCCCGCTTCGGGAAGCAACGCCATCGTGGAAGGCCAGGTCGCCACGGCGCGCGTCAAGCCGTTCACCGGCGACGATGCCGAATCGGTGGAAGGACTGCTCGAGGCGGTGGCCACGAGCCTGATGGTCAAGGCCGGCTTCCCTTGCCGTGTGCAGGTGAAGGACGGGGAGTACCACCAGGTGAAGATGGTGGTGGATGATCGCAGCGCCGGCGTGCTCATCGGTCGCCACGGCAACACCGTGGATGCCGTGGAGTACCTGGTCGAGAAGATCTCCAGCCACGCCGCGGGTGACCGGGTTCGCATGAACCTGGACATCAACAACTATCGGCTGCGCCGTCACGACAGCATCGAGGAGCGTGCCCGCAACGCCGCCGCCGAGGCGCGCAACACCGGCGAGCCGGTGAGCATGGCTCCCATGAACGGTCGCGAACGTCGCCTCGTCCACCTCGAGATCGAGGACATGGACGACCTCGTGACCTACACCGAGGACGGCGTCGAGGGCAAGTACGTGGTGATCTGCCGCGAGGATCAGATCCCCTCGGACAGCGTGCCGAGCACCGGCCCGAGTGATCCGATGGCCGACGAGATGCCGGTCGACGCGGACACCGAATCGGTCGAGCCTCGCACCATGGCCGCTGCGGA
>PIVY01000323.1 GCA_003353795.1 bacterium
TTTCACCTTTCGGCCATTGACGGCGACGGCAACACGACGCTGATGGAACACAGCGCCAACGGCCTGACGACCCGCACCACCCACGCGGACGGGACCTACGTGGACGTGGCGCACTACTATGCCTGCCCCCTGGGGCCGGACGGCCGCACCCGGACCTGCCCGCCGGACGCCACGGTCCTGCGGGGCTGCCCGTACGGCAGTCAGTCGCAGCAGCGCAACTGCGTGGCCAAGACGATGCACGCGGCTACCCCCGGAGAAAGCTTTGTCGACGGCGTGATGCACGTCACGGTCAAAGACGGGCTCGGACGCGTGACAGAGACGCTCGACAACCTCGGCGGCGTCGCGGGGAAAGGCTACACGGCCCTGCAGACCCGCAGCAGGCTGGTTTACGACGACCGCAACAAGCTGGCCAGTCGCAGCCAACAGGCCGGGGTGACGGCGCCCATCGTCTACACCACCACCAACACCGTCGACGCCAAGCTGCGCCCGAGCCTGACGTGCGGGCCGCGCGGCCAGGCGCACCAGTTCATCCACGACGACGTCAACCAGAAGACCCTGACGCTGTTCAACGGCAGCGCCCGGGAAGGCTACACGATGAACGACAGCCAAAAGCTGACCACCATCGCCAACTGCGACCTGACGGCCGGTCAGACCACGTCGGCCGGCGGGGACTGCCCGACGGTGGCCGCCGACCTGAGCTCGGCGGAGTGCCGGGGGGACGCCTACTTCAGCCACATCCTGCACGACGGCTCGGGACAGGAGCACTCGGTGGCGACCATGGCGGGCGAGGAGGTGGATCCGGGGGCGTCGGTCATCGCCGTCAACGGCGTCAACACCCTCAAGGGCGTGAGCAGCTACTCGGCCGACATGCTCAAGTACGGCTACAGCCTTTCCAGCACGAGCACCACGGGCAGCACGCTGACGGCCGACGCGAGCTTCGAGCGCGATGTGCAGGGCCAGCTGCGCGAACAGGTGCTGACCGTGGCGGCCGACGGTGAGCCGTCGACTTTCGCCTCGGACCGCTTCACCTTCAACGACATCGGCCGGAAGGTGGCCGAGCGCAACAAGCTCAGCGATCTTTCCGGTGCGCCGGCCCTGCAGGAAACGTACGCCTACACCCTCGCGGGGCAGCTGGCGTCGATGACGACCTACGAGGGCGACGAGTTCAACAACTTCTACGACGAGCGCAACCGGCTGGTGCGCCACTGCTTTTGCCGCAGCCAAGCGGGCGGTGCCTGCACCCAGTACGAGGGCGAGAAGATGGCGCTGGACCCGGTCTCGGGGGCCATCATGAAGGTGACCCGCTTTACCAACGACAGCCAGTGTTCGGCGGACGACTCGGGCGACAACGAGGTGGTGTCCCAGAGCTACACCTACACGCGCTTTGGCGCCGTCGCCTCGATCACGCACTCCGACGGCACGCGGCTGGAGTGGGCCTACGACGCCTACCAGAGGACGTCGTGCTTTGCCGATGCGCTGGCCACCGCCAACGGCGGCGGCTGCCCGGATTCGCCCACCGCCGTCGACTTTGCGCCGGCCGCCGCCGAGCTGCTGGTGTCGTACCGCTACTGGGAGGACGACGACCCGTACCGGCGCGGTCTTTTAAAGAGCACCTGCCGCGGCGTGTGGGACGGCGGCGGCTTCGTCACCCGCTGCCTGGACAGCGACTACTACACGCCCGTGGACACGGGCGGCAGCTGCCCGGCGGCCCTGGCGGGACTGGTCGGGGCCTACGCCGGGATGGTGAAGACCGAGACCTACTGTACGGGCGGCAGCTGTCTGGACGGCAGCGGCACGCCGGTCTACCGCACCCGCCGGTCCTACGACGAGCACCGCCGGCCCTGCCGGGTGGAGTCGGTCAACGCCGCCGGTGAGGTGATCCTGTCTTCGGCCTACGCCTACGACCAGTTCGACAACATCGTGCGCGAGGAGAACTCCTCGGCCCTCGACCCGGGCCCGGACAGCAACTACCGGCTCGACAGCGAGTACGACGGGCTGTTGCGCCTGGTGCGCGACACCCGGCGCGACCTCGCCGGCAACCTCATCGAAGCGGCCACCTACAGCTACGACGCCGTCGCCAACCTGGTCCAGCGGGTGCGGACCCTGCCCGACGAGGGCAGCTCCCCACCGGGCCACGGTTCCGGACCCGGCTGCTTCATCCTGGCGGCCAGCCCGTTCAT
>PIVY01000324.1 GCA_003353795.1 bacterium
ATGAACGCAATGATCCGCATCGGTCCGCCGCAACGCGGACACTGCAGGGGGCGGTTCTCGTGGATCCGCGCCAGCACGCCGCAGTACCGGTGGCGATGTTTCCGCGGTGGGGTGAGCAGGTCGACCAGGCGAGCCAGGAACTCCTGCGGACCGAGCAGGATCTCGGTGCGGCCGTCCATCAGTGGTCGGCGCAGCCGGTAGACCAGGGTGTCGGCGTTGAGGCGGCCGAGGCGGCCCGAGGCCAGGGGCGGGCGCGCGCAGTATCGCACCAGGCGCTCGAGCGCCTGCCGGTCCCAGTCCGCCACGCGCACCGATGCATCCACCGACCAACCGCCGCCGTGTCGCCACGAGCGCATGTCCGAGGCGGCGGTTGCGTCGAGATGCTCGTGGCGCACGAGCCAGCGCAGGCCGCGGTGGCGGAGTTGGTCGCCGACCTTGGCGATGACGGTGGCGTCGAGGTCGACGGCGGGATGGAAGCGGATCTGGGTGATTTCACCCGATCGCGTAAGTCCTTATGTGCCATGGCGGACAAATAATGAGGATGCACAGGAGGCGACCCCGGAGCTCTCAATACAGGAAGGGCACGAGCCTCTTCGTGCTCGCCATGTACGCCCGGTACTCGCCACCGAACTCCTCCAGGAGCAGGCCCTCCTCGATCCCCATGCGGTACATGAACAGCGGGATCAGGAGCAGCATCGGCGGCAGCGCGATCCAGCTGGACACCCCGATCGGTACGCCGAGCGAGACGAGCATGGTTCCCAGGTAGATCGGGTGGCGCACGAGCCGGTAGATTCCGCGCACGACCAGTTCGTGGTCCTCTCGGATGACCAGCGTCGACGAGTAGCTCCTGCGCAGGGTGAACGCCGCGACCAGCACGCCGACCAGGCCCAGCGCGACCATCAGCAGGCCGACCGGGTTCAGCGCCTCGCTGACGTCACCCTCGCTGTCCAGCCGCCAGAGGTTCCAGACGACCAGCGCCATCCCGGTGACGTAGAGGATGAAGGCAGGGACGAGGAAGAAGGCATCAGCCCTGATGGCGTGCCGCTTGAGGTGCTCGAGCAAGATGGACCTTCCACGGTTGAGGGGTCAATGTACTCGGGGCGAGGAGTAGCGTCGAGTCGGCCGGATTCCCCGAGGTCGAATAGGGCCGAATCTCCAACCCCACCCCGCTCATCTCCCGCCAACATCACGGCCAGTGGGATTGTATCAACACCTCCGGGTGACACATAGTTAGCCTTCTTGAGATGTCGGAAAAAGGCAGGCAAGTCCAGTCGTGACTTGCCGTCAGGGCCGCCCAGCATGAGGCTGGTTGATTTGACTCGACATTGTCACTACTGCTAGGATGCCACTCTCGACGGTGAGCCGACAGCCTCGCGCGGCGGACCGTAGTCCCATCCCGCTCCACACCCACAGACTCTGTGGCCCCGGGGCATGAGTGCCGTACACGCACAAGGGAGTTCCCGTGTCTAGAAACCGATTCCTGCGATCTGCGATCTGCCTCGGCCTCTGCCCGTTACTCGCCGGAAGCGTCGCCTTTGCCGGCACCATCCTCGTTCCGGGAGACTGCGCCACGATCCAGTGCGGCATAGACTTGGCCGAACCGGGCGATACCGTGTTGGTCTCACCGGAAATCTATGACGAGTCCTTGCTCATCAACAAGGCCATCACCCTGCAATCGACTGGCGGCAGTGGCGTCACCACGATCGCGGGCCCCGGCGCCAGTGTTGATGTGGTGACCATCACGGTCAACGGGGTGAGTCTGGACGGATTCACCCTCACCGGTGGACGTTACGGACTCGATCTCGGCTCGGCAGTCACCAGCGTCACGGCCGTCGACTGCCCGGTGGCCGAAACGAACTCGTACCACGTGCGCCTGTTCCCGGCCGCGGTGGCCAACCTGATGCCCCAGTTGACCCTGGTACCCCATGCCAACGGTGCCCACGACGCCGTCCTGATCCGCGGCGCTACCCTGACGGCAAGCGTCACCTGGCCCACACCACCCCCTGGTTTCGTGTACGCGATGGCCGAGAACAACGACCTGATCATCGCCGGCGTCGAATCCCCCGTGCTGACCCTTCTGCCCGACACCATCATCAAGCTCTCGGGTGCCTCGCACATCACCATCGGCTACAACGGGCTACCCGGCGGCTTGATCGCCGACCAGGTGATCTTCACCTC
>PIVY01000907.1 GCA_003353795.1 bacterium
GACCATCCCGCAGCGCAGCCTGCGACGGGGCGACGAGGTCTGGGTGCTCGGCGAGAACGACCGTCTCCAGATCCGCCAGGTCACCGTCGCCCGCGCCGGCGTCGAGTACGCGGTCATCCTCGCGGGCCTCGCACCCGGCGATCGGCTGATCACCAGCAACCTGCAGGTCGTCGTCGACGGCATGCCGCTGCGCCCGGCCGACGCGCTGGCCGGTGCCGAGGGGAGTGACTAGCCGTGAAATCCATGCTGACCTGGTTCGCCGAGAATCACGTGGCCGCCAACCTGCTGATGTTCGTGATCCTGTTCGCGGGATTCGTATCGGTGGCGACCATCGTGCAGGAGGTCTTCCCCGATACCGACCTGGACATCATCACCGCCTCGGTGCGGTTCCTGGGCGGCACGCCGTCCGAAGTCGAGGAGAGCATCTGCATCAAGATCGAGGAGCAGATCCAGGGGATCGACGGCATCAAGAAGGTCACCAGCACCGCGGCCGAGGGCAACGGCGCGGTGACGATTGAGCTGGATAGCG
>PIVY01000908.1 GCA_003353795.1 bacterium
GAGGGCACCCAGGAGATCATGGTCGACGACGGCAAGATCTACCTGGTCGTGGGCCAACAAGATCTGGCCGAGACCGCCCTGCGCCGAGGCGAGTCGCCGCCCGTCCAAGCCAAACGCCTGATGGCCATGAACGCCGACACGGGGCAAGTCGTCTGGCACAAAGCCGATGCCGACACGATCGATCTGCTGCCGCTTACGCCGGCTCTGCAAGGCGATCGCCTCTACTTTGAGAGTCCCGACCATGTGATTAGCCTCAATACGCAGACGGGCTCCGAACTCTGGCGAGCCGAACGGCCGTTGCAGAAGAACCGCTGGGCCTGGTCGACGCCCACGCTCGTGATCCACGGCGACGTGGTTATCTCCGCCGACCGGGCCGCGTCGGAGGACGGCGAGGAGCAGCCCGATCGAGTTGCGTGGACGGTCAGTGCTGCCGGCGGCGAGGCCCCTCCCGGTGAGATGGTCGCATTCGACGCCGCCAGCGGTCAGGAACTTTGGCGCGGTCCGGCTCGCGAAGCTTACAACGCACCTC
>PIVY01000909.1 GCA_003353795.1 bacterium
TTTGCCGCGAGATCGGCCACCTCGACGGTGAGTTCGGCAATGTCCCGTCGCTGACAGCGTTGCGCGAGGGTGGTGTGTGCGCCATCACACGGCTGAACCGTCCGGCCTTGCTCGACATCCCGGAGATCCGGCGACGCATGGCGGACAACAAGTGGTACATCGTCCCCGATTCACGCACGGGACCGCAGAGATCGGCCATGGACCTCGGCGTCGTCACCGTGCGGCCCGGTGAGACCACGGTGCGCGATGATGGCTCGGACTACGAGCCCATCGACGTTCGGGTCGTGGTCAGCCGATATCCCAGGAAGGAGAAGCCGGAACACGGGCGGGTCATCGATGGGTGGCAATATGAGCTGTTTGTCGCGCTCGACCTCGACGTCGTGGCCTGGCCCGCACCAGATGTCGTGACCTCCTACTTTGGCCGAGGCGGTGAGGAGAACCGGTTTGCCCAGGAGGATCGCGAGACAGGCCTCGATCGTATCTTGAGCTACACGCTGGCCGGCCAGGAGCTGGCCTGCATCGTCGGGCT
>PIVY01000910.1 GCA_003353795.1 bacterium
CACCGTCTACGCCACGGCCTCGGGCTTCGGCACGTCCCACGTGTTCCGGTCCGCCGATGCGGGCCTCACCTGGCAGGACATCGGCGTCGGCCTGCCCGATGTGCCCACGTCCTCGGTGATCGTCGATCCCGAGGATCCCGACATGGTCTACGTCGGCAACGACCTCGGTGTCTACCTCACCAGCGACGGCGGCGCGACCTGGAGCGAGTACAGCCTTGGCCTGCCCGGCGCGGTCATGGCCATGGACCTGACCATCTCGCCGGTCGACCGCATGTTGCGAGTCTCGACCTACGGCAACGGCGTCTTCGAGCGGGAACTGGCGCCGGGGCCAGTGCCGGTGGTGGACGAGATTCCGGTGGCGCGCTCGGTCTGGCTGGCGCAGAACTACCCGAACCCGTTCAATCCGTCGACCGTCATCGACTTTGCGGTCAGCCGCGAGGGCCAGGTCACCCTCGCGGTGTTCGACGCGGCGGGGCGGCGGGTGCGGACGCTGGTCCAGGGTCCGCTGGTGGCCGGCGACCATCACGT
>PIVY01000911.1 GCA_003353795.1 bacterium
CGACGTCCACCCTGCAGGACCTCATCGACTTCATCGGCGGCCATCCCGAGCTGTCGTGCGGCCTGTCGGCCAACGCGGCCACGCCGGGCGCCATCGAGGTGACGGCAGGCGGGGCGCCGATCGAGGGCCTGTCGCTATTCTCCAACGGGCGGACCAACTTCAACCAGAACTTCATCTTCCCCGGCGATATCGCTGCCGGCGCGACGGTTACGACGGCTGACGCCAACGGTTCCAACGGCGAACTGCGAGGCTTCGCCGACGAGAACGACGCGCTGGTCGATATCTACAACACAAACGGCTCCAAGCTGGGGCTCGACCTCTCGACCGGCTCGACGAACCTGGTCATCGGCGGCGACACCGGAGGCCAGGAGGTCACCGAGAGCGTCCTCATGGTCGATGCCACGACCACCGTGGGCCAGCTGATGGCCGAGATCCAGCAGACCTTCGCCGTGAGCTCGAGCCCGGTGGAGATCAACGGCGAGGGCCAGATCGTGGTCCAGGGCGAGGTGGGCACCGCCAGCGCCATC
>PIVY01000024.1 GCA_003353795.1 bacterium
CCCGTTCGGGCTCGATCCAGGCGAAGCTCTGGTCATTCAGGTTGACGAGCAACAGGTCGTCGTGCAGGGCGACGTCGCGGGCGCCGGTGAGGTGCTCGTGGCGCGCCAGGTGATCGAGCTGGGGCAGCTGCGAGATGTCGAACACGTCGACCAATCGCTGGCCACCGCAAGCGTACACACGATCGGCCGTCGCGTCGGCCGACCAGTAGCGCGTGCCGTCATCGAAACCGGTCAGGTACGTGGCGTGACTGCCGGTCATGGGATCGTAGAAGCGGATTCCCACGTCCCAGGTGACCATCAGCAGCAGGCCGTTCACGTTGAGGAACTGCATGAATCCGTGATTGGGCGACTGGATATCCAGCAGGATCGGAGCCGTGGGGTCGGCGATGTCGATCAGCGCGAAACCGTAGTCGCCGAGGCCGATCACCATACGGCCATCGAAGAACGCCATGATCGTTGCGATAGCCGCTAGGGGCATCTCGGACAGGAGAGTGAGCGCCGTGGCGTCGGCGGCGTCGTAGAAGGATGCGCCATCGTAGCCGCGGGTCACCACGAGCAGGTCGCCCTGGGCGGAGGCGCACCTGGCTCCGGGCACCGCGTGCGAGCCGAGGATCGTCGGCGCGGCGGGGTCGCCGATGTCGATGATGTCGAGACCTGCGGCGTCAGTTGCGTAGAGGCGGTCGCCGTCCTTCGATAGCGAGGTCGCGAGCCGTGGGAGGACGATCTCACCCACCGGCACCATCTCGCCGGGAATGGACCGATCCAGGATTTCGAGCCGGGGAGCATCGCCATCGACGATCCGGAAGACGAGCGGACCGTCGGCGAGGAAGGCTCCGGTCCGTTCGTCGGGCACCTGGTGGGCGCGGATGGCGTGCGAGAGACGGTAGTCGAAAGTTTCGGCCGTGGCGGTCGTGGAGCCGATCCCGATCAAGATCGCGGAGATGGAGCCGAGGGCTTGGAAATAACGAATCGACATCGGCGTATCCTCCCCAGGAAGAACCGCGTTGATGATACCTCATCGGGATGAGGACTGGTGGCGGAATCTACTTCTGCATGGTGAGGCGCCCATCCTGGTCAACGGTCCATCGCGAGCCCAGTGTCGCGGTAAACGTGGATTCCGTCGCTCCAAGCTCGAACCCAACCGCCGTCAACCGCCCGCGGACGTCCGCGGGAATCGCCCCGAGATCCGCCAGCCGCGCAGCAAACACCCCGCGCTCCTCCCGATACACCCGCTGTGCATAGTAAACCGGCATCAACAACTCATACGCCTCCCGCACACTCTTCCGCGGATCCCCGATCTTGTCGGCGGCGGTTCCGGTGAACGTCACGAACCCCCACCGCTCCGGCATGTGCATGGCCACCAGCCCCTGTGGCGACCACACCCAGTTGTCCTCGCCCTTCCAGCCGCGGCCCTCGACGGGCGTCTTCACGTACCGGCCGTCCTCGATGCGGTGCTCCCACTGCACGCGGGAGAAGTTGAGGCGCCAGGCGTCACCGAGCTGCGGGGGGCAGGCGGCGCTGCGGGTGATATCCGATAGCGCAGCCCAGGGGATGGTGATCTCCACGGTCCAGCCACGGTCGATGTCGGACGGGTCGTTGAGCGTCCCGTCGATCGCCACCGCGGTTTCCAGGCCCTCGATAGTCCAGTCGTTGAGCGCCGGGCCACCGTCGCGGTACGGCTTCACTAGCAGCAGGTCCCACACCGTATTCAGGACGTTGATCTCCAACTCGCCGTAGTGGTGGTTGTCGCCGTCGGGGTCGAGGAAGACCTCGAAATCGTTGTCCTCGAAGATGACCGCGTCGCGTTCAGTGAGGGTGCCCCAGACGTGGTCGTCGCGCAGGTCGGCGGCGATGTAGAGGGCGCGGTCGTCCCAGGCGAGCTTGGCGCGGGTGTCGTACCGGGGCGTGACCGGGCGCGCCTCGCCCTCGATGTCGACGAAGAGGTCGGTCCAGGGCGCGGATTGCCAGGCGGGATCGTCGAGGAGGCCGTCGATGACCGGCGCTTCGTCCGCGCGCGGCGCACGGTACCACTCTGGGTTCCATGGCGTGGTGGGGTACTCGAAGGCGGCGGCCGAGGTGGCGAGCAGGCAGAAGAGAATCAGCGCGCGCAACATGCGGACCTCACGGACAGAAGGAGTCGATCGGCGGCGATGATACAACGATCATCGCATGGCAGTCGAGGCGCCGATCCGGCGAACTGGTTCATGAGAACGCAGAAATCACAGTGACCAGGAGGCCGCCATGCCCGCCATCGAGACCATCCGCGCCAACATCCAGGCCCAGGGCTTCTGCGGCCTCGACGACGAGACCTACCGCCAGATCGACCTGCCCCTGCGGCTCGCACCCGCGATCTGCATGACCTGGGTGGCGGTGGGGTCGGCCATGGGATCGCCCCTGGTCCTGGGGGCATTGCTGCCGTTCGCCTTCCTGGGCGCCCTGCTGCCCGGCCATCCCTTCGACGTGATCTACAACCACGGGATCCGGCATCTGACCGGCGGCCCGCGACTGCCGCGATACACCGCGCGGCGACGGTTCACCTGTGCCATGGGCACGGTCATGATCGCCACCGCGGCTGGGTTGATGCTGACTGGGAATCCGCTGGCGGGCTCCCTGGTGGGCTGGTCGCTGGCCGCGGCCGCGTTCGTGAACGTGAGCACGGGATTCTGCATTCCCGGGTTCCTGGCGAAGCTGACGCTGGGGCCGGTGGATTGCTCCGGCGCACGGACTACGGAAACGTCGTACGGGCATTCCTGAGGTCGTGCGCCGGCAGGCGCACCAATGCTGGCAATCTCGCCCGCAACCGGGCATGGTGACGATGCGTATGGAACGGTTCAACGACGCCGTTCGAACGCCATCGTCACCGTGACCCGGGAGCCGTCATGCTGCGAACGCTTGCCACCGCCGCCCTCGCACTCTTCGCCATCACGGCCGCCGCAGCCGCCGAGCCCTCCGTCGAGGTCATCGACGGCGTCCGTCACGTTCGCAACGGCGCCGAACCCTTGAACGGCGTGCGTACGCTTCAGCTCGAGGAACAGTGGCGCGTGAACGTGGACGACGAGGAAGAACTCATCGGCGTCATCACCGTTGCGGCGGCCGGTCCCGACGACACGGTATGGCTCGCCGACACGCAGGTCGGTCAGATCCTCGTTTACTCGGCCGCGGGCGAGTACGTCGAGACCTTGAGCCGCGAGGGCGAGGGCCCCGGCGAGGTCCAGAATCCCGACGGACTGTTCTGGCTGCCTGACGGCAATCTCGGCATCAAGGACCGCAAGATGGGGCAGTTCACTGTCATCGATACGGAGGGGGTGCCCCGGTCGTCGATCCACCTGGAGGACGAGGCGGGCGAGTCGCTGTCGGCGAGCTGGATCCATCAGGCCCGGTGCCGTGGCGGCGTCCTGGTCGTGTGCGGCAACCAGTTCCGCAACGAGGAGGACGGCACGCCTACTCAGTCGCGTTACTTCGGGGTGTTCGATCTGGAGGGCAGCGAGATCGCCCGGTTCATGAACGCACCCTCGGGATTCGACTTCGGGGCGCGGACGTACGACGAGAAGAAGAACTGGTTCGTCGATCAGGGGCAGTTCGACGTGGACGCCGAGGGGCGGGTCTACTTCGCGGCCGAGCGCGACAGGTATCGGATCCACGTGTGCGACGCGTCCGGAAAGCTGGTGACGGTGATCGAGCGGGAGTACGAACCGCGGCGGCGCACGAAGGAAGAGATCGACGGCATGGCCGACAATGTCTCCATGAGCATCAACGGCGAGTCCATCAGGCTCGACTCGGAATTCCTCGACACGTCGGCGGCCATCGCCGGCATCCATATCCTCGATGACGGTACGGTTTGGGTGAAGAACGGCCACAGCGAGTTCGTGGAAGACGGCGATCCGGCTGACTCGTACGACGTGTTCGATGCCGACGGTCGCTTCGTGGAGGTCGTGCACGTGGAAGTGGAGAGCGACAGGTCGCAGGACCGCCTGTATCACCTCGACGATGGTCGCTGGATCATGGTGGAGAATCTGATGTCGGCGTGGGGATCGATGTACGGGGGGCGCGGCGGGGACGACGACGAAGCCGAGGACGATGGGGAGGATGGGGTGCTGGAGATCGTGTGTTTGAAGGGGCGTTGAGCTTGGTGACGGCTGGCCTGAGGCTCTAAGGCGTTCCCCAGTAATGATTTAAATTATACCTTGCGAATTACTCAATACGTTGAGTAAAATATCTCAATATGGAGAGTAAATCGTCTTATCCGGATTTCACCCGCCAGCAAGCGGCGACTCTCGCGTCGCGGTTGCGCGAAACGCGACACCTCATCCAGGTGGTCGCCGGCGCACGCCAGGTCGGCAAGACGACGCTGGTGCGGCAGGTGCTGGAGCGCGGAGATCAGCTTCGTCTCTACGTCTCAGCCGACGAGCCCACCTTGCGCGACGCGACCTGGTTGAGAACGCAGTGGGATGCTGCCCGTGATCTCGCAGTTCAGTCCGGTGATGTCGGCGCGGTGCTCGCCGTGGACGAGATCCAGAAGGTCCAGAACTGGTCGGAGACCGTGAAGCGGCTCTGGGACGAAGACACCGGCAACGGGGTGAACCTCCGGCTGGTCGTCCTCGGGTCTGCGCCGTTGTTGCTGCAGAACGGCCTCACCGAGAGTCTGGCCGGGCGGTTCGAGCAACTCTGGTTGCCGCACTGGTCATTCTCCGAGATGCGTGACGCCTTCGGCCTGAACGTCGAGCAGTACCTCTACTTCGGTGGGTACCCTGGTGCCGCCCCTCTTCTGGATGATCCTGACCGCTGGCGGCGATACATTCTCGATGCACTGGTGGAGACGACCATCGCACGTGATGTGCTGCTCCTCACGCGGGTCGACAAACCGGCGTTGCTGCGACGGCTGTTCGAACTGGGCTGCCGGTACTCGGGGCAGATCCTTTCCTACAACAAGATGGTCGGGCAACTGCAGGACGCGGGCAACACCACGACCCTCGCGCACTACCTCGATTTGCTGGCAGGCGTCGGAATGCTCCGCGGATTGCCGAAGTATGCCGGGGAAGCCGTGCGGCGGCGGGGATCGAGCCCGAAGTTCCAGGTCCTGAATACCGCGTTGATGACGGTGCAGTCAGGACTCTCGCCGACCGAGGCGCGCAACGATCGGGAGTATCGCGGGCGACTCGTGGAATCGGCCGTTGGCGCCCACCTGGCCAACGCCGCAACCGCCGGTGAGTGCGAGGTGTTCTACTGGCGGGATCGGAATCGCGAGGTGGATTTCGTGGTTCGATCCGGAGCGCGGCTGATGGCGATCGAGGTCAAGAGCGGGCGGGCGGCCGGCGCCATGCCGGGGCTGGCGGCATTCGACGAGGCCTTTGCGCCGCAGAGGACACTGGTCGTCGGTGGCGATGGAGTGCCCGTGGACGTGTTCCTGGCACGACCCGTCGGGGAATGGATGGCGGGGTGAGCCGGTCCACGCATTGAATCCGGGCGCGCCTTGACGCGCCGGCGCAATCCCTGGACCGAAGAATCCCAGCTACTCCACGATGATCTGCCCCAGGAATATCCACGGCTCGTTCTCGTGATACCACGGCCAGTCCGGCAACACCCGCCGTTGCTCGAGCCGTACCCGCACGTACCGAGCTTCCAAGGGCTCCGCGGCCTCCACTCGATACGTCCGCAGCACCCTCGCCATGACTTCGGGCGGTAGGCGCCAGGTGTCCGACCCGAGCTCGATCCACTGGTCGCCATCACGCGAGACCTCGAACGTGACCCGCTCCGGCGAGTAGATGAGCCGACCGCCGGCATGCAGGCAGACGGCGCTGGCGGCGCTCACCTCCCGGGCCTCACCCAGGTCGAGGGTGACCAGACCGTCGGGCCCTTCCCAGGCGAGCCAGCGACCATCGCGGTAGTCACCATCGGGCATCACGCCGTCGGTGACGGGGTCGGCGACCTGCGGCGTGTACTTTTCCGCCGGCTCGGGCTCCACCTTCATGGTCGAGCCGAGGGCCAGGTTCTTCACCAGTTTCAGTTCCTGCGGGGCGCCGAACGGTCGCTCATCGACCCAGAGCTGGGCGCTCACCCGGCCATCGTCGCGCCGGAATCCGGTGCCCTCGGGCTCTTCTCGGTGGACGGCATCGCCCGCGGTCACCCTCACTTCGGCATTGCCGGATGGCCGGCGCCCGACGTCCCAGGCCAGGAGCCAGCCGTCTCGTTGGCCATCCCATGCAGCCGTTAGTGTGATAGGTCGACCCTCGCCGGCGCGGCGCACGCCCAGCCTATCCAGTCGCTCGTAATGGCCGGATAGGCGGCGCCAGTAATCAGATAGGTCGCGACCGACCACCGCCGGATCGCTGACGTCGCGCCCGCCCTTGTCCGCGTGCGGCGGCGCCGGCGTCCACAGCACCTCGGCCATGGAGCACAGCCGGGGGAATAGCCGCTCGTCGTGGGTGATCTGCGGGGCGTACTCGGTCCAGAGATTCATCTCGCCGCCGAGGACGTGCCTTGCCTCGCGCTCGTTCAGCTCCGCCGGCACCGGCTCGTAGGCATAGACCTCGATCATGTCGGTGCCGCCGATGTCGTAGTCGAAGTAGGCGTGGCTGGTGGGCGAGACCACCGTGTCGTGGCCCTGCTTGGCCGCGGCCACGGCGCCCTCGAAACCGCGCCAACTCTGCACCGTGGCGCCCGGGGCCAGGCCGCCCTCGAGGATCTCGTCCCAGCCGATGAGGCGACGGCCGGCCGCGGCGAGCCAGCGTTCCATGCGCTGGATGAACCAGCTCTGCAACTCGTGCTCGTCCTTCAGGCCCTCTGTGCGGATGCGCTCCTGGCACTTCGGGCATTCCTTCCAGCGGTGCTTGGGGCACTCGTCGCCGCCCACGTGGATGAACTCCGAGGGGAAGATGTCGAGCACCTCGGTGAGCACCTCGGCGAGGAAGTCGAAGACCGCGTCGTCGCCGGCGCAATAGACGTCGGGCCAGACGCCCCAGCTATCCTGCACGGCGAACGGCCCATCTGTACAACCAAGCTCGGGATATGCGGATAGTGCCGCCTGGCTGTGCCCGGGCATCTCGATCTCCGGAACCACGGTGATCCCGCGAGCCGCGGCATAATCCACTATGTGCCGCGCCTCGTCCTGCGTGTAGTAGCCGCCGTAGCGCACCCCGTCGTGATCGGTTCGCCATGCGGCCACCGACGCCAGTTTCGGCCGCGACTTGATCTCCAGCCGCCAGCCCTGGTCCTCGGTGAGGTGCCAGTGCAGGCGGTTCAGCTTGTGCAACGACATGAGGTCGATGAGCCGCTCGATGGTGGGGATGTCCACGAAGTGCCGGCAGCAGTCGAGGAGCACGCCACGCCAGCCGAACCGTGGGCCGTCGTTGAGGCGCAGGCACGGCACGGTCACCGACGGGCCGCCGCGCCAGCCGTCGCCCGAACGCCCTATCACCGCCGGCGCCGGTTTGAGGTTGTTCACGGGATAGCGGCAGTCGGGCGGCAGCGCGCGCAGATCGCCGTCCGGGCGGCCCGGATCGTCCACCACCCGCGGGTAAGGCGTCTCGAGCCCGGTCGGCAGCAACTGGCGCAGGGTCTGCAGCCCCCAGGTCACGCCGTCGGCCGAGCCGCCGCGCAGCACGATCCCGTCCGGCATGACATCGAGGGTGTAGTTATCCGGCGATGATTCGCCAGATAGGCTGCCCACGAAGATGGCTCCGGGCATCGGCCCATCGCCCTCGGTCACCGGCACCACGATGCCCGCGGAGTGCAACAGGTCGAGCAATAGGAACACCCGCGAACGCAGGTCATCGCGACCGGTCTCCACCACGACGACCGTCTCGCCGTCGATGGTGAACGTGTCCGAGGCCAGGTCCAGCGAGCGCGGCGGCGGGACTAGGGATAGGTCGATCATGGCGGCGTTCAGGCTCCAGGGTAGCAGGAGGCAGCAAGCGAGCAGGGCATGGCGCAAGGTCAGGCTCCCAGTCGGTAGGCGGACAGGCCGTGGCTCAGGCCCAGGCAGCGGGCGCGGGCGGCGGCGGGATCAGCGAGGTCCGGACCCCAGGATACCAGGAATCGGAATTCGAGGAACCCGCCGAGGTCGGCGCGGAAATTGGTTTCCCAGTAGTTGGTGGCGAGCCAGGCGTGAAGGTGGTCGGGGCGGGGCGGCAGGTCGGCGTCGCCCATGAGGCAGCGTGGACCGCTGTCCAGGGGGCCGACCCAGAGCAGGGGCGCGTCGGGCATGGCCACGGCGAGACCGCCGTCATGGCCGCACCAGGCGAAGCCCTCCTGCAGGCAGGTCCAGTCGGTGCAGGTGCCGGGCAGCTGGTCGTGCCAGGGGCGCACGGCGGCGCCGGCCTTGAAGACCCAGAGGTCGTCGGCGTCCGGCCAGGTGAACGGCAGCGGGAGGTACAGGTTGGTGGGGTCCCAGGTGCCGGGCAGGTGCAGGCGCAGGGAGGCTTCGAGAATGGGCGCCGCGCGGTGGACCGCCAGTTCCAGCTCGCCCCATGACAGTCCGGCGCCCTCGAAGCGCAGCACGTGGCGCAGGGCAACCGGGCCGGCCGCCACCACGCGACCGCCAGCGCAGCGGGCGAGGTCGCGGCTCTCGCCGGGGCCCTTGCGATTCAGCAGCATGGCGCCACGGGCGTGGGCCTGGTCGCCGCCGTCGCGACCATCCACGGGTGTCGACTCTCGCACCAGGGTGAGCGCCGGGAAGGGCGCGTCGGCGCGCAGCAGAGAACGGTCGCCGACCCGCAACGACGTGATGCCCGATCCGCGCGTCCAGGCTAGGCGCACGGCGTCGGCGATGAGCTCGCCGCCGTCGGTCCACGGCTGCGGCTCGGGCTCGTCCTGGCGCTTGCCGGGCGCACTGGCCAGCTCGAGCTCGCGGGTCTCGCCGGGCTCGAGGTTGATGGGCGTGTCGAAGGCCATGCCCCGGGGCACCGGTCGGCGCTGCCAGGGCCGGATCTTGGCCCGCTGCGGGTCGCGCAGGCGGACTGCCCCGTCGAGGTCGCGCTCGCGGTATTCCTCGTGGCCGACGATCAGGGGCACCATGCCGGTGACCGACACGTCGAGGGGATTGGTCACCCGGTAGAGCAGGGGACGGCACGGCGCGGGCGAGCTGGCGCCCAGGTGGTGCAGCGCCCGATCGACGTGGGCGGTGACCGAATCGAGCGCCGCCGCGGCATAGGCCCGCTTGCGCTCGCCCAGCGACTGGGCCAGTGCGTGCCAGGGCGCGGTCACGCTGTCGCTGTGGCCGAAGGTGTGCTCGGCGTAGAGGCCGAGATCGGTGACAAGGTCGCACAGTTCGGGCCGCGGCAGATCGGGATGGCGATCGCGGAGGGCGCGCAGCCAGATCCAGCGGCGCTGGGCCTCGCGGAAGAGACGCGTGCTCACCGGCTCGCTGGCCAGACCGTCGCTCCACCAGTCGGGCCAGTCGCCGCGGTGGATGGGTAGGGTGAGGGCCAGGTCGGTCTCGCGGACGCGGTCGAAGAAGGTGTCGAGGGTGCCCATCTCCACGGTACAGACGTCGCCGTGCTCGGCGTTCCAGCGGGCGGCGGTTTCGGCGATGGCGCCCGACGGCGGGGCATTGTCGGTTCGCTGGCCGCTGATCATCATGGGCACGGGGTCGACGGTCACGCCCTCGGCGCGCAGGCGCTCCAGGTAACGGGGAATGCGCCGCTCGGCCACGGTCCAGTGGTCGTGGAAGATGGTGTGGGCGTCGCAGTCGTCCTTGGTGAGGTAGCTCGATACCGCGCTGGGCGCGAGGCCCAGTTCGTTGCCGAAGTGGTAGTGCTCGCCCGACCAGACCAGGAGGCGGCGGCCGTCGGGCGCCTCCCACCAGAAACCGGTTTGCTGGCGGCCCAGCGGGTACATGCCGTGGTGGGTGTGGATGCAGGTGAAGAGGTTCTCGACGCCGGCGTCGAGGAGCGCGGTGCAGAAGCCCCAGGAGTAGCCGTTGATGTCGGCGGTCATGGCCGAGCGGATGCCGAGGCCGGTGCGGCGGGCGGTGTCGGCGGCGCGGCGGGTGAGCACGTGGAGGAGCGGCTGGTCGGCCAGCTCGTTGAGGTTGGCCCAGCTGGCGGAGAGGCCAATGCGGCCGTGGCGGACCGCCTCGAGGAAGGCGAGTCGCTCGTCGTCGTCGGCGGCCGCGAGGAAGAGCTCGACCTGGCGGTGGCATTCGCACTGCCAGTGGAAGTGGGGGTGTGTGGCGGTGAGGGCCAGCGCCTGCCGGATGAAGTCGACGTGCCAGCCTTCGACCACACCTTGCGGATCGGTATAGCCGATGTCGGTGTGACTGTGGTGGATCAGCAGCAACGTGGGGGTCATGCACGGTCCTCCGGTCGCTGCCATGGTAGCATGCGGTCCGCGGGGCCGGGTCAACTCAGGCGCTCCGACTCCGGCGAAGTGTCCCCCACCGCCGCCACTCAGTCAACCGACCGCCCCCTCTACGGCGAAGGCGGAACCGGGCCGGCGTCGTCCGGCGGCGCGAGGCGCCAGATCACGGCGGTACCATGCTCGTCGCGGCGCTCGAACACCGTCGGCCCGCGACGCGGATGGTCCGGGCCCCGCTCGCGGCCGGCCCAGGTGCGGGCGCCGGTGAATCCCAGGACCGGTTCGCGACCGGCCAGGGCCTGCCGGATCTCGTCCATCCAGATCGGATTGACCTGCGGCGTGGTGTGCGGCAACCCGGCCAGGGCCGGCACGAACTGGCCGGCGTCGTAGTACTCCGTGGCGATGAGTCCCTGCGGCGGCGCGTGCTCCGCCAGCCACGCCAGCGCCTCGCGGTCGGCCGCGGTGACGATCTGACCGCCCAGCAGACCTCGATGGTAGTAGTGGTGATGCTTGGCGCCCGCGATCACCACCAACGCCAGCAGCAGCACGATCTGCAGACCCGCCGCCGGCCGCATCCGACCGCCGCGCGTCCAGCGCGTCCGCACGTCGGCCAGACCGTCGAGCCAGCCCCGCAGTGGCAGCGCGGCCAGGGGCAGGGCGAAGGGCATCACTCGGTCGGGAACCAGGGACGTGGTCAGCGGCAGCCAGGAAGACGTGGACAGCACGGCCATCAGTTCCACCGCCGCGACTCCACTGACGGCGACGAGCAGGCCACGTCCGCGGTCGCGACGCACCTGGAGCAGCGCGATGAACAGCACCACCACCAGCCACGTGTCACCGAACTGACCCACCACGTGCCGGAACGCGCCGACCAGACCCGGCGCCGGCGCCTGCGGCGGCGTCTTGAGGTTCTCACGGATCCAGGCCAGTTCATCGGCACCGAAATGCAGCTCCGCGAACAGGGGCGCCAGCGGCGCCAGCAACGCGGCGCCGATTGCCAGCGCGGGCCACCCGGCGGTCAGGTGCCGTCGGGTGAGCCGGCCGCCGCCGATCACCTGCACGGCGAGCATGGCCGGAGCCGCGTAGAGAATGACCACCGCAGCCGTCGGATGGGTCGTGGCCGCCGCCACGGCCATCAGCGCCGCCTCGATCCAGACGCGGCGATCGGGTGCGGCGAGGGCATCGCCGAAACGTCGCAGCGCCACCAGCGCGAAGGCGCAGGCCAGGACGCTGGGATTCCCTCCCCAGGCGACGTAGTTCTGCGGCGAGCGCGACAGCCAGACCACCAGCACGGCGGCCGCCAGGGCGCGGCGATCCAGCCCCGGTCCCCGCCGTAGACACAGGTACACGGCCACCGGGAAGAAGGCGTGGGTCAACGCCACGTTGGCCAGGCCGCTGCGGCCGAGGTCACCCCACAGCTGGGCGATCAGCGCAGTCTGGGCATGGAAACCGAGGGGGTAGAGGCCGAACGACACGCCGGGGAAGAAGGGGTCCTGGGTCATGGGTATGGCGCCGCCGTCCAGCAGCAGTCGCGCGAAGGCCAGGTGCATGCCCATGTCCACACCCGACGGCGCGGCAAAGCGGAGATACGGCACCAGGTAGACCGCCACGGCGAGCAACAGCCAGGTCGCTGCGGCGGGCGCCCAGCGACGTTCGGTCGAGCGGACGATCCCCACGGTCAGCGCCACCAGCGCCAGGGCCGACAGTCCCAGCCAGGTCTCCTGCCAGGGCACGTTGAGGATCCGCAACCAGGGCAAGGCGATGGCCGGCGCCGCCAGCGCCAGCGGCAGCCGGGTCAAGCCGTCGAACCCGTCGCCGCGCCCTCGGCGCAGCAGATGGGCCAGCAACAGCCCCGGCAGCAGCCAGGGCAACGGCGCCACCAGCAACGCCAGGCAGGCCAGCGAGAGTGACCGGCGGTGGGTGAACTGGATCAATGGGCGATCTCCTACGCAGAACAGGGACTGGACCACGCCAGCCTAGCGCACGGTCCGGTTCCGGCCAAGCCCTGGACATCCAGAAGTGCGACTGTTAGTTGTTGCGCGATACTCGGCGTCCCGGACTGGAGCATGGTCATGACCCCCAAACTCCGCAGCGACCTCCTCCTGCTCCTCGCCGCAGCCATCTGGGGCTTCGCGTTCGTGGCTCAGCGCCTCGGCATGGAGCATACCGGCCCGTTCACCTTCAACAGCGCCCGCTTCGCCCTGGGCGCGCTGGTCCTCATCCCCCTCGTGCGCGCCCGTTCCCGCACCGGCGGTCCGGACGGCGGCCCCCCGTCCCCCTGGCGCGTCGACCTCAAGCGCGGCCTCGTCCTCGGCCTCGTCCTCTTCGGCGGCGCCACCCTGCAGCAGTTCGGCGTGGTCTACACCACGGCGGGCAAGGCCGGCTTCATCACCGGTCTCTACGTGGTACTGGTGCCGTTCCTGGGCCTGTTCGT
This sequence comes from bacterium, assembly GCA_003353795.1. Taxonomy (GTDB): domain Bacteria; phylum Krumholzibacteriota; class Krumholzibacteriia; order LZORAL124-64-63; family LZORAL124-64-63; genus Glo-17. Next base: position 12,728 of record PIVY01000024.1, read on the forward strand.
GGGCCAGCACACGCACAGGCGCACCTGGGTGGGCGCGATCCTGGCGGTGGTCGGTCTCTACTTCCTGACCATCACCGGCGGCCTGCATATGGCGAAGGGCGACTTCCTGGTCTTCGTGGGCGCCTTCTTCTGGGCCACCCACGTGGTGCTCATCGGCAAGTGGGCGCCGCACACCGAGCCGGTCAGGCTGGCGGCGCTGCAGTTCGGGGTGTGCTCGGTGCTGTCGCTGATCATGGCCTTCGTGTTCGAGGACCCCGCCTGGAGCGGCATCCAGGGTGCGCTCTGGCCCATCCTCTACGCGGGGTTCCTGTCGACCGGCGTGGCCTACACTCTCCAGGTGGTGGCCCAGCGCCACGCGCCGCCGGCCCACGCGGCCATCATCCTCTCGCTGGAGGCGGTCTTCGCGGTGGCGGGCGGCATGGTCATGCTGGGCGAGAGCCTGGCAACGCGGGGAATCGCCGGGTGCGTGCTCATGCTGGTGGGCATGATCCTCTCGCAGATCGAGCCGCGGCGGCGACGGTCCACGGGCTGACGCGGGTCCAAACCTGCCACCGTCGGCGGTCGCAGCGTCCGGATTCCGGTCAGCCGACCCACGGCTATCCGCTTACAGGATCCGGACCAGTTCCTCACAGGGCCCGCACAGCCGCGTATTTGCTTTTTTCTCGATGACCGATCGAACGGGCATGCCCCCTGCAATGACCTGAATGCAGGGCAAGCAACCAATAACCGGCGCCGCCAGCACGCTTCCCCCCACCTGGCGGCGTCGGTCCCCGGAGGAGGCACGAGGCAATGACGACGATGAAGGATCAGCCCACCAGGAATCGCGCCGAGCACTTCGATCTCCTGCAGTCGGCCCTCGAGGAGGGCCTGCGGGACATCAACGCCGCTCGCTCGCCCGAGGAAGCGGAGAAGGCTCGCAAGCGCGCCCGACTGCGCCTGGAAGCGCTGAACCAGGATTTCGAGACCGCGTTCGCGGCGAACTAGCCGCGCCACCGGTCTGGAAACGACGCCGCCTCGGCCGAGGCGGCGTCGTTTTTTCATTCCCGCCGTCCGCAACCCCGCCGCCCGCGCTGCGTAAGCATTCTCCGAGTCTATGCCCCGGCTCCCGTTCAGCGATTTCACTCGAGGAGACCCATCATGACGTTGCGCTCGTCACGTGGCGCGCGGCTCATCGCCGCTTTCGCCCTCATTCTGCTCGTGGCCGGCCCTGTGGCCGCTTCCGGTCTGGAACACGACTTCACCTTCGAGGCCGACGAGCTGGTCCTCGTGAACCTCATCGGCAAGATCCGCGTGGAGGCTGCGACGGGAGACGATTTCGAGGTCCACGTGGAGGTCCGGGGCAGCGACGCCGAGCCCGATATGATCACCGTGGACCTGGATACCGGCCGCAAGTCCAAGCTCGTGGTCGAGTTCCCTATCGAGGAACACCGCACGTACATCTATCCCGACCTCGGCCGCGGCTCGACCACCATCTGGCAGCCCGATCAGGACGGCGACAGCGGCTGGTGGAGCAAACTCTGGAACAGTATGGGCGGCGAGAAGGTCACCGTGAAAGGCTCCGGACGCGGCCTCGAGGTGTGGGCCGACGTGACGTTGCGCGTGCCCGCCGACCGCAAGACCAGCGTCTACCTGGCCGCGGGCGACATCAAGGCCACCGGCATCGACGGCAAGCTCGTCCTCGACACCAACAGCGGCCCCATCGACGTGACCGGCCATACCGGCAAGCTGGTGTGCGACACCGGCAGCGGCGAGGTCAAGGTGGCCGACATCGACGGCTACCTGCTCTGCGACACCGGCAGCGGTGAGGTGATGGTGGAGAACCATCGGGGCAGAGCCCTCAAGGTGGACACCGGCAGCGGCGGCGTGCGCATCGACGGCGCCGATACCGAGGAACTGCACGTGGACACCGGTAGCGGCGCGGTCACCGCCCGTCGCGTGAAGGCCGACAAGGCGATCATCGACACCGGCAGCGGTGGGGTGGAACTGCAGCTCGACCGCATGGGCACCGGGCGCTTCGTCATCGACACCGGCAGCGGTGGCGTGAACCTCACCCTGCCCGACGGCGCCTCGGCTACCGTGAGCGTCGATACCGGCAGCGGCGGCATCCGCACCGACGTCCCCGGCGCCGAGATCCTGCACAAGGAGCGCGGCGAGTTGAAGATGCGCGTGGGCGACGGCAAGACCCGCGTGATCGTGGACACCGGCAGCGGCGGGGTGACCATCGCCGGGCGCTGATCACGTTGATCTAGCGGCGCGGCGCCAAGACCTCGAGTTGATACGGCAAGCGGGCGGTCCCATCGGTGGGCCGCCCGTTCGCGTCGCAGACGGCCACGCGCTGCAGCGCCGAGCGGTCGACGAGGTCCGTCCACTGGCGCCCGGTGTAAGTGCGCAGGTCGTAGCGATAGCCGCTGTGCTCGGTGCCGTGGGGGCGGGTGACGACGAATTCCACGATCACGGTCTCGACACGCGTTCGGCCTTCGGGCGGCAAGTACTGGATGACCTGCTGCACGGAGAGCGAGCCTCGGGTGGCCTGCCAGACGTCCTCGTCGGGTTCGCGGTCGGGATGGTGGAGGTCGATGCCCACGAGGTAGACGCCGCCCGTTGCGAGGTTGGCGGCGATCTGCTCGAAGTGGGCGAGCATGGCCGCGTCGGTGGCGAGGTGGCGGACCGAGTTCACGGGGCAGAAGGCGACGTCAGAACGACCGAGACCCATCAGCGGCGCGGTGAAATCGGCGGTGACCAGGCGGTGGTCGGCGTCGAGGCGGTCGAGACGGCGAGCGGCGTAGTCGAGCATGCCGGGCAGTGGATCGTAGCCGCGCACCCGGCAGCCGCGGCGGGCCAGCCCACGCAGGTAGCGGCCGGTTCCGCAGGCCGGCTCGAGCCACACGGAGCCGGGGCCGCTGCGGCGCGCGAAGCGTTTCGCCGCGCGCTGGAGCGCATCGACCTCGCGGGCGGTCTCCGGGGTGTTGACCACGTCGTAGAGGACGGGGTCGAGGTAGAGGCCGCCGCCGTGGTCGGTGCTACCAGACATAGCGGAGGGTGCCGGTGAGAAAGGTCGTGCTGTCGTCGGGATAGAGGTCGGCCTGGAGCTGGCCGGGTTCGAGGGGGGTGGTGTGGCCGTAGGCGAGGTCGATGGTCAGTGGCCGGAAGACGAAGGCGACGCCGAGGTGGGCGTGAGTGGGGGCGCCCTGGCGGATGGTCGTCTCCTTGTAGCTTCTCTTGACGGTGGTGCGGTAGCGTTGATACGTGGCAGCGCCCCGGACCGTGAGCCAGCGCAGGATCTCGGATTCGAAGCCGAGGCGTACCGTGGCGTTCCAATGATTCAGATCGATGGGATCGGTCCGCCAGTGGTCTTCGTAGGGAGTCGAGTGAACGATTTCACGTCCGTATTCGGCGGCGAACACAACCACCTGGCCGGAACGCGGGGTCAGGTTTCCACCCACGCCGATTCGCCAGACCTCGCCGTCGCGAAGAACGGACGCTTCCTGATTCCGGTCGAGGGCACCGGCGTCGATGCTGAGGTAGTCGACGACGGGGATCAGGTCGAACCGCTCACCCAGGCGGAGTCGGGCCCGGGACCGGATTCCCCAGGTACCCCAGCGAATGTCCTCTGCCCAGGTGTCGAGGTCCCTGCGTTCATAGCTGAACTGCGTCTCCCGCCAGTAGGCGCCCACCTCGACGTCATGACCACGGCCGAGGTCGACACGCAGCCCCGCACCAACGTCGTGTTGCCAGAGGTTGTGGTTGTGATAGAGCGGAAGTTCGAAGTGCAGTTCCTGATGACTCGTTCCACGAAAGAAGACTCCCGGGGCGAATCGGCCGAGGCGTACGGCGTAGGCGGCGGCGAAGGATTCGCCCGGTCGAGCGGGTTCGTGCAGTGCGTCGCTGACTGCCACGGCGAGTACCCCGTATCGCGAACTGGCGCCCAGCCCCACGTTGAGGCTACCGCCCTGGTGAGTGACCGTGTCTCGAGCGTTGGCGCCGTGGTAGCGGCCGGGTTCCACGATGACCCGGTCGGGATAGAGGACCAGGCTACCCCACCAGCGCATGGCGTTGGAGTCGTCCTCGAGGTAGTCGCCGGTCTTGCCCAGGGCTTCGACGCGGCTGGTGGTGGCGTGAGTCACGGTGCCGGCCAGGATGACGGCGCAGCAGAGCATGGCGATGCGTACGATCATGAAGCAGCTCCCCCCGGTTCGATGTCTTGAGGAGAGTCTACCAATCTTCCGGTGTTGCATACAACGACCGAGCGCGATCAGAACGAGTACCGCAGCGTCAGCGACGTGTACGTGTCGCCCTCCCCGAAATCGCGCCGCGCCGCACCTGTGTTCACGTCGAAGAGCGCGCGGTCGTTGAACACGAAGTCGGCGTCGAACGAGCCGAAGTGCACGCCCACGCCCAGCACCACGGGAACCTCCACGCCGAGGTCGTAGGTGTAGACGCGTTCCTCGTAGTCGCTAGTCCAGGTGTAGCTGTAGACCTGTTCGTCCACGGTGCGCCGGTAGCTTGCCGCGCCGCGCAGGGTGAGCCAGGGCAAAACGCGCGATTCCACGCCCACGCGCACGTCCAGGCGCCACCACTGACGCCAGCCGTAATCCCAGTCCACGTAGAACGGGAACTGGGCGTTGCGGTTTTCCTCGTTGCGATCGAAGTCGATGGACACGACTACCAGGTTGTCGGGATCGACGAGGACGTTGAAGCCCAGGCCGCCGCGGAAGATCTTCGCGTCCATGTCGACCAGGCCGTTCATGGTCGCGTCGGAGATGGGTCGCTGGTCGTGGTACCACTCGAGGCGGTAGACGGCGGCGACCCGATCGTGCAGACCGTGGAAGACGCGGGCGCGCGCACCCCAGCTGTCGAAGCCGCCGTCGTCCTCCACGACGATGCCGTTGGCGTTGTCGTAGTAGTCGACCTCGCCTTCGCGGATCTCGGCGGCGAGGTCGGCGTAGACGCGGTCGCTCAGGTCCCAGCGGGCGCCGAGGCCGAGGTCGTGGACGAAGCGGCTCTCGCCGAGAAGGTTCTGGTCGGGCGGGTCGCTGGCGGCCTGGCTGTACGACGTGCCGCGGAAGGTGGCGCCCAGCGCGATCTTGCCGAAGCGCCGCGCGTAGAGGAGGCGGATCCAGCCGCCGGGGTCGGGTTCGGGGAGGTCGTCGCCGAAGTGCATGGCGGCGGTGCCCCACTTGCCGGCGCGGTCGAACTGCACGTGGAGGCCACCGCCGGTGCCCTCGATGTCGCCCGTGTCGTGGTTCCAATCGCCGGCGTCGAGGTGGGCGCGGTTCGGGTAGTCGACCAGGGCGCCGTACCATCGCTGGACGGACGAGTCGTCCTCGTAGTAGTCGGACTGACCGCCGAGAGAGCGGACGCGGGCGGTGGTGGCCAGGGACGTGCTCGCGACAAGGAGCAGGATCATGATGGCGAGCGAGCGGCGGGTCATGCGACGGCCTTTCGGGGGTGGGGAGTCGCCTCGCATGATGCGTGCGATGAGCAGTGGCGTCCAGGCCGGGGTGTGATAGATTCCGGGGGGATTGAAAACGCCCTGTCATGCGGCCATGCCCGGCCGCGCCCACCAGGATCCGAGGGAGGAAGTCATGAATCTCGCCCGATTCGCCATCTTCGCCGCCTTGATGCTTTCCATCGCCGCGCAGCCCGCCACCGCCGAGTACGTGGCCAACGAATGGGACGACGGTGACATCGGAGGCTGGCAAGGGATCACCGTCGACAACGATCTTGCCGTGATGGCCAGCGGTGGCGTGAGCGACAGCGGGTTCCTGCACTCCTACCAGACGGCGCCGACCTTCGGCATCTCGGGCGCCATCCAGCGCTTCGAACCCTACATCGGCGACTACGGCGCTCGCGGCTACGTCGCGGTGCGCTGCTATCTGAAGTTCTTCGCCGGCACCTTCACGGCGGCCGACTTCCGGGTCCGCTACCAGGATTCCGGGCACAACGGCTGGTACCTGCCTCTGACCGCCGACTTCACCCCCGGCGCCTGGCAGAACCTGGCCTTCGAGTTCGATCCCCAGTGGTCCGACGGCGAGGCCATGGCGGCGGGCTGGGTCCAGGAATCCGCCACGCCGACATTCCAGGAGACCATGGCCAGCGTCTACACGGCGGAGATCCGCATCCAGGGCAGCGGCGACCTCGAGGTGGGCATCGACAACTTCCAGCTCGACGACGATCTGGTGGCCGTGGAAGCGGCGAGTTGGGGGCGGGTGAAGGGGTTGTTCCGGTAGACCGGCTACCGGTCCAGGCGCACCGTCCGGGTCGTCAGCGGCAGCGCGCAGCTCTCGTCGAATTCCGCGGCGGCCTTGACGCCCGCCTCGGCGATCCGGCGCGCCGTGACCTTCTGGTCATGAAGCGCGTGCATGGCTCCGAGGGAGATCCGCCGGCCGGAGCCGATGGCCCAGAACGTCTGGTACTCGTTGACCTCGCGGAAGCTGCCGACGGCGAAGATTCCCTGCTTGTTGACGATCAGCGCCGCCAGTTGACTCGACTCCACCGGCTGGTCGTCTTCGTTCTCTTTGGTCTCGATGAAGTACTCGTCCTTCATCTTGCCGTGCAGCTTCAGCATGGTGTCGTAGATCTCCATCCGCCCATCCAGGCGGAACAGCTTCCGGTCGTGGATGATCAGATGTTCCATCATGTTCGACACGGCCTGCCAGCCGACGAGGCCGACGACGCTCTTGTTGATGGAGAACAGCTTGCCGGCCGACCGGCGATGCTTCGCCGAGACGTTCAATGACCCGAACGTCACCATGGTATCGCTCGAGATGGCGACCGTTCCGTTCTTGATGGCTGCACACACGATGGACATCTCTTGCTCCTGATCTGTTCGGTCAGAATCGGTATCCGAGGGTCAACGCCGAGTAGGTTCCCCGCTGCAGCGGTGTCGGCCCGAAGGGCATGGTCCCGTAGGTCTCGGTCCACCGCGCGTTGAGCAGCAGGTCGGCCTGGAACGCGCCGAGATGGAAGCCGAAGCCCACGGTCACCGGCGTGCTCACGTCGATGGCCTTGGCCTCGAGCCAGCGGTCCGGTTCGCCGGGCACGGTCTCGCCGCGGGTGGCCATGCGCTCCTGCTGCAACCGGTAGTAGGCGAGTGCGCCGCGCACCGAGAGCCACGGCAACACCCGCGACTCGATGCCGATGCGGGCGTGGACCTCGTTGTAGATGAGCTCCGAGGAATCGTACTCCCAGGTCGTGGAGTTGCCTTCCAGCCGGTCGTACTCCTCGCGGCCCCAGCGGTACTCGCCGGACACGATGACCAGGTTGTCGGGGTCGGGCAGGATGTTGACGCCCAGGCCGGCGGCGGTGAGGCGGGCGTGCTGGTCGGCGGGGGCGCCGATGATGTCGGAGTAGACCTGGCGGTCGTCCTGGCGGTGGTCGAGCACCGGTACGAGTACCGTCTTCTCGCCCGTGGCCACGAACCAGCGGGTGCGGGCGCCCCAGGTGGCCCAGGTCTGCTGGGGCGGCAGGGCCCAGACGCCCTGGTCGGCGGCGTCGCCCTGCACGTTGACGATCTCGCCGGCGATGTCGCCGTACACGTTGTCGGACACATCCCAGCGCAGGCCCAGACCGTAGCTGTGGAAGTAGAGACTCTCGCCGTAGCCGTCGAATTCGGTGGAGTTGGCGCCCTCGAAATGCGAGGTGAACTGGCCGCGCAGGCCCACGCCCAGCTTGCCGAACTGGTGGGCGCCGAGCACGGTGGCGCCGCCGCCGGGGGCGCCGGTGGGGAGGTCTTCCTGGAGATAGACGCCCACGGCCCAGGCGCCGGCCTGGTCGAGCTTGGCGTGGAAGCCGCCGGCGGTGCCGGTGGTACGTTCGTTCCAGGCGCCCTCGCCGTCGTGGTCGTAGTCGCCGAGGTCGAGTACTGCCTGGTCCGGATAGTCGAGCAGGGCGGCGTACCACACGGTGACCCCGGCGTCGTCCTCGAAGTAGTTGAGGTTGCCGCCGAGGGTGCGCGCGCGGGTGAGCGTGGCGGCGGCCTCGGTGGCGCAGCAGACGACCGCGGCGAGGGCGGCCAGGGCGAAGGTCAGACGGGCGCATCGGGGCATGGGTTACCTCGGGCGATAAGAGTGGTGGTGAATCAGGTGCTCGCCGACCATGACGTGGGCGCCGCTCGTCGGGTCGACGAAGAAGTCGTCGATCCATTCTTCGTGCTCGTAGAACGGTTTCCATTCGCCGGGAACGAGGCGGTAGATGGTGCGGTCGCGTCGATAGTAGAGCTTGCCGTCGGCGGCTTCCAGCATCCGATCGTCGTTGACGCCGAACCGTTGCGCCTCGGGGAAGTCGGTCCACTGGCCGTCGCGATACTTCCTGGAGACGAAATCGCCACCCACAAAGAACTTGGCGTAGAGCGTCGTGGTGTGTCGGCCCAGATAGCACTCGTAGACGCTCGCGGCGTCTTCGACGGTGATGTCGCGCCAGATCGAGCCGTCGTACTCGAGCAGCCGGGTTCCCAGCTGTCGAACTCTCACGGACGCGAAGAGGCGATCGGCAGCTGTGCCGTCGAACCACCAGCATTCGTCGCCGAGTTGGTCTTGTACGATCCACTCGCCGCCGACCAGTCGCAGGAACTCGGCGTCGGTGGTCATGGCCACGACATCGTCCTCGCTCGTGCCCCAGACACCGGCGGTGTTCCGCTCGGTGGGCGGCAACGCCTGCCAGGCGCCGCTCTGGTCTCGCCGGTGGATCTCCCCGGAGACCTGATTGCCCCAGGTCCGATTCCAGACCAGGAGGTCGCCGTTGGCCAGGAAGCGTTGGCCATCGGGGATGTAGCCGAGAGGCTCGACGTGCCAGCCGGACTCCGACAGGACGAAGATGCCGCGGGAGTCGTCGGTGACGTAGGGAATGAAGAGGTCGTCGCCGTTGCCCAGCATGGGCCAGCGGAAGTCGTAGCTCTCGACCGGGGAGAGCTTGGTCCACTCGATGGTCCAGTCGAGCTTCCAGCCGCCCACCATGGCCATGGCCGTGTTGCCCACCACGAAGATGGCGGGAGTTCCGGCGCCCGGGCGCTCGGGGACGGCGATGTCCCGGATCATTCGCCAGGTGGACTCGAGGAGGGTGCGGCGCGTGCAACCCACGTCGTACTGGATTCCGCGCTGGAAGCCGATCAGGGGCACGCGCGCCTGCAGGATGCGATCGCCGAGGTATTCCTCGCAGACCACGGTCAGCGAGTGGTCGGGCTCGATGCGGTAGAGTCGGGAGGGGTACTCGTCGTCGTCGCCGGTTTCGATGAGGACGAGGTCGCCATCGGCATCGATGGGCTCGCCGGGCCAGTCCTGGAGTTCCCAGTCGCCACCGGCGATCCGGTAGGCGTGCATCATGGAGTCCCGGACCATGGCGAAGAGGTCGCCGTCGGGGTGGGGGCGCCAGAGCTTGGTGACACGGCTGTCGTCCGAATCCAGGATATAGTCTTTCCAACCGTGGCCGGTGTAGCGCCGTATCGCGGCATGCCACTGATAGTGCGGCGCGCTGATCTGGCCGCCGCAGTAGACCTCGTCGGGCGCTTCGCAGAGCACGGTCCGCGGACTGAAACCGGACTCCATCGGCACTTCCGACCAGCGTCGGCCGTCCCAGCGCAAGGCGACGTAGGAACCGACGGCCCAGACCTCGTCGGTGGCGCAGCCGTCGACGTCGGTGAGCCGCCAGTCGTCATCCAGTTTGTGGCGAACGATCGCGCGTCCGTCGTAGTGCAGGATCGTTCCCTGGGAGCCGACCATCCAAATGTCGTCGGCATCCATACCCCAGACGGCCCACAGGTCGTTCAGGGTCAGGGGGGTGTACACCTCGGTCCAGCGGGATGCGACGGGCTCCACCGGTTCGGTGGGCATGGAGTTCAGATCCGCGCACCCGGGCGCGAGCCACGCGACGAGGGTCGCGAGGAGCGCGGTGGTGAGAATGGCGAGGCGGCGGATCATGGTCTGGCTTTCGTTTCTCCCGCGGGGAGTCTAGGTCAATCGGTGGATTCGGGGAAGGGGCGGTGGTGGAGGCGGCCGCCATTGTCGAGGACGAAGAGGCCCTGGTCGGGGTGGCCCCAGACGTTCTCGAGGTACTGGCCGTCGATGTCGAGGTCGATCTCGACCCAGTTCCGGTCGACGATCTGCATGAGGGTATTGCCATACCACCAGTAGAGGTCGCCCGGGCGGACCTCGCAGAACTGGTTGCCGAAGAGCGGCCAGACGCGATTGGTGGTGTGGGTGAGGCGGATCAGCAACCCGTCGCGGAGGATGGCCGTGTAGCGTCCCTCCAGTTCGCGGAGAAACACGTAGACGTCGTTGGACCAGGGGCTGACGTGGAACTCCTCGACGCGGATGGATTCGTCGCCGAGGACGTGCTCCCATTGGCCGTCGACGAGACGGCGCAGACGGCGGTCGTCGGTCAGGCGGTAGACCCGGTTCTCTTCGCGACCTTCCAGCCTCACGACCCAGGTATCCAGGCTGTCGGTCTGGCTCCATTGGCCGTCGGCGAGAGTCCATTCGTGAATCCAGTCGTCGTACATCAGCGCGGCGTCCCGGCCATCGGTCCACAGATGGCGGATGACCGCCGGGGCCTCGGGGAGGGATTCCCAGGTCGCGTCGGGGCGGCGCACGGCGATCTCCTCGGGCTGCCGACGCCAGGTCACCAGGGATCCGTCCGGTAGCATGGCCAGATTCGAATCGTAGCTCATGGCAGGTTGATGCTCGGTCCTCCAGGACCCGTTCTCGCGAATCAGCAGTTCATTGGACCGTGTGCTCAGGAAGACGAGTTCGGCCGTGCCGGTGACGGCGCCTCCGAGGCGGGGAGTGGTGCCCGGGATCAACGGTTGCCAGGTCACGTTGAGGTCGTCGTTCCAGACGCCGCGCAGAAACGCACCGTTGTCTCCCGCGGCGAAGATCACCGGGCTCGACGGGCGGAGCAGTTCCGGAATCGCCAGAGCATTGAGGTTCACACCCGAGTCGAAGTCCACAGCGGTGGGTTGGCAGTCGTCGAGCATCGCGACCAGGGATCGGGAGAAGCCCGCCACCGGGACGCGGGCATCGACGATCGCTTCGGCCCCGCTCCAGCCGGATCCAAGTGGCGCGTCGGGGCACAGGGAGTAGGGCTCGCCGGTATCATCGAAGCCGAACAGCGAACTGTCGTCATCGTCGGGGTTTCGACCCACGGCGATGGCGCCATCGACACTGTAGAAGTAGGTCTGGCTATCCAACGGAATCCAACGGCTGTTCCGGTAGCGATAGAGTCGGGAATAGGATGCCAGAAGCAAGGGCCCGTCGGGATCGGGTTGCCAGAGGAGGTGGGGGTACTGTCCGATATCAGCCGGCATGATGGTCGTAGAGGCCCGGTCGCCGACCAGTCGGAGGACCGTGGATTCGAGTTCGCCGTCGATGCGGGTCTGACCACCCACGAACACGTCGTCCGGCCCGGCGCACCAGATCGTCGAGAGCATGATGATGGGGTCCGGCCCCTCGAAGACCACGCGCCAGCGGATCCCGTTCCAGTGCAGGACCTGCCGACCGCCCACGCACCACACGTCGTCTCGAGCGCGGCCGTGCACGGCCACCAGATCCTCGTCCGTGCTCGACTCGACCACCGAGCAGCGCGCGCCGTCGTAGTGCACGATGGTTCCGTACTCGCCCACGGCCCACATGTCGTCGGCGTCGAGTCCCCAGGCATCGCGGAGGTCGGCGTTGGTGAGGCTCGGGTAGATCATCGACCACGCGCTCGCCGCGCCGGGATCCACCGGCTGGGTGGGCAACGATCCGCTGTCCGTGCAGGCCAGATTCAGGCTCAGCACAGCTAGCAACGGCAGCAGGATCGGCAGGCGGCGCATCGTGTCTCCCCAGGAACACCGGTCACGCCGTCAATGATAGCGTTTTGCCAATCGCCGATCAACGATACCCGGTCACCACCGCGATCACGAGGAACACCACCGACAGCAGGATCAACATGCCGAACAAGGGCAGCATGAACCGCAACCACCGCCCGTACGGCACCTTGGACAGACCCAGCATGGCCATGAGGATGCCGCTGGTGGGGATCACCGTGTTGGAGAAGCCGTCGCCGCAGGTGAAGGCGAACACGGCGGTCTGGCGGGTGACGCCGATGATGTCGGCCAGGGGCGCCATGAGCGGCATGGACACCGCCGCCTGGCCCGAGCCGCTGGGGATGAAGAGGTTGAGGGTGGACTCGAAGCCCAGCATGCCCACCACCGCCACGTAGCGCGGCACCTGCTCGAGCATGCTGGCGGCGCCGTGAACGATGGTGTCGATGATGAGCCCGTCCTGCAGCACGACGGCGATTCCACGCGCGAAACCGACGACGAGGGCGGCCACCACCATCTCCTCGCAGCCCTTGACGAAGGCCTTCGCGCTGTCGGCCAGCGAGAGGCGGCCGAGCACCGCGGCCACGATGCCCAGGAGCAGGAAGCCGCCGCCCATCTCGGCCATCCACCAGTGATAGCGTTGTACGGCGAAGACGATGAAGGCGAAGAGCACGGCGCCGGTGATGATGATGGCGAGGTGGCGGCCGGTGAAGTGCTTGCCCGCTTCAGCCGCGTCACCCGCGTCGATGTCCTGCCAGGCCTCGGGGACGTCGGCGATGAAGCTGTTGGCGCGGTCGGCCTTCACGCGGGCGCCGTAGCGCAGGAGGTAGATCACGGCGACGGCGAGGGCGCAGACCAGGAACACCAGGCGCAGGCCCATGCCCGAGTGCAGCGGCAGTTCGGCGATGCCCTGGGCGACGCTCACGGTGAAGGGGTTGGTGGTGCTCGCCGCGAATCCCACCTGGCTGGCGATCTCCACCATGGCCATGCCGTAGAGCGCGTCGTAGCCGAGGCGTCTTGCCACCAGCACGAACACCGGCACCAGGGGGATGAACTCCTCGCCCATGCCCAGGGTGGAACCGCCCACGGCGAAGACGGCCATGACGGCGATGGTGAGCAGGGGGCCGCGATGCTGGAGGCGGTCGACCATGCGGCCCACGGTGGCGGTGATCACGCCGGTGCGCTGGAGGATGCCGAAGACGCCGCCGATGATGAAGATGAAGAAGATGATGTCGGCGGCTGCTTCCATGCCGCGGGGGATGGCCGACAGGAAGCCCATGAGGCCGACGGGGGTGGCCTGACCGTCCTGCTCGTCGCCCAGAAGTGCGGCGGCGGCCGAGTAGTTCTTGGGGACGGACTCGTAGGTGCCCGGCACGACCAGGTTGCGGGTGAGGCCGTCGAAGGTGCGTTCTTCGCGCTGGAATTCGCCGCTCGGGACGATCCAGGTGGCGACCGAGCAGACGAGGATCACCAGGGCCAGGAGGACGAAGACGTGGGGGACGCGGAGGCGGGGTTTCAACGGACGCTCCAGGGGTGTCGGTGAGGGGCGGACGGAGACTTCAATCTAGGGCCACGGCGGCGGACTGAACAGGATGAATGGGCGGGGCGGGGTCGAGGCGCCTGCTACCTGATCAGACTCATCGACCCCGTGGCGGTGACATCGCCGACCCTCAACCGGTACACGTACACCCCGGAGCTCATCTCGCGCCCACGATCGTCGCGTCCGTGCCAGAAGACGCGGTGGAATCCGGCCGCCTCGAACTCGCCCGTCTTCAGACGGCGCACCAGCCTCCCCCGAACATCGAAGACCGCGAGGTGAACCGAGCTGGGTTCGGGCAGGCCGTAGCGGATCGTCGTCGCCGGATTGAAGGGGTTCGGTCGGCACGGAGCGAGCACCACGCGACCCGGTCCATGGATTTCGGATTCCACGGGCGTGAGGTCGTCGCAACCGACGGGCCAGGCTCCGATCAGGCCGCAACCGGGATCGGACGCCGGCGCACACGGCGAGGTCTCGGCGAGCGTCAGGTCGCCGGCGGAAGCATTGCAGAACTGCGGGTCGAGGGAGATGTTGCCCTGCTGCCCGAGTTGATCCGCGATGGGCGCGATCCAGTCGCCGCCCGAGTTGTCGTGGAGGTCGGTGCAGGTCAGGGTGGGGACGACGTCCTGGATGGCGAGGGCCGCGCCCGTGTTGCCGGCGATGATCGTGTTGCTGATCGAGATGTCGGCCATGCCGGCCCAGATGGTCGGGTCGCCCGCGTTGCCGTGGAAGGTGCAGCCGGTGATGACCTGGATCGAGGGCGCGTAGCCGTCCAGGGACAGGGCGCCGATCCCTTCGGTGCCGTCGTTGCTGGCGAATGTGCAATCGATGATGGTGAGGTCGGAGCCGTCGAAGGCCATGATGGCGCCGGGCGAGCCATCGCCCAGGTTGTCGATGAACGCGCAGCGAAGCAGCGTGGGCGAAGAAGTACGGCACCAGATGGCACCGGGTCCCTCGTTGAACGACGAGTTCTCGCGGAACTCGCAATCGGTGATCCGGGGCGATGAGCGGTACAAGGTGATGGCGCCGTCGCCGTTGGCGTAGTTGTCCTGGAACAGGCAGTGCTCGATGACGGGATCCGAGTTCATGCAGTTCATGCCGCCGCCGTAGAGAGCGTCGTTGTCGATCAGGGCGCAGTGGGCGATCCGCGGGGACGAGTCGGTCAAGGTCATGCCCGAATCGAAGGCGTTGGTGATGGTGAAGCCCTCGATGCTGGCCGTGGAGTCGACCGAGGCGCACACGATCCCCGTGCCGGTGCGCCCGCAATCGATGGTCACGCAGTCGGCCTCGCCGCTTTCGCTGCGCAGGACGACACCGGAGACCATGGCGATGTCGTGCTCGAGGTAGGTGCCGCAGGCAACGAGGACGGTGTCACCTGCCGCCGCCTTGGTGATGCCGGCCTGGATCGAGGGCGCATCAGCCGGAACCCCGATGGTCGCCGCCCAGGTGGGGGCGGTCAGGAGAACGCAGATCGCGATGGTCGAGGTGGTCGAGCGCATGGTGACTCTCTCCGGTGCCGGCGGCGATCGTTGGTTTCTGAGACGACTGTATCATATCCCGATCACGGCTCGTTGCGGCCCACGAGCAGATCAGGTCAACTGCACCGAAAAAATACCTTGACCGATCGTTCCAAGATAACTACACTGTCCTCATGGCAACACGTGGACCAAATAAGCAGTTCGATCGGGACCAGGCCCTGGACAGGGCCATGGACCTCTTCTGGACCAAGGGCTACGAGGCCACGGGAGTGACCGAGTTGCTGACGACCATGGGCATCGGCCGGCAGAGCATGTACGACACCTTCGGCAACAAGCGCGACCTCTTTCTGGAGGCGCTGCGGGTGTACGGCCAGCAGCGAGTGACCGAGGCCGTCGCGACTCTGCAAGGGTCCGGTTCGCCGCTGGGCAACATCATGCGCGCCCTGGACATGGCCGAGAGAATGCTGGGCGAGCACGGTGCCGAGGGTTGCCTCATGGGCAACACCATCGCCGAACTGGGGGGCCGCGACGGCGAGGTCGCCGACGTCGCCCGTCACGGCATGGGCCTCATTCGCGGGGCCATTCACGACGCTCTCCAGCGGGCGCGCGAAGCCGGCGAGGTCAGCCTGGAAGCGGACATCGAGGCCCTCGCCGACCTCGTGATCACCACCGTCCAGGGTTCGCTCCTGCTCTCCAAGGTGAACGAGGATCTGACCATGAGCCGCAGCGCCCTGCGTGGTCTGCGCTCCGCCCTGAAGACATGCTGATTTTTTTTGGCCAGAACTTGGACTGATCAGTCCAATAAAAGGGAGATAAGACATGAGCTCGAACAAGACCACGAAAACGGACGACTGGGCGCTCCGATTCGCCCAGTGGACGACGTCCCATCGATGGTGGGCCATCGGCCTGACGGTGCTGCTCACCGTGGCCGCGGCCACCGGCATCGGCAAGCTGGAGTTCTCCAACAACTACCGCGTCTTCTTCTCGCCCGAGAACCCGGATCTGGTGGCCTTCGAGCACTTCCAGGACACCTACACCAAGAACGACAACATCCTCTTCGTGCTGCAGCCGGCGGAGGGAGAAGTGTTCGAGGGCGAACTGCTGGCCGGGATCGAGTGGCTCACCGCCGCGGCCTGGAAGATTCCCCACGCGATCCGGGTCGACGCCGTCACCAACTACCAGCACAGCTGGGCCGACGGCGACGACCTCACGGTGGAGGACCTGGTCCGCAACGGCGCCCAGCATTCGCCGGAGTACCTGGCCGCGCGGCGCGACGTGGCGCTGGCCGAACCGCTCCTGGTGGGCAGCATCCTCGCCGCGGACGCCCGCACCACCGGCATCAACGTCACGCTCCAGTATCCCGAGCTATCGCTGGAGGAGGTTCCCGCGGCGGTCGGCGAGGCCCGCGCCCTCGCGGCCGAGATGCGCGAGCGCTTTCCCGACCTGACCGTGGCGCTCACCGGCGTCTCCATGCTCAACAACGCCTTCGCCGAGGCGGGTCAGAAGGATGCGGGCACCCTCATGCCCGGGATGTTCGCCGCCCTGGTCGTGCTCATGTTGATCGTGCTGCGTAGCGTCAGCGGCACCCTGGGCACCTTGTTCGTGATCTCCTTCTCGGCGCTGACCGCGCTCGGCGTGGCCGGGCACATGGGCATCAAGCTGAACCCCATCAACCTGACCGCGCCGGTGATCATCATGACCCTGGGCATCGCCGACTCGGTGCACCTGCTGATCACCGCCCTGCAGCGTCTGCGCGCGGGGAGCGACAAGCTGGCGGCCATTCGCGAGAGCGTCCGGGTGAACGCCCTGCCGGTGGTCATCACCAGCGTGACCACGGTGATCGGGTTCCTGTCGCTCAACTTCTCCGACGCGCCGCCATTCCGTGAGCTCGGCAACATCACCGCCATCGGCATCGTGGCCGCCATGATCCACTCGCTGGTGTTCCTGCCGGCTTTCCTGAGCCTGGTGCGCCTGCGCGCGCCCCGGGGAGCGGCGGGCCGCTCCGGACTACAGGCCGTCATGGGTCGCCTGGCGGACTTCGTCATCCACCGGCACCGTGCGGTGCTGGCCACCACCGGTGTCCTGGCCCTGGTGCTGATCGCGTCGGTGCCGCTGATCCAGCTCAACGACGAGTTCGTGAAGTACTTCGACCACCGGGTCGAGTTCCGCGGCGACGCCGAGTGGGCCATGGACAACCTCACCGGCATCTACCTGGTGGAGTTCTCGCTGCCCGCGGCCGGCGAAGGCGGCATCAGCGAGCCCGAGTATCTCGACGGCCTCGAGCGCTTCACGTCATGGCTGCGCGGCCAGCCGGAAGTCCGCCACGTCTACTCCTACGCCGACGTCATCAAGCGTCTGAACCGCAACCTGCACGGCGACGACCCGACGTACCACACGGTGCCCGCCGACCGCGAACTGGCCGCGCAGTACCTGCTCCTCTACGAATTGTCGCTGCCCTACGGCCTCGACCTCAACGACCGCATCAGCATCGACAAGGACGCCACCCGGGTCACGGCCACCATCAGCGAGATGCCCACCGGCGACATCCGCGCCTTCCTCGATCGAGCCCAGGAGTGGCTGGCCGTCGAGGCGCCCGACTACATGCAGACCCGTCCCACCGGCGCCAGCGTCATGTTCTCGTTCATCTCGCAGCGCAACATCGAGAGCATGCTGCGCGGCAACCTGATGGCCGTGGCGCTGATCGCCGTGGTCATGGTCGGAGCCCTGCGCAGTGTTCGATTGGGTGCGTTGAGTCTGGTGCCCAACCTGGTGCCGATCCTCATGACCTTCGGCGTCTGGGCCCTGCTCGTGCGCCAGGTCGGCATGGCGGCCGCCACGGTGACCGCCACCTCCCTGGGCATCGTGGTCGACGACTCGGTGCACTTCCTCACCAAGTACCTGCGCGCCCGTCGCGAGCAGGGTCTCGACCAGCCCGGCGCCATTCGCTACGCCTTCGAAACCGTGGGTTCGGCCATGGTCTCCACCACGGTGATCCTGAGCGTCGGCTTCGCCGTGCTCGCCTTTTCCACGTTCCGCATCAACAACCAGATGGGCCTCTTGACGAGCATCGCCGTCGTCCTGGCGCTGGCCATCGATCTGCTGCTGCTGCCGGCACTGCTGATGATCGGTCATCGGGTCCGCAAACCGGAGAATAGAAACATGAAGCTGAAACTGAGCAAATCCATGGCGGCCATGCTGGTCGTCGTCCTGGCCGGCACGGCCACCCTGCCCGCCATCGCCACGGCTCCCACCGACGATCCCGTCGCCCGGGGCTTCGCCATCGCCGAGCGCTCCGACTCCAGCGACCGGGGCTTCGGCGACAGCGTGGTCGAGCTGCGCATGATCCTGAGGAACGCCGCCGGCAGCGAGAGCACCCGCCGGCTGTTGATCAGCACCCTCGAGATCCCCGACATCGATCAAGGCGACAAGAGCCTCGTGCTCTTCGACAGTCCCGCCGACATCGAGGGCACGGCGCTCCTCTCGCACGCCCAGATCCTCGACCCCGACGACCAGTGGCTCTACCTGCCGGCGCTGAAGCGGGTCAAACGCATCTCGTCGGTGAACAAGTCGGGACCGTTCGTGGGCAGCGAGTTCGCCTTCGAGGATTTCACGGCGCTCGAGCTCGGGAAGTACAGCTACCGCTGGCTGGGCGAGGAGGAGCACGGCGGGATGCTGTGCGACGTGGTCGAGCGCACGCCGGCCTACGAGCACAGCGGCTACAGCCGGCAGGTCTCGTGGATCGATCAGACCGACCACCAGGTGCGGCAGGTCGAGTTCTACGACCGGCGCGGCGACCTGCTCAAGACCCTGCGGCTGGAGGACTATCGGCTGTACGACGGTGGCGTCTGGCGCACCCACCGCATGCACATGGTGAACCACCAGACCGGCAAGGAGACCGACATGGTCTACGGCGAGTACGCCTTCGGTACCGGCCTCGAGGATCGCGACTTCGTGCGCGGCGCCCTGGAGCGGGCCCGATGAGGCACCTCGCAATCACCGCCGCGGTCCTGGCTCTCGTGGCCGGGACCGCAGCGGGTGGCGGCCTGGACCTGTCCGGGTTCGTGGCGGGCGAGACCCGCTGGTTTCCCGAAGAACCCGCCTACCCGGATCAGTTCGACGGTCTGCAGTCGTCGCTCGTGCTGCAACCCGAGTTCCGCTACCGCACCTCGAACCGCCGGCACACGTTCCGGCTCACACCCTTCCTGCGCCTCGACGACCGCGACGACGAGCGCACGCACTTCGATCTGCGCGAGGCCTACTGGCTTGCCGTGGCCGGCGACGTGGAGGTCCTCGTCGGGGTGAACACCGTCTTCTGGGGCGTCACCGAGTCGCGCCACCTGATCGACGTCGTCAACCAGGTCGACTACGTCGAGGATGTGGACGGCGAGGACAAGCTCGGACAGCCCATGATCCGCCTCTCCTGGCAACGCGACTGGGGTCGGCTCGAGGCCTTCGCCCTGGTGGGATTCCGCGAGATGACCCTGCCCGGCCCCGACGGCCGGCTCCGCCTTCCTCTGCCGATCACCGACGACGCCGACTTCCCGGACGGGCGCAGCGATCTGGACGCGGCTCTGCGTTGGTCGCACTACCTCGGCGATTTCGATCTCGGCCTGCACTTCTTCCACGGCATGGGCCGCGAGCCGGGCTTCCGCCCGGTCATCGGGACCGACGGTCTGCCCGCGCTCCAGCCGTTCTACAACCGCATCAACCAGCTCGGCATGGACGGCCAGTGGACCCGCGACGCCTGGCTCTGGAAGCTGGAGTGGCTCGTGCGCGAGGGCGATGGCGACACCTTCGCCGCGGCGGTCATGGGCTTCGAGTACACGCTCTACCAGCTGGGCGGCGGCAACGCCGATCTGGGTCTGCTGGGGGAGTTCCTCTACGACGGTCGCGACGACACCGCATCGGCGACCTTCTTCGATCGCGACGTGTTCGCCGGCGCCCGTCTCGCCCTCAACGACGTCCATGACACCACCGTCCTCGCCGGCGCCGTGGTCGACGCCCGCGACGGTTCGACCGTGGCCCGGCTGGAGTTCGAGCGTCGCCTGAGCAATCGGTTCAAGCTGGAGATCGAGGGGCGCTTCTTCCTCGGCGTGGCCGACGACAACGCGGTGGCGTTCCTGCGGCAGGACAGCTTCCTGAATCTGCGATTGGCGTATGGTTTGTGAGGGAGGAAAGAAAAATCACACAAATGTGAATCATGATTCACCCGAATCCGTATTATCAAGATGGCCAATTCGTGACGACGGTCCCGCGATCGGAAGAGATCCGGGATCACTGAATGCAGTTCTCGGACGCCGATGGCGACGACCCCACCCGGAACTTCAGGCATGGTTGACCCCGCGCCACGGTCTTCTCATTTCAGCCAGGAGTTTACGATGCATGAGATCATGAACAGAAAGGTCGCCGTTCTCGGCGTCCTGCTCATCCTTTCCGCCCCGTCCGTGCATGCCCAGTGCGCCTCCGCGCAGCTGGCGACGCCCACCGCCACCGATTCCTTCGCCAACGACGAGTTCGGTATCGCCACCGATGTTTGCGATGGACTGGCCGTCGTCGGGGCTTTCAAGGACGATTTCGGAGTGGGCAGTGCCTACGTGTTCGAGTTCGACGGCGCCGGCTGGCAGCAGGTGGCCAAGCTCACGGCCTCCGATGGCGTAGGGGGCGACAGGTTCGGCGTCGCCGTCGGTGTCCACGGCGACGTGGTCATTGTCGGCGCCAACCAGCCCGCACCCGCCGAGCTGCCCGGCAAGGCCTACGTGTTCGAGAAGCCCGCGGGAGGCTGGGTCGACATGACCGAGACCGCCCGGCTCACCGCTTCCGACGCAGCCCCCAACGACAACTTCGGCTTCGCCGTGGACATCGACGGTGAGACCATCGTGATCGGCGCCTACCTCGACGACGCCGCCGACGTCAACACGGGCTCGGCTTACGTCTTCGAGCGGCCAATCTTCGGCTGGGTCGATACGACCGAGACCGCCAAGCTCACCGCCGGCGACGCCGATGCCCACGACCAGTTCGGCATCGACGTGGCCATCGCCGGCGGCACCATCGCCGTGGGCGCCGACCGCGACGGCGACGTGGCCTTCAACGGAGGCGCCGCCTACGTCTTCGTGAAAGCCGGCGAACACTGGGTGACGGCGACCGACAGCGCCAAGCTGACCGTGGCCGCGCCGGTGGACTTCGACCGCTGCGGACTGTCCGTGGGCGTGGGCGACGGCTTCGTGGTGGCCGGCGCCTGGGGCGACGACGGGGCCGCCGACAAGGCCGGCGTGGTCCACGTCTTCGAGCGTCCGCTCACCGGCTGGAGCGACATGACCGCCACCGCCGAGCTCAGCGCCAGCGACGCCGCGTCCGGCGACCACCTCGGCTGGTCCGTGGACGTCGACGGCGCCGTGGTGGTGGCCGGGGCGCCGGCCAACCTCTTCGACGGTTCGGGCTTCGGCGCCGCCTACCTGTATCTGCAGCCGGACACAGGCTGGATCGACGCCACCGAAGACGCCCGCCTGGAGTCCTCCGAGCTCGCCGAGGACGACGATTTCGCCACGGCCGTGTCCATCAGCGGCCCGCTGGTCAACGTCGGCGCGCACTTCTTCGCCACGGGCGGCTACATGAACGCCGGCGCCGCCTACCTCTTCGGCGGCGCCATGGACTGCAACGCCGATCAGGAACTCGACCTCTGCGAGATCATGTCTGGATCCGGCGACGACGCCGACGGCAACGGCATGCTCGACGAGTGCGAGGGTACCACCGCGGTGGCGGTCCGGCCGGCCGGCCTCCAGCTTGCCCAGAACCACCCGAACCCGTTCAACCCGCGCACCGAGATCCACTTCACCGTGCCCGCGGACGGCGTGGGCTCCTTGCGGGTCTTCGATCTCCACGGCAGGCTGGTGCGGACGCTGCGCGAGGGACTGTTCGCCATGGGTGAGGGGTCGATGGTCTGGAACGGCCGTGACGACGGCGGGCGTGCGGTGGGCAGCGGGGTGTACGTCTATCGCCTGCACGTCGCGGGCCAGGTGCAGGAGCGGAGGATGATCCTGCTGAAATAGTCCGTCTCTCGGTCGAAGTAAGCCCGGTTGTCGAGTTCGTGAGGGCGAGACAGCCGGGCTTCTCGCTGCGCGCGAGTCATCGGCCGGTCGAGCGGATCGATCACCGGAATCCCCGCACCAGGACCGCATCTTCCCGCGCGTCGCCACGCGACATGACGAGGCGGCCATCGGTGGTCCAGTCGTGGAAGATCACCGATTGATCCGCGAACGTGGTGAGCTGCTCGGCATCGCCGCCGTCGACGGGCAGGCGCCAGAGGTTGCGCACGCCGTCACCCTCGGCTGCGAAGGTGAGCGCCGATCCGTCGGGGGTCCAGCGGATCGAGTCGTCGTCGATCCGGCGTTCGAGCAGTTCGGTCCCCAGGGCGAGCTCCACCACGAGGTGGCCGTCGACCATCGACGCCACGCGTACGGCCCGCGTGCCGTCATCTCTCCAGTCGGTGACGAAGGCGACCCGGGCTCCTTCCGGCGACACGGCCGGCGGTCCTGCCGGGTGCGCCACGACCTCCACGCTCTCGCCGCCGTCAATGGGGACCTTGTTGATGGTCTCGTGGTTCGCGGCGCGGTTCCGGTACACGATCCACCGCCCGTCCGGAGTGAAGCGGGGATAGGATCGTCCGGTCTGCAGGTCGGTGATGCGTCGCAGGTCGGAGCCGTCGGAGCGCTGCAGCCAGACGCCGTCGGAGCCCTCGCGCCAGGAGGAGTAGACCAGCAGCGAGCCGTCCGGGGAGACGTCCGGACTGCGGCAGGTATTCTCGTCGCCGACGAGGACGTCGCTGCCGTCGGCGGGGTCGACGATGGCCATGCGGAAGTCGCGCCGCACCTCGACGATGCGACCGTCCGGCATGGCGGCCAGCCCGAAGTTGCCGTGGACGAGACCGTCGGTGATCCGGCGAACCCGGTTCGGATGGCCGGCCGGCGCCTCCCAGAGATCGGCATGCCATTCCGACTGCACGGATACCAGGCTGCGTCCGTCGGCGGTGACGCTCACGCCGAGGTAGTTGCTGGTGTCGGTGGTCAGGCGGCGGGCCGCGCCGTCGAGGTCGGTCTGGATCCAGAGGTGGTAGAACCAGCCCGATCGCTCGTGGGCGCCGGAGATCAGCAGGCTCGATTCGTCGGGCAGCCAGGCGAGGCCGTGGACGTCGCCCCAGCCGTCGGCAAGGAACTGGCGAGTACCGGATACGACGTCGTGAACCTGGATCAGCGTCCACTTGTCGTCGGAGTCGTACACCGGAGCGGCGATCCGGCCGCCGTCCGGCGACCAGGCGAGCGCGGGCAGAAGGTGCTCGCCGGCGCCGGTGAGACTATCGGCCGCCGAGCCGTCGAGGTGGTGGATGATGGGGGTCTCTCGACCCGTGGAATCGACCATCACCATGGCGATGCTCTGCCCGTCCGGCGCCATCACCGCGAGGCCCGCCACGCCACCGATGATCCGTCGCGGCTGACCGCCCAGCACGGGGATGCGGTAGAGCACGCCAGGGGCGGTTTCCCAGGAGCCCAGGCGTGGTGCTGCGACGTAGTACAGGTATTCGCCGTCGTCGCCGAACATGGGTGGTCCCATGAACTGGTCTACGGGTTCGACGATGCTCAGGTCGGAGCCGGTGGCCAGCTGACGTACGCGCAGGTTCGTCAATCCGTCCCGGTTCTCGACGTAGGCCAGGGATCGACCGTCGGGTGAGATGGCCGCGTGTACGACCACGCCCGAGGTGGTGAGCCGCTCCACGGTGATGACTGGAGTCTCGATCTCGGGACCGTCGGCGGTGGGCGCGAGAATCCGCCCGAGTCCGAACGCCACGGCGGTGGTCACCACGAGGGCGGCGAGCGAGTTGCGGGAAGAGGGCCGGCTCTGCACGACCGGCTCCGGCGGCGACTCCCGCAGTTCGTCGCGCAGGGCCTCGAGCTGATTGCGAAGGTCCTGGGCCGATTGGGTGCGCTGCTCGGGATCCTTCTGCAACGCGGCGGTGACGATGCGGCCGAGCTGGCGTGGCCATCGCGGCGCTACCTCGTGAACCGGAGGCGGGGTCTCCTTGACCACTGCCGCGAGCACCGACAGCGCGCTGTCGCCCTGGAACGGCACGGCGCCCGCTGCCATCTCATGAAGCATGACGCCCAGGGAGAAGACGTCGGCGCGCTGGGTCACGTCCCGGCCCTCAGCCTGTTCGGGCGCCATGTAGGCGATGGTGCCCACGAGGGCGCCCTCGGTGGTGATGCGGGGGTCGACGGTGATCGTGGGCGTGAGCGAGGAGTCGGGCGAGACGGGAGGGGCGTCGTCGCGCAGCTTGGCCAGGCCGAAGTCGAGGACCCGCAATCGTTCATCGCTGTCGATCATGACGTTGGCCGGCTTGAGATCACGGTGCACGATTCCGTGGCGATGAGCGCCCGCCACGGCACTGCACAGCGCGATGGCCCAGTCGAAGAATCGCTCCTGCGGCAGGCCGCCGGGCGGGATGTGGTCCGACAGCGGTCGGCCGTCCACCAGCTGCATGGTGAGGAAGCGGTGGCCGTCGATGGACTCGACGGAGTGGATGGCGACGATGTTGGGGTGATCGAGCGCGGCCAGGGCGCGGGCCTCGCGTTCGAAACGCTCGACACGATCGGGGTCGTCGGCGAGTGCGGGAGGCAATGTCTTGAGAGCCACGTCCCGATCCAGGCGCGTGTCGCGGGCACGGTAGACCTGTCCCATGGCGCCGGCGCCGAGGTCGCCGGTGATCTCGTAGGGTCCAAGTGACCGGCCGATCAGGCTCATGATGGAGTCGTCCTCAGAGTCGTACCGCGTATTCCGGGCCGAGGTCGGTAGGATAACAAAGAGGATGGGATATCTCTACTATGGAGGCGAACACCTCGAAAGAACGCCCCCGGCCAGGATTGTCCGGGGGCGTTCATGTGGTCCACCGACTCGAACCGGAAACTAGCCGGAAACCTCACCGGAGCCGCCGAGGTCGCCAGTGGGAGCGCGATCGACGGTACCTCCCCGCAGTCCGCCACGGCCACCCTCGCCGGGTGCGCCGATCTCGAAAGTGGGCTCGGTCACCGTGGGGGTCGATTCGTGATTGTAGATCCCGAAGCTGGGTCCGCCCGGGCCGCCGGCGCCGCCACCGCCGCCGCCGCCCTCACCGCCGGGGCCGCCCTGACCGCCGCGGCCAACCTCGTCGGCGCAGGCCGAGGCGCCGAAGCCGCCGCTGCCGCCACCGCCACCCGCGCCGCCATTGCCTCCCGCGCCGCCCTGGCCGCCGCTGCCGGAAACGAAGGTGCAGTGTTCAAAGACAGGGGCCGAACCGGTGAGGAACACGGCGAAGGAGCCGTGGCCGCCGCCAGCGCCGGTGCCGCCGGTGCCGCCCTCGCCGCCGCCGCCGCCGCCGCCACCACCGTTGCCTCCGCCGTCGTCGACATCCGGACCGCCGCGGCCGGCGCCACCGCCGCCACCGCCGCCGCCGGAGCCGTGATCGCCACGACCGCCGTCGCCGGAGGTCAGCGGTAGCCACTGACCCTGGCCGACGGTGCCCGAGGCCGACGCGGCGGAGCCGAAGCTGCCCCCCGAACCGCTCGGCCCCACGCCGCCGTTGGCGCCGTTGATGCCCACCCCACCGGCGATGCCACCATTGCCGCCGGTGCCGCCGTTGCAACCGCCCGAGGCGCCGGTCTGACCGTTGTTGGCGCCCTGGGCGCCGCCGCTGCCTCCCGTGCCACCGCTGCAGGCGACGGTGGGAGCATTGCCGCCGACACCGCCCATGCCGCGATCTATGTAGGAAACGGGGCTGATGAAACCATCAATATCACTGTTCATTAAAAGTTCAAGAGCGCAATGCCCCGATGTGTTATCGGTCAT
>PIVY01000912.1 GCA_003353795.1 bacterium
CACCATCCACAAACTCTCTCGCAATCCGGCCAGAAAACGCCAGACGGCGACCATCTCGTCGAGGGTGTTGACCGCGCTCGTGAATCCGCTCGTGGCAGCGGCGAGAACGTCACCGGGGGCGACCTGGCCGAGCAGGCTCAGGACCGCCGGCAGCAAGAAAGCGGCCGCCAGTCCGGCGGCCATCAAGCTGCCACCGATGGCCGCCCGCAGGCTCCAGCTGAGGGCCAGCCCAGCGCCGACCAGGACCCGGTCGGCGAAATCGACCGGCACCATGGCCTCGGGTAATGACCGGAAGAGCTCACCGAGCATCCTCTCGGCATCGACCTCGCGGCCTGCCCTCTCGGCGGTCAGCCATTGTAAGACGTGTCGTTGGTGCATCCTCTTTCCTCTCTTCGCTGCAACCCTACGGGGTGCGATCCGTAGTTGTTACATCCTTCTCCGCGAAGCGCCGCGGTGGCTCGAAGCCTGCCGCGGCGAGCTCGGCCGCCAGCTGCTTGCGAGCCCGGTGAAGATGGATCTTCACCGTC
>PIVY01000913.1 GCA_003353795.1 bacterium
GGTGAACTGGGACTGCGAGGACGACCACGGCGATATGCTGCGCGTCGGCTACCCCTACAGCTACGTCTTCACGACCACCGACAAGGGTACAAACACGTACAACTATGCCGGCGAGAGCTTCCGCCTGCCTGCCCTCGACTATCGTCAAGATGGCGACCGGGTGCTCGAGATCGCCGGCGGCGAGCTGTTTCCCCGCCAGGAATCGACACTGACGTCGGCTGGCGAGGAGTGGCTGATGCGCACGGCGGACGAGATCCGGCGGCATCCCTACTCGCCGGTACGGGTGATCGTCACGGCGGAGACTCTGGCGCTGGCCGAGGACCGTGCCAAGCTGGTGGCCTCGCACCTGGCCGACAGCATGATCGTGCCGCGCGAGCAGATCGAGACCGAGGTCTTGCAGAAGCCCGACCTGCGGGCCGAGATGGACGGCAAGGTCGCCGTCGTGATCGAGCACACCGACTGACGGCCTGAAGAAATCACCAAGATGGCGGCTTCCCGCTGGCCGGGGAGCCGCCTTTGTCGTTAC
>PIVY01000195.1 GCA_003353795.1 bacterium
GTCGGTCACCCTGGCCGACATCTCGGTCGCCAATGCATGCCGACTGCAGTTCACCGACAACCACGGTCGATCCATGAATCAGTACGTGGAGTTCAACCCGCCGGCCGCCCCGCCGGCCCCGACCACCGACGCGACGATAGCGTCCGACGCCATCGCTCTGCGCTGGGATCCGGTGGAGGGCGACCGCGTCCTCGGCTACAACGTCTATCGCGCCGAGAGCGCCGGCGGCGTCTTCGAGCGGGCCAACGTGGACCTGTTGCGCGGCATCTCCTACTACGAGGACCGCGGCCTCGATCAGCTGACCTCGTACTGGTACAAGGTCACCACGCTGGACTCGTTCCTCAGCGAGAGCGATTTCTCGCCGGTGGTCTGGCAGGGCACCATGCCCGCCGAGCTGGAGAACTTCCCGTTGCCGTTCCAGGTCCAGACCAGCGGCCACTCCGCCGTGGGCGACATCGACGGCGACGGCGAATTGGAGATCGTGCTGGCGTCCGACGAGGTCTACGCCTGGAACCATGACGGCAGCGAACTGGTGGACGGCGACAACGATTCGCAGACCACCGGACCGTTGACCGGCGTCAGCGGTCAGTTCGAACCGTCCGGCGTGGCCCTGATCGAGCTCGACGGCGAACGGGGCCTCGAGATCGTCGCCAGCGAGCGCGGCAACGCTCGCGAGATCCACATCTACAAGTCCGACGGAACACTGCTGCCCGGCTGGCCGAAATCGCTGCAGTCGTCCTACAACTGGGCGACACCCTCGGCCGGCGACGTCGACGGCGACGGCGACAACGAGATCGTGGTCAACGACACGGCCGGCCGGACCTTCGTCTGGCATCACGACGGCACCGAACTCGTGGACGGCGACGACGACCCCGCCACCGACGGCGTGTTCGCCGTGCGCAACGAGGGCTGGTCCTACAGTTCACCGGCCCTCTTCGACCTCGACGGGGACGGTGCCGAGGACATCATCGTCGGCACCCGGTACTTCGGCACCGGCAACGGCCTTCTGGCCTACCGATACGACGGCACCCAGGTGGCCGGCTTCCCCTTCGACACGGGCAACGGCGCGATCCTCTGCAGCCCCGCCGTGGCGGATCTCGACCGTGACGGAGACCACGAGATCGTCTTCTTCACGGTGAACCGGCAACTGTTCGTCCTGCACCACGACGGAACTCCCTATCAGGGCTTCCCCATCTCGTTCACGTCGAACTTCGACGACTCCGCGGGTCCGAGCCCCGGCATCGGCAACTTCGACGGCGACGATGATTACGAGATCGTGTGGCCGGTCAACGGCGGCGCCACCCGCATGGATCTGGTGCTGGTGGACACCGGCATCGGCGACGGGACGGCGGGCGACATCATGGCCGGCTGGCCCGTCCAGTTGCCCTGCAACTCGGAGGGCAGCCCGGTGGTCGGCGACATCAACGGCGACGGCATCGCCGACATCATCCAGCCCGTGGGCAACAGCGACACCGAGACCCCGGATCTCGTGTTCGCATTCAACGCCGACGGCACCAACGTGGACGGGTTCCCCATCCGCCTGGACGGACATTGCCGCTCCACCCCGGTGATCTGCGACGTGGACAGCGACGGGACCGTGGACGTGGTCTACGGCAGCTGGGACCGGCTGCTGCACGTGTGGAACATGCCGTACGAATACAACCCGGGACACATTCCCTGGCCCACGTTCCAGGGCACCATGCGCCGCAGCGGAGTGGCGATCCACGCCAGCGTGACGGCGGTAGAGGACGAGCCGCTGCCCCGGGCATTCACGGTCATGCCGCCCCACCCCAACCCGTTCAATCCGATCACGCGGATCCGGCTCTACGTGGCGCCGGATACGGACACCCGCCTCGAGGTCTCGGTCTACGATCTGCGCGGCCGGCGCGTGCGCCGGCTGCATACCGGCCAGGCGACGCCGGGCTGGCTGGATCTCACCTGGGACGGTCGCGACGACAGCGGCCGCGGCCAGTCCAGCGGGATCTACTTCGTGAAGGCGCAGCAGGCCGGAGAGGCGCACACGTTCAAGATGACGCTCGTCAAGTGAGCGCGCGCCCTTTCTGATCAAGCAGACCGGATGGTCGGACGATACGAGATGCGAGGCTCTGACGAGTCTCGCATCTCGTCGTTGGTGAGCATGCCGCCCGTGCTCCGCAGCCCATACTCCGACCAGCGAGGCCGGTCATGTTGCGAGCCGTTCCGTCGATCTTCGCCGCTGCACTGCTGTTGATGTTCATCGCCGCCTGCGGTGGCGACCCTGCCGCTCCAACCGACACGCCGCCCGTCGACACGGGTCTCGATGTCGAGGCCGTCCTCGCCGATTACGTGGCGGGCGACCTCTCCCGCTACGCCTCGTCGCTGCACGACGAGTTCCGATTCCAACCGGGCGACGTGGGCACCGCGCCGTATGACCGCTCGCAGGAGGTCGACCTCCTGCAGGCCATGCACGACGGCAACGAGGGAGCGAGTGGCGAGATCCTCCGCGGCGTGGAACTGGTCCACATCGAGCCCGGAAGCGACTGGATCGCCACCGATCGCGATGATCGGCTCGGCGCCCACCGACCCGGCGCCCGCAAGCGCACCTACCGGATCACGTTGCGATTCCTGCTCGCGGATCCGGACGACACCCGGACGGTCGACGGCCTCGTTACGGCCTTCGCCGACACCGCAGCCGGCACGCTCTGCCTGCTGGGCCTGGTGGACGGCACCGGCGACCCGACGCGCGGCGATGCGCCGAGCTGGACCGAGGTGCGCCACATCTGGGCCGACCCCGAAACGCCCGACCGGCCCGGCACCCCCGATCTGCTCTCCATGCGCTGGATCGCCGCCCACGACGGTCGCGACTGGTTGCGCATGGGCGAACTGCTGCACCCGGAGTTCCGCTACGTCGATCCCGACGGCGAGATGACGGACCGCGCCGAGGAGTTGGCCCTTTTCGCCGATCTCATGGCCGGCCGCCCCAACCGCAACGACGCACGCGTGACCCGGCTCGACGCGCAGAACTGGGAGCACATGGAAGGCCCGTGGACAGTCGTCGGCGCCGACGATCCCCATTTCGGCGACGTCCCGGATGCGGTGGCCCAGTGGCTGAGCATCCGCATCGTCTATACCACCGAGGGCGGCGAAGATTGGGTGGTCGACGGCCTGGTGCGCATGGCCGCGGTGCAGACGCTGCAAGGCTACCAGATGCTCGGTTTCGTGGACGACAGCGTGGGCACCGGCGAGCCCGGTAGCCTGGGCTGGACCACGGTGCGGGCGCGATTCCGCTGAGCCGACGTCGAAATCCGGACTTGAACGCGCAGGCAACGTCCCGGACCATGGTTACGACGACCGTCAGCGTCCCCCGACGCCGAGGCGTGTTCCCAGGAATGGAGTCCGGGAGTCTGCCATGCCCATCCGCTTCCGCTACGATCCTCAGCGCGACCTCTTGATCCACGTCGGCGTCGGTCGTCTGGGCATCGAGGACATCCAGGACCTTCGCGAGAAGCGTCGCGAGGCCGGGGTCCCTTCGCGGGTCTCTCACACGCTCACCGACTTCCGGCGCGCCGAGTTCGAGTTCGACATCGAGACCCTGCAGGAGTACGAAGCGGGCGTCGCCGAGGAGGAGTATGCGGGCACCCGCCACGCCGAGATCGTGGTCGACCCGCACCCTACGGCGATCCTGCTGCTGTGGAAGAACTGGCTGCCGGACGGGATCACGGTCGAGATCTTCACCAGCGCCGAGCCGGCGTACCGCTGGCTGGGGGTGGAGCGGCGGGATGGGGATCTGGATTTCTGAGTGAGACAGGCAGAGCGAATGCCGCACTCGCCCATGAGCAAGCGGGGCCCCCTAGGAGCCCCGCTTCGTCACTTCAACGACGGTCGAACGAGCTAGAACGCCAGCTCCCTGGCCTCCGTCGCCACCGCCTTCAGGTCCACCTCGACCCCCAGCTCGGTCGCCAGCTCCGCCAGCAACTCGAAGTTCGCCGGCCGGCTGCGCGCCGGCTGCAACTGGCCGAGCCGCCCGTCGGTGGTCAGCACCGTACCCGCGTCGTCGAGATAGTGCGTCCGCGGCAGAACCAGATCGGCGTCGATCTTGGCCGCCTTCGCCACACTCTGCGCCGCGAAGAACGCCTTGGGCCGCGCGAGGCCCGCGGGCGCGTCGCCCAGCAGCAGGGTCGGCGTGCCGTTGGCCAGCGCCGAACCGTCCACCACGTCGAGTTCCAGCGCCGCCAGGCCCGCCGCATTGGCGCCCTGGCGCAGCGCGAGCACCTTGCAGCCGGTAGCCGCGGCGAGCTCGCTGAGGTCGCCGGCCGCCGGGCCGACCACCAACACGGCGCCATTGACGCGGAGCACGTCGGCCATGGCCTCGTGGGCGCCGGCCGCCAGTTCGCGGTCGCTGCCCGCGCGGTGATCCACGCAATCGACGTACTTCACCTCGGCGCCGCGCAGGATGGCGCGCCGCAGGCCGACGCCGGCCACGGGGAAGTCGTTGCCCAGATCGGCGCCCACGGCCAGTAGCGCCGGAGCGGTGGCCATCTCCTCCACGGTGACGGTGCCCGAACCGGCGGCAACCGTGGCGTCCAGGGCCTTCACGGCCGCAGCGTCATCGGTCAGCCACGCAGCCTTGGCGCCCAGCTTCATGGCCACGACCTGCGCCAGCACACCCTCTTCATTGGTGCAGTCGGCGCCCAGCACGATCTGCCCGCCGGCCAGCTTCTCGGCCAGTTCGGCCACGGCCTTCGCGCGGTCGACCTCCACACCGTCGGCGTTGGCGTCGATCCACTCGAAGCGACCCTTGCGGCACATGTGCACGCCGTTCCAGCCGTCGTCGCGCGGGGTGACCCGCGTGATCGAGTCAGCGATGGCGTGCACGCCCACGTCGCAGCCCAGGGAGCAGCCGGCGCAGGTCGACGCGATGGCCGTGGTCTCGTACGGCCCGGGCTTGCCCAGGGGCACGATCTCGGTCAAGGCGCCCACGGGGCACACGGCGACGCAGTCACCGCAGGCCTCGCACGCGGTCTCGACGAGGGGCTGATCCAGCACCGGGCCCACGCTCGACTCGAAGCCGCGCGAGGTGAAGCCCAGGATGGCCAGGCCACGACCCTGGTCGCACACTTCCACACACTTGCCGCACTTCACGCACTTGTTGGGATCGCGGCGCACGTTGGGATGACTCAGGTCGACGGCGTACTCGTGGGTCGCTCCGGCGTAGCGCTTGGGATCGACCTCGTACTCGTCCATGTACTCCTTGAGCTTGCACTCGAACACGTCTTCACAGCCGCAGGTGAGGCAGCGGCTGGCTTCCTCCACGGCCTGCACCGTCTTGAAGCCCGTGTCCACTTCTTCCAGGTTCGCGGCCCGCGCCACCGGGTCCAGGAACTCCGGCTCGAGGCGGGAGAGCTCGGCCATGCCTTCGAGCAGCGGCTCGGGCCCCGCGGCGCGCTCGGAAACGATGTCGAAATCGGGCACGTCGAGGGTGCCGTTGAACAGGCGGTCGATGCCCTCGGCCGCCTTGCGACCCATGTAGAGGGCGTCGATCACGAGCTGCGGACCGGTGACCAGGTCGCCCGCCGCGAACACCTTCTCGCGGTTGGTGCGGAACGAGGGCTTGTGGACCTCGACGGTGTCCCACTTGGTCTGCTCGACCTCGTCGTGGGAGATCACGCCGGGCTCGATGTCCTGGCCGATGGCCTTGATGATCGAGTCGCACTCGTACATGAACTCGCTGCCCTCGACCGGTACCGGGCGCCGCCGACCGGAATCGTCGGGCTCGCCCAGTTCCATGCGCAGGCACTCCATGCCGAGCAGCTTGTCGCCGTCGAACTTCAGGCCGGTGGGCGCCACGAGGAAATCGTACTTCACGCCCTCGTCCTCGGCGTCGCGGATCTCCTCGGCCTCGGCGGGCATCTCGTTGCGGGTGCGGCGGTAGACCAGGGTCACGTCGCAGCCCTGGCGCAGTGCGGTGCGTGCCGCGTCGATGGCGGTGTTGCCGCCGCCGACGACGACCACCTTCTTGCCCAGGTCGATGTCCTTGCCGAGCACGACCTCGCGTAGGTAGTCGATGCCACCGAACACGCGCGGGTGGTCCTCGCCGTCCACGCGCAGGCCCTTGGCTTTCCAGGCGCCGATGGCCAGGATGACCGCGTCGTACTCGTTCTCGAGCTGCGGGATGGTGAAGTCGGTCCCGAGCGACTGCTCGCAGCGCGCCTCGACCTCGCCCATGCCGATGATCTGCTCGATCTCCCAGTCCAGCACCTTCTTGGGCAGCCGGTACTCGGGAATGCCGTAGCGGAGCATGCCGCCGAGAGCCGGCATCTGGTCGAAGATCACCGAGCCGTGGCCCGCGATGCGCAGGTAGTAAGCCGCTGTCAGGCCGGCCGGTCCACCGCCGACGATGGCCACACGCTTGCCGCTGAACGGCTTCGTCTCGGGCATGATCGCCCCGTGCTTCATCTCCCAGTCGGCCACCCAGCGCTTGAGATTGCGGATGGAGATGGGAGCCTCGAGCAGCTGGCGCCGGCAGTCTTCCTCGCAGGGGTGCGGACACACCCGACCGAGCGAACCGGGCAGGGGGATCTTCTTGCGGAGGATTTCCATGGAGGTCTCGAAGTCCTCGGCGGCGATGGCGCCCACGTAGCCCTGAACGTCGGCGTGCGCGGGGCACCCCTTGTGGCACGGAGCCTTGCAATCGGCGTTGTGGTCCGACAGCAGGAGCTCGAGACCCGTCTTGCGAGCCTTGCGCACCTCGTCGTTATCGACGTCGACAACCATCCCGTCGCGCACGTTCGTGCCGCAAGCGGGCACCATGCGCCCCATGCCCTCGACCTGCGCGAGGCAGATGTAGCACGAGGTGAAGGGACGGTCGTGTTCCTTGTCGCGGCACAAGGTCGGGATCTCGCACCCGATCTGCGCGGCGGCGTCGAGGATTGTGATCCCTGCGGGAACGTCGAGCTTCTTACCGTTGATCGTGATCTGCACGGTCATCTCATCACCTCGTGTAGACGGCCCCGGTGGGGCAGACCTCGCGGCAAGCGCCGCACTTGATGCAGTCGTCGAGCGTAATCGCGTGAGGCTCTTTCTTGGCGCCCGTGATGCAGTCGCTGGGACAGACCTTCTTGCAGGCGGTGCAGCCGGTGCAGTCCTCCGCCGTGATATGGAAGGTGATCAGGGGCTTGCACACGCCCGCCGGGCAGGCGTGGTCCTTGATGTGCGCCTCGTACTCTTCGCGGAAGTACTTGATCGTCGTGAGCACCGGGTTGGGCGCGGTCTGGCCCAGGCCACAGAGACTGGCACCCTTGATCTGCTCGGCCAGATGCTCCAGCTCCTCGATGTCGCCCTCGCGGCCCTCGCCGGTGGCGATGCGATCGAGGACCTCGAGCATGCGCAAGGTGCCCAGACGGCAGAACGTGCACTTGCCGCAGCTCTCCTTCTGGGTGAAGCCCAGGAAGTAGCGGGCCACCTCGACCATGCAGGTGTTCTGGTCCATGACGACCATGCCGCCGGAGCCCATGATGGCGCCCGTGGCAACGATGGAGTCGTAGTCGACGGGGGTGTCGAGCAGCGCCGCGGGCACGCAGCCGCCGGACGGGCCGCCCAGCTGCACGGCCTTGAACTCGCGCTTGTGCTCGATGCCGCCGCCGATGTCGAAGATGACCTCGCGCAGGGTCATGCCCATGGGCACCTCGACGAGGCCGCCCCGCTCGATCTTGCCGGCCAGGGAGAAGACCTTGGTGCCGGTGGACTTCTCCGTGCCGTACGCCTTGTAGGCGGCGGCGCCGTTGCGGATGATCCAGGGCACGTTGGCGTAGGTCTCGACGTTGTTGTTGTTGGTGGGCTTGCCCCAGAGGCCGGCCTCGGCCGGGAACGGCGGCCGGATGCGGGGCATGCCGCGCTCGCCCTCGATCGAGGCGATGAGCGCGGTCTCTTCGCCGCACACGAACGCCCCGGCGCCTTCCTTGATCTTGATGTCGAAGCTGAAGTCGGTGCCGAAGATGTTCTGACCCAGGAAGCCCCGCTCGCGGGCCTGGTCGATGGCGATGCCCAGGCGATGGATCGCCAGGGGATACTCGGCGCGGGCGTAGATGTAGCCCTCGCTGGCGCCGATGACGTAGGCCGCCAGGGCCATGCCCTCGAGCACGCAGTGGGGATCGCCCTCGAGGAGGTTGCGGTCCATGAACGCGCCCGGATCGCCCTCGTCGGCGTTGCAGATGAGGTACTTCTGGTCAGCGGTGAACTGCTTGCAGAGGCCCCACTTGATGCCGGCGGGGAAACCGCCGCCGCCGCGTCCGCGCAGGCCGCTCTCCTTGACCTCGTCGAGGATCGCGTCGGGGGTGCGGTCCTTGAGGGCCAGTTCCAGGGCCTTGTAGCCGTCGACCGCGAGGTAGTCGTCGATGTTCTCGGGATCGATGACGCCCGAGTTCGCCAGGGCGATGCGCTCCTGCTGGGCGAACATGCGGTACTTGGGCTCGCGGGTGGTGCCGGGGCTCAGCTCGTGGAAGAGGTAGCTTTCCACCGGCACGCCGCCCTCCACGTGCTCGGCGAAGATCTTCTCGGCCTTGCGCTCGTTCACCTTGCGGTAGACCCAGCGACCCTTGGCGTCGTGGATCTCCACGATGGGCTCGTCGAAGCAGACACCCAGGCAGCCGGTCTGCTTGACCTCGGCGTCGGCCGACTTCCAGTTTTTCAGAATGAACAACCCGCCGCCTGTTCGACCGTTGTGGCCGTAATACTGATCGCAGAAGTGGTCGCCGTCGTACTCGGATTTTCGGCTGCTGGCGTCGTTCAGCACGCCGCGGGAGACGAACAGGATCGAATCAAAATCGAGCAGCGGATTCGACAGAATGACTTCTCGCGTGATTTCCCGAAGCTCCAGGTAGGTCTCTCGGTTCGGCT
>PIVY01000914.1 GCA_003353795.1 bacterium
GCCAAGATCGTCTGCTACGAGACCACGCCGCCCACCGACCAGACCGACTGGTTCACCGAGGCGTGCCTGATCGGCGATCCCGGCGAATCGGGAATCACCACAATCTGGGTCAATCAATGGCTCAAGGGTCGGATGCTGGCCCACGGCTACACGGCCGTCGACACGATCTGGTCCGGTAACTTCGTCGCCCAGATGATGGCCTCGGTCAACTCCGGCAAGAACGCCTTCGGCTACCGCGGCTACCTCGGGATGAGCGGGATCTCGACCGCTCACATCAACTACCTCGACAACGGCCTTCACCTGCCGGTGGCCATCCTGCCCACCTGCGACACCGGCTCCTTCGTGGATCACGACGCCTGTCATTCGGAGGCGTGGCTGCGCGCGGCGAATGGCGGCGCGGTGGCGGCCGTCGGCACCTCCACCATCGGCACCCACACCCGCTACAACAACTGTTACTACCAGGGCATCTGGAACGGCCTGATCGACGGCGACGATGCGCGGGTGGGCGTGGCCCACACCCTGGGC
>PIVY01000915.1 GCA_003353795.1 bacterium
GAGGGCTGGATCCGGACGTGATCCTGGCCGAGCTGTTCGTCCGCCGCGAGGTGGCCACTGGATTCGTGCAGAACGTTCTCGCCGCTCTGACGCAGCGGCGTATGCGCTTGTTGCTCGACCAGCCGGGGGAGGTCGAGGGTCCGTCGGGTCCGCCGTAGTAGATCACCGAGGAATAGGAGAGTCCGCCGCCGTTGGCCGCGAAGAGGTCGGGATACTCGTCGTCGTTCACGAAGCCCACCTGCACGTCGCCGGTGGAGACCTCGTCGGCCGAGACCCACGAGGGATCGGCCTCCAGGGTGCCCGCGTTGTTGAAATAGATCAGGTTTTCCCAGTCGTCGTAGGGCGGGTAGCTGTTGGAGATGTAGCAGCCCACCACCACGTCGGCCCAGCCGTCGCCGTTCATGTCGGCCACCTGGAGGCCGCCCACTTGCCGGCGGTCGGTGTTCTGCCAATCGGGCTGGGAACCGTAGGGGACCTCGTCGCTGCGCACGGTCACCATGTCGTCGGTGGCCGAGGGGCGGACGG
>PIVY01000916.1 GCA_003353795.1 bacterium
CCCGGCTACCATCCGGCGCTTCGGCGACGTCCTCGACCAGGCCACCGTCGCCGTCGTCGACCCGAGGTTGAATTCCTCGGCGGCCAAGGCGCACGAGTGGTTGCCATTGAAGCCGGGCACGGACGGAGCCCTGGCTAGCGCCATCGCCCACGTCATCCTTATCGAAGGACTCTGGAGCAAGGAGTTCGTAGGCGACTTCGCCGACGGTGAGAATCGCTTCAAAGACGGTAAAGAGGTGGACGAGACGACGTTTACCGAGGTCCACTCTAACGGTCTGGTCAAGTGGTGGAACATCGAGCTCAAGGACAAGACACCGGCGTGGGCCGAAAAGGAGACGCTGATATCCGCAGAGCAGATCGTCCGCGTGGCCAGAGGCTTGGGCAAGGCCGCGCCGAAGGTGTGCGTGTGGTTGGGTCCAGGTGCGGCCATGCACGTGCGGGGCGGGTACAGCGCCATGGCGGTGCACGCCCTCAACGGCCTGCTCGGTTCGGTGGACCACGAGGGAGGACCCCTCGCCGGCGCCAA
>PIVY01000917.1 GCA_003353795.1 bacterium
CCGCCCACCCGGGCATGGTGTTAGTCTCCCGCCTCACGCTCGCGTCGGCATCAAGCCCTTCAACGCCCGCCTCGCCCGCGGTGGTCTCGACCCAATCGACCACCTTTGACAGCAGCGGCTGCGGATCATCGCTCTCGACCGGCGCATAATCGGCCATGTCGGGCAGCTTCACCGGCAGCGTGTCCTCGCCCACCGCGTGGTGGTTGCCGCGCTGGTCCCACACGATCGGGAACGGCTCGCCCCAATACCGCTGCCGGCTGAACAGCCAGTCGCGGAGCTTGTAGTTCACTGCGGCCTGGCCCAGACCGCGGGCGGCGAGTTGGTCGATGATCTTCGTCTTGAACTCCGCGGTCGTCAGGCCGTCGAACTCGCCACTGTGGACCGTCACGCCCTCGCCGACGAATCCGCGCCAGTCCTCGCCCTCGGGCGGATGGACGACCTGCACGATCGGAAGGTCGAACTTCTCGGCGAACTCGTAGTCCCGCGTGTCGTGGCGCCCCACGGCCATGATCGCGCCCGTGCC
>PIVY01000025.1 GCA_003353795.1 bacterium
ACTCTCAGGGGCTGCGGCGCTGGGATCGTCGCAGAGCCACCGGCGAACGCCCCGACGAACAGGTCGGCCTCTCGCCCAAACGGATTGATCGTCCCGATTGACAAGACGTTCCAGATCCTCTGCTGAACTGCGTCTGTCAAAGCGTTGAACTCTGACACGTCCACGGAGTTCAGGACTTCCGAGGCCGTCATGGTCGCGCGGTTCCGACTGCGATACACGGCGTTCAGGTCGCCGGCAGCGGCTTGGTCGGACATGGAGGAATAGCCACGGGCGAGCGGGTCGACTACAAGTTCCCCGCGGAGGACATCAATATCCATAGATCACCTCAGCGGAATTATACCGCCGGAGGTGATGGGTGGCAAGATGTTTGTCGCGTCAGTGGGGCAGCCGCACGGCATTCAGCAGCATCGCCGCCGCGAAACAGACCAGCGACCACGCCACCACGGCGAAAGCTACGGCCAGCCGCATCGTCAAGTCCCATCGCCTCATGGCTGCTCCTTCCCTGCCGCTTGGGCGGCTACGTGTTCGGGGTCATTCTCAGGTACATCGGCTCCCACGCCAGGCTGACGCGGCGATCCGCGGGCCCCATCTCATCGGGCCAGCCGATCTCGGGGCCGTGCCTGTTCTTGTCGAGACAGCCCCACAGGGCGTTGGTCTCCATCGGCTTGACGTGCTGGTCTTGAAGGTGCAGGAGTACGATCTGATCGGCGTCTTGCTCCAGGGCACCGGTCTCTTTCAGGTCGGTCTTGCGGGGCCGCATCTCTTTCTGCCCGGCCTGGGGCCTGCGGAACTGGGCCAGCACGATGCCCGGCAGGCCGTGCGATAGCAACATCCGCTTGAGGTCCGTGCTGATGTCCGAGAACATCTCGTATCGGCTGCGGCCGGGGCCTGTGAGCAGTTGGAAGTAGTCAACGATAACAAGGGCGGGCTGGCCCACTTCATGCCGCATCCGCCGGATCTGGGCCGCGATGGCGGGCACCGTCCTGCTGCGGGTGTCGATCCTCAATTGCCATCGGTCGATGGCCTGCTTGGCCAGGGCTAGCCTCACGCACTCCTCCGGGCTGGCCCTGCCACGTCGAACGTGCAGGGCGTCCACCTGGCCCATGTTGCAGCAGAGCCGGGCGGATAGCTCGGACTCGGACATCTCCCGGCTGACGTAGAGCACGGGCTTGGCACGCTCGCAGAGCCACGCCGCTATCTGGCAGGCGAGCGTCGTCTTGCCCCTGCCAGGCCGGGCGGCCAGGATCATGTAGTTGCCGGGCCTCATGCCGCCGGTGGCGAAGTCGAGGTCCGGGATGCCAAGGGCGAGGCCCTGGTCTCGAGTGGTGGCCGAGCGGATGACGTTGGCGGTGGTCGATGCCACGTCGCAGATGCCGCGGTCGTCTTGGCCACGCTCGAGCCCATACGCCTCGAGTTGCCATGCCGCCAGGATCTCGCCGGCGGGCTCGGCGTCACGGTAGGCTGCGGCCGATGCCGTGCCGGCCGCCTGGATGATGGCCCGCTTCGTGCTCTTGTCCCGCACCTGGCCGGCGTAGTACCGGGCGTTGGCGGTGTCGGGCACGTTGGCTACGATGTCGGCGATGTACTCGATGCCCCCGCACGCCTCGAGCCGGCCCGTCGCCTGTAGCTCCCCTCTCACGCTCACGAGGTCTACCGGGTCGCCGCGGTCGGCAATGCTCGTGATGGCAGAGAAAAGCAACTGGTGGGCAGGCCGGTAGAACGCCTCGGCCGTCACGAGATCACGCACAGACGCGATCCGGCTGGGCTCAATCACCATCGAGCCGAGCGTGCATACCTCGGCCTCGATGTTGCTCGGCGGGGTTCTGGTGGTGGGGTCGGCCAATCGGGTTCTCTCGGTTAGGTGCCGTCGTTGGCAATGCCTTTGCGTTTGGCTTGTGGCGGTGGGGCCGCTAGTCGGTCGTTCCGTGCGTTCTGGACCCAAGTGCCGCTCCAGGTGACGGCCGTGTTTTGGCGGTCCAGGTACGACGCGAAGGCGGTGGTGAAGTCTGCGGCCATGATGCTCAGAGCATAATCAGCCCCGCCGTTGTGGCACCCGCCGTCCCGAATCACCTGCTGTACCCATGTGTCGAACCTGGCCAGCACGGGTATGTCGTTGTCCTTCTGTCGGGCAATGCGGAACTGGTCTCGGAGATGTGCCGTTGCTTTTGCCACCTGCGAGGCGTCGGCGATTGGCTTGTCGGGGCCCGCGTAAGGTGGTGTTTCATCGCCGTTACAATCTTTGATTGTAATAGCAGATGCAGAAGCAGAAGAAGAAGGGGACGTTACATTTTCATTACTGCCGCGTTTCGCCCTGTGCCTAGATACTCGCATCCTGTTAGCCTCTTTGGCCTTACGCTCCCTGTCAATACGCCGTGACAGTACTGTTACATCGCCGTTACGAAACGTTACATGTCCGCAGCCGCTCGCTTTAATCTCATGCAAAAGCGTGTCGGCTTCCTCTGGTGTGCATCCGAATACGCGAGCCCACGCGGCAAGTGAACGGCGTTCAACACCACGCTTTTGCGATAGGTGCAATGTCGCAATGCACTGTATCCATGCCCCTTTGGCTGCGACGGATAGGCCGTCTGTGTCTGCCTTCCAGTCCTTGACGTAGAATTGCATCGCCGGGGCCTTGGCCATCACTTCCCCCCTTTGCGCGGCTTCGGTTGCTTCGTGGCTAACCTCTCAGCTGCTTCGATGTGGGCCACCATCGTACGCTTCGTTGCGTCGTCCCAGACATTCAGGAAATGCCGCAGCGGGTGGTGCTCGGGATCGAGATACAAATACGGGATGTACGGGGAAGCTTCGCGGACGCCCTGGAGATACCAACTCACAGCGAAATACTGGGCTGATGTCCAGTCTTTCACGAGTTCATCGATTTCCACGCCTTCGGGGACGATGGATTTCAAATACTCCGTGACCGCTATTTTAGACGTGTCGCTTATCATCTCGTCAGGCGTGGGCTCTGAGGCGACATCGTGATGCTTCGCGTGGCAGTCCTCACACAGGGCCACCAGATCCTGCGTCATCTCAGCCCCCAGGTTCTCGTATGTTCGATGGTGAACGCTCAGCGGTGCCTTGTCGCTGTTGCATAGCTGGCACCTCTCCCCCGCGAAGGCAACGGCACCCCGCCTCCGTTTCTTCCACTCGGGCGTCTTCAGGTAGTCCTCGTACTTCATCTTGCGGAGTTGGGTCAAGCGGCCTGCTGTGATACTCATGGGGCACCTCTGCGCAAAGCGGTGGCCCGAACGGTTGTGGTAGATACGAACCGTGAGGTGCCGCATCGCCGTCCGGGCCATCGCCTTGTAGCTAGATTTCGGATGTTCATATCTACCACGCTCCCATTGTAACTCACCCCGCCCCGGCTTTCAAGTGCTGGTTGCGGTATATGTGCCGCCTGGCCGCGGGCACGAGCAGGTGTATTGAGCCACCGGCCCGCCGTCGCCCACGGTGTCCTTCAGCAGCACGGGGGCCCCGCATTGTGGGCACTGGCCCTGTGCTGGGGCTGAGTAGTAGTGGCCTGGTATCTGTTGGATTCGATAGGGGCACGTTTCACAGTTCGGTCCTTCGCCTTCAGCCATCATTCACCACTCTCTCTCGCCCACGCCGCGTAGTCGGCCCAGGCACGCTGCCAAGCGTTCTCGGCGTCTTGGTCCGTCCAGGCGTCCGCGTGGGGAGCCACAGCGGCGTTGTACCCCAGCACGAACCACGACCGCAGGGCCGCCTTGGTGTCGTCGGTGATGCTCATGGCGTCTCCTCTCCCGCCCCATTGATCTTCGCCTGCCGCTGCGTCCTGAGTGCCATGATCCGCTCCCACCGCCTCGTGCCCCGCTTGGGCTTGCGGACCCGCTCGCAATCCTCGCACACGCCGGGCTCGGCATACTCGCAGACATGGTGCTCTCGATCGGCGATGCCAGCCCGGACGCGACGTTCGGACTCGGCCTTGTCTCTCGGCGGTGAGCCCGGCTTGACGACGCTGCCGAAGAAGTCCGAGATGCGGCGGGCCTTGATGTGGGTGACGTGGTTCATGCCTTACTCCTTCCCCACGCGATGTAGCCGTGGATGGCGAGTGCGAAGAACGACGCGTCCCGACAGGTCAACGCGACCATGCCCGCGGCCAGGTGAATCAGGGCCGACGCAGCGTTCGTGACCATCCAGATCAGGAAGCACGCCCGCCGGCGGTGATTGTTCAGCACGACGCCGGTGATGGCCCCGATGGTGACGAGTACGCCGATGGCTTCCCAGGCGAGAGGGGTCATTAGAATAGGTTCCCTTGCTTCCATACCTCGCCGGCCGCGGCACAGTTCGTCACGGCCTGCCGGTAGTAGCTTGGCTTGAGTTCGATGCCGACGCCCTTGCGGCCGTTGGCCACCGCCCCGTAGACCTCGGAGCCCACGCCCATGAACGGAGTGAGGACCGTCTCGCCCGGGTTCGTCCAGAGCACGCAGGCCCGTGCGATCACGTCAAGTTGTAGCGGGTGCATGTGCTTCTCGTCGTCGTCGTCCCGGCTCTCTTTGTATGGGACCACGTTGCCGATGCGGATGTCGTCCCAGAAGCAGGAGGCATACTGCCGCCAGATCCAGTGCGAGTATCGGTTCTCTATCTGGTTGCCCTTCCAGTTGCGATACCGCAGCAGGTCGCCGGGGATCTCGCGTTCGCCCGCGTAGTCGGTCAGCCCTTGCGGGTGGGCCACCGGCTCAGGATTCTCCCCGTGCTTGCGGAAGGGGATCAGGTAGTCGGCTGCGGCCACGTTGGATTGTACCGAATCCTCTACGATGGTTCGATGGGCCAGGGCCTTGGCCATCGTGCGGTTGCGGACACTGAGCGGCTCTTTCCAGATACAGATCCTCGGCAGGTACTCGAAGCCATGCCGCTCGTGCAGCCGGATAATGTCGCCGGGAAAGTCGCTGTGCCCGGCCACGTTCGCCCCCGCCTTCGGAACGTCCATGCAATGCACGGCGCAGATCCGGCCGGGCATAAGGATGCGGGCCACCTCCGACACGATGAACTCGTAGTGCTCGAAGAACTCGGCGTAGGTGTCGGCGTTCGACAGGTCGCGTGGCGAGCTGCTGTAGTTGTACAACGCCCCGCCTGACTCAGTTGCGAACGGGGGCGAGTACACGCACAGGCCCATCGACTCGGCGGGCAAGGTCGGCAGCACCTCGCACGAGTCGCCGTTGTAGAGGGCGTATTGGTCGGTTGTTACTTGGTCAATGACTGGCATGTACTTCTCCTTTGCGTCCCATGAACCGATGTGATGATGTCGCCCAGCGAGATGCGGCCAATACGCTTACATCGCCGGTCCTGCCGCCACGCCTCATAGCACCACCACGCCCGCTCGATGATGTCTTTGAGGTTGTCGTATCCCGCCGTCCGCTTCTCTGCTCGGCGTATCGCCATGTGTTCACTGAGGGCCTGCACGCCATCTCGGCCACGCTTGTCCTTCGTCCCGGCGTCTGCGTCCACGG
This sequence comes from bacterium, assembly GCA_003353795.1. Taxonomy (GTDB): domain Bacteria; phylum Krumholzibacteriota; class Krumholzibacteriia; order LZORAL124-64-63; family LZORAL124-64-63; genus Glo-17. Next base: position 5,469 of record PIVY01000025.1, read on the forward strand.
CGGACCAGAACGGCCCCGCCTTCTCTACGTGGTCCCGCCGGATCGCCAACAGCATCGGTGCTATCAAGATGGTATTCCTCGCTGTGAGGCCGAGGCCATCCAGTGCGATGAGTTGCCGCTTCCACTTCTTGACCAGCTTGTACGGATCGCCGTCGAATGTCCCCGTGTCGGCGAGTTTGAGTTGCGTGAAGAACGCACACCCGATAAGCAGGGGCGAACCGAGAGCGAACTTGTTCTCTCTCGTGGCCCCGAATATCCGGTCGCACGGCTTCATTACAGCCCGGCCCGAATCCGCTTGCTCGTACAGAGCCTTCGCCCCGGCTGCGTTTCTCACCTCAAACAACAGCACCGTCACCTTGCCGTCTGGTGGGAGTTGCGACAGCCCGCGATGCCACCTATAGGCCCGCGTGTGGCCGTCGATCTTCCACCTGATCTCTCCGCGAATCGTGGCGGCCATCACGACACAATGCATCGGGCTGTAGTCGTCAAGGTGTCGCGATGATCTCGCCCTGCGTTCTGTGTCGCGTTGTACTGGGTTGTCTGGTACGTCTACCCAATCCGATACACTAATATCGATTACTGGTGTAGCCATGTCGGCATCTCCTCTTCCGTGTCAAACGTCATTGCCCTATCGATCTTCATGGCGTCACCCATGTGAGCCACGAGTGAAGAGAACATATTGTCCACCTGTGCGGACTTGCGTTTCAGGTTTTCGAGTACGCGGATCTCGCCTTCGGTTGTGAAGATGTCCACCGTCACCGGCTTGCATTGGCCGAACCGCCAGCACCTGCGGACGGCCTGATAGTACTGCTCGTAGGAATGCGAGGGGAACGTGGTCACCCGGCTGCAGTGCTGCCAATTCAAGCCGAACGCTCCAATCTTCGGCTTGATGACGATCCGCTTGAGCTCCCCTGATTGGAACGCGATCAGCCGTTCCTCCTTCTGCTCGACGGACATCGACCCGGCCACCTGCAAGGCGTCCGGGATCAGCTTGGCGAGCAGGTCGCCTTCCGCGTTCAGGTGGCACCACGAGACAGACGGGCCATCGACGGCGGCGACGGTTTCGGCTACCGCCTCGCATCGTTCCATTATCGTGGCCCTCCGTTCGGCCCTCTGCTCCGGCAGCGACACCGCCGGCAGGGAGAACAGCATGTCCGGCCGGACAGCCCCGGCCCCGATCTTGTGCTCGCGTTCTCGCAGGGGCGGCAGGATGAACCCGTCGTCCTCGAATCCCAGGTCGGAAGGCTTGCGACAGGCCCTCGCCCACGAGCACACCCACTTCCAGAACGGCTCGGCTGCGTGGCCACGGAAGCGATACTTCGCCCGGCCCCATCCGAGATAGTCCTTCTTGGTTTCCTGCTTAAAGAACCGCGAGAGCATATCCTCGAAGCCGAGATACCCAAGGGCCTCGGAGGATGTGCCCAACTCGAAGAAGTCATTCGGGGCGGCCGTCGCCGTGCAGAGCAGGCGGTACGGAACCTTCCGCATGAACACGGTGATCTCTTGCCGTCGCTTCGCCTTCGCGTGCTTGATGGCCGACGACTCGTCACAGACCACGCCGTCGAAGTCGGCCGGGTCGAAGTGATGCAGCCGCTCGTAGTTCGTGATGACGATCCCGCCGCCGTGCTGCCCATCGTTTGACCGCGTGACCGTGATGCCGAACTTCTCGCCCTCGCGGATTGTCTGCGGTGCGACGGCAAGCGGAGCCAGGATCAGGACCGGCCGGTTGGTCTTGCGTAGGACGTTCTCTGCCCACACAAGCTGCATCGGCGTCTTGCCCAGCCCGCAGTCGGCGAAGATAGCCCCGCGGCCTTTCTGGATTGCCCACTCCACGAGATCCCGCTGGAACGGGAATAGGAACTCCGGCATCCAGAGCGGATCGAACCCGTGCAGGCCGCCAAGCTGCGACTTGCGGAGGATGAAGTCGGCGTACTCGCTGGTCTTGTCCATGATTGTCATCTCGCCACCCTCACCGCAGGCGGCTCCGGGCAGCCCACCGGCCGGCTCGTGGGCTTCTCGGGGATCGGCACCTTGATGCTCGGGAACCGAATCGGCGGTCGGCAGGACCAGAGGAACATGGTGGCCAGGAGTAGGGCGTACCAGAAGGGCTTCGGGTTGGTCATATCGTCTCCATGTACTAAATTGGTACAGATTAGTATTAGATTGGTAGTTGCTCACGCCTCGGCTGGCAGGGGGCGGTCATTGGTCAGACTCCCACGATCGCAGGTTCCAATTCCTCGCGGCGGTTTTCTGTGGATATCGGCTTCCCCATCTCGGGCCAGCAGCGTGACAATGGCCACACTGAACCCAGCATTCATCGCCGCACGCAACATGAACCTTTAGGTCGTCAACCTCTCCACACCAGGGACACGGCTTCAGTAGGCAGGCGGCGGTCATGGGGTGGGCTCCCACGTCGTCGTGCAGTAGTTCATGGTTTGGGTTCCGTGCGGACATACCGAACCGCTCGCGGAAGACGTACCCGTATCACGTCGCCGGGCTTCGGCTTGCGAGGCAAATCCTTCGGGTAAATGGTCGTCCATATCCCGCCCTCGAATGCGACCTCCCAGGTGCCGCGCGTCTCAATGACGCTGCGGACGCTCAGGTCTATCGCTCGCTTGCTCATGGCTTCTCCTCGGTGTGAAGGCGTGGCGTTTGCAGGACCTCAATCACTCGTTGCACGCACGATCCGCGGACCACATCAACACGGAAGTCCGTGTCGGAGGCAGACAATACCGCTTCCGCTTCCGCCTTCTGGTATTCAGCGTGCCTGCGCATCGTCGCGATCATCGCCGCCGCTGTGTGCCGCCCCCGGTCCATGAAGCCGCCGTGCCGCTTTCCAGGCAGACGTATTCTGGTGAGTATTTCGCTCATGTCGTCTCCTCTTGGGCTGTCGCCGCAACGGCAGCCAGCAGGGCCTCGGCGATCCTGGCGTCCAAGGCGGGGCCTGCGGTCAGTTCGGGGACGGGATTCTTTGGCCGCGGCTTGGGCTTTGGGATTGGCTTTCGTGGACCACGGCCGACAGAAAGTCGGTCGCCTCGGTCTCTACCCCTGGGCATCTGCTCATGTCTAGTCATCGCTCTGCTCCTTCGCCTTGCCCGCACTGCGGGCACGTCTCGATCGCGTCAGCCATTGGTGTTCTCCAATGCTTCGATCACGTCGTCCACGCTCCGGGCCAGGATGTAGCGGTGGCCCAGCTGCTCCCACTGCTGCTGCATCATCCGCTGCTTCCCGGTCTGCTTGCCCTTGGGCGACTTGCACTCGATACCCATGAACCGCCCGCCGGGCAACACAACCGTCAGGTCCGGCCAGCCGGCCGGGATGCCCGTGCTCCGCCCCTGGACGCCGAACTTCCGCAGCGTGCCTGGGTCGGTCACGGCCACGAGGGCCCCAGTCGCTCGCAGGAACCGGACAATGGCCGCTTGCAGCTTGGCCTCTGGGTTGCGGCGTTTGCCGTGGGTGACGTGCCGCATCAGTTCGCCCCCGCGTCGGTCTGGGCGACCATCGCGCCGGGCACGCCGAGCGGGCGCAACGCCTGAAAGCTCCCGCCGAAGATGAACTGGTGCAGGGCCGCGTGCTGCTCGCGCGTCATCAGGTCCTTGGGCCGCACGCCCAGGATGCCCAGTGTGGCCATCATGGAAGCGATCCCTGCTACGATGGCTTCGCGTTCAGTGGGGGTCATTCCTTGCTCCTCTCGGCGATCATGGCGTCGGCCAGAATGTATCGCATCATGGCAACAGCCTTCGCGAGCCACCGTAGCCGAAGCACTACGTTCTGTTGGTACAGCGGGTTTTCCTTGGGTGCCTTGAGTATGAACACCATCTCTTCTGGGTCGGCTCCTACGAGATGGGCCAGGTGCGTATCGTCAAGGTCGATTAGGTCGGCCAGCATTTTCGCTGGGGGCTCTTGCCCGGCGAACCAGTCGCGGAGGGACATGCCGCCGTGTTCTCTCTTGCTGGCTTGAATGCTAGGCACGTGCGGGAACGCAGGCCCGCCGTCGTCTTGATTGCTCATTCCTTCGTCTCCTTGTACTTCCCCGCCGGCTTGCGGGGCTTGGGTTTGTGTCGGGCGTAGGACCAGCCTTCGCCCTCGATAGGGCCCTTGGCGTCAACGTGGCGGTCCTGCTGCTTCTCTCGCTCTTCCACCATCACCCGCATCAGGTTCGTGTCGCAAGCGAAGGCCGCAGGGTCTTTCTCAAGCTCGTAGGCCAGTCGCGACGGGTGCGGGCAGCCGTCCAGCAGGCACGGGCACCACGAGCACTTGCCGGAGTCGGGCCAGGTCGGAACCTCCACGCCTTCCCGGGACGTGCCCTCACGGCCCTCCCACGCCTTCAGGAGCATCCCTTCGGCATCTTGGGCGTCTCGGCGAGTGAACGTCACAGGGGGCGTTCTCCGGCCCTTGCGGGTGTGCCAGACGGATACGCGAAGCACCTGCACGTCGGGGTAGTTGGCCATCACAAGCCAGCAGTGCAGGCGGAACTGGAAGCTCGTGGCGATGTCTTCGATGGTGAATCCCTTGCGGCCGCTCTTGAAGTCGATCTCGTCGAGTACGGTATCGGCCTTCGTGGCCACGAGCAGGTCCAGTTCGCTCGTCAGCCGGATCGGGCCGCGGGCCTTCGTCGCGGGCAGCAGATCCGCCGCAAGCTGGCCGGACCGCTCGCCCTCGCCCCCGTCGTGGCGGAGGATGTCGGCGGGGTTGCGGTCCTTGAGCCACCAGCGGAGGCCAGACACGAACGGCTTGCAGGCGTCGAGCACGTCCTGCTGCACGTCCGTCCTGTCCGTCATCCGGGCGAAGTCCATCGCCTCTTGCCGCTCGACAAGGTTGTCGTGCTGGACGCACTCGCCGACCACGAACGCCGCAACGTCGTGGACGGCCTGGCCGCTGACGGTCATCAAGTTGCCGCTGGGCACCAAGCCCGTCTCCAGGGCCATGCCCTTGTACGGGCACTCGCTGTACGCCTGGAGCGTGCTGCGGTCCAGGAGGACCGGCGGGAGGACGTCGAGGGTCATCGGGGGGAGGTTAGGCATCGAGAACCTCCCGCAACGCATCTGCCCATCCCTGCCACTTAGAGAGCGTGTTCGTGCGTCTCTTTATAGACGTCTCCCTCTGTCTCTTCTGACGTGCTACCTGCCATTCGTTCCCGTCGCGAAGAGGGTTCTTCAAACGCTTTTTAGAGATCGCAAGGCACCGCTCGGCCTCCTTTGCATGGTGCTGGCAATAGGCCAACAGACGCTCTAGTGTCCCGACGCCTGCCTTCCCGCAGTCGGGACAAAATCGGGTCCCCACATCGGCTCCGCATTCGCACTTCATCGTCCCGCCCCCTCGATCTCCCCGATCCGCACGCTGATCTTGTCGAGGTCGGCGTCGGTCAGGTCGACCGCCAGCTTGTTCGCGCAGTTCAGCACGTCCGTCCCGAACACCCACTTCCACCAAGCGTCCGCATCTTTGTTTGTCCACGGCTCAGTGCTCACGCCCTTGACCTTCGCCCACCGGACGGACAGGTCCGTGATGTCGGATCGCTGGCCGCGCGTGGCCGCTCGCGGTGCGTCCGGGTCGGCGTCCGGGGCGGGGTTGGGTGCCCGCCCGTCGAAGTCCTCGCCGACCACCACGATGTTCAAGGCCGCACACAAGGCGTATCGCTTGGCGTAGCTGATCGCCATGCCGAGCCGCTGGGCAGAGTTCGCCACGCTGCCGCCTGACCGCTTGGATATGATCTCTTCCGGGATCGGGCAGGTGATGCCACGGGTCTCCACGTGGGTGCCGTGGGCGATGTGACAGACGACACGCACAGAGCCTTCCTCTATACCTTCGTGGCCGAACGTAACCGACAGGCCGCACTCGGTCAGGACAGGTTGGGCCACGTCCATAATCTGTTCGTACTTGGCATACTTGGCGGTGTGGCCCTTGGACGACTTGACCACCACGGGGCACTTCTCTTGGAACGTCACGACGGCCTCGTGCCACTCCCGGCGGGCCTCTGTCGCCGCCATGCGTTCCTGAAGGTCTACCAGTGCCGTCAGCTTCTCGACATCGCACGATTCCTCGCTGGCGATCTGGGCGATGATCTGCATGGGGCTGGGCTGGGCCAGGGGGGTGTCCGGGGACAGCGTGATCGCCCCGGCTTCGGGTTGCTCGAGTAGCGGCTTGTCGCTCATGGTGTTCCTTTCGGGGGGCTCACCTCAATGGTGACGGCCTCGCTGTAGTATCCATTGCTCTCGCCCAGCCATCGAATAGTGACGTGGCCTCGCTCTGTTGCGAGATTGTAAAAGGTCCACGTTTGCGTCCCGGAGCCATCTGGCGTATCCTGAGAATCGCCAGCATCTTCAGAAGCCCTCACGATCCTACATCCGACTAGATCGGCGATGTCGCCGCAGATGTCCTCGACAGCCACGTTCTCGCAACAGTCTTGGTAGTGATACATACGCACCCTTGCCCCGCCCGCCAGAGTAAACACGATCTGTTCGCTGCCCTTCTCCGCTCCTTGGATGTTGACGACGGTGCGGCCTACAAGCTCTGGGATGTCTCGTGATGCCATGGTGTTGCCTTTCCGTTGACAGTCCAGGGCGGGACTCGAACCCGCGACAGGCTGCGGCTCTTCCGGCTGAGCTACCTGGACTCGCATGTTGTGGGCGGGCACGCCCCGCCCTGGGGCCTGTCAGCCGTGAACCGGACCCGCTTCCGGGCATCCTCTGAAGGTCGCGTTCATGGCTCGGTCCTTTCCCTGTGCTGGGTGCCTGTGTCGGCCCCGTGATTCGCCCTGGCACGAGCCAGGACACGGCTTGATCGTCCCGCGTGAACGACAGCCGCTTGTATTGTTATCCCAGCATCCCCCAGAACCACTGGGCAGCCATCGCGAACCGCTCGGGGTTGCGGACGGCCACTGTGGTAGCTGCCGCCGTGGCGAGCGTGCCGGTGAAGCCAGCCCACTTGGCGAATCCAATGGCCAGCTTGGCGGTCGTGGCGACTGGCCAGAGGATCAGCGTCTTGCCGAGCGTCTTGGCCGCCGGGATCGGAAGAATGATGCGATGCGCCGCAATGGCCCTGCCGGCATCGGCAGTCGGCATCGTGAGATCGGTACGACACGACTTGCATCTAGCGTGGAGCATTCCGTCATCTTGCATCTCGTAGTGGATGGTGGTGTACATGCGTTGCTTGCACTTCGGGCACTTCGGATTGTCGTGGAACTTCGCGATTGTGGCTTGCATGGTACGGTCCTTTCCGCTAGGGGTTCGTTTCGTGAATCGCACGTCGTTTATCGTCACAACGCCATCGTCGTCGATGGACACGTCAGTCTCACACCCCCACTCGGCCCCCGGTGCCGCATCTACGCCTATATTGAACGCCGCGTCGGCCGGGTCGCCTTCGTACGGCGGGGTTGTCTTGGCAATGAATTGCTCACAGTCGTTGGTGGGATTGGCATCGGCGGCGTGGAAGGGGGCGTGATTCCCTTTGGTACAGTCGTAGGCTGGCACGCTGCACATCCTGCACTGCTCGCCCGGCTGGGGATCGGCCTTGGGGCGGAGAATGTGGTATCGGTTGTACTCGAAATCCGGCGGGTTCTGGCGGGGGGCCATTTGGATGGCGTCGCCATTAGGCCGAACAAACCATTCCTGGGAGCGAGGCGCCCGATACATCCCGCTCCACCCATCAACGCGCTCGTCCTCCTGCCACGGTCCCGGTAGGGGGCCGGGGAGAACCCAGGAATAATCTCTCTGGCCCCTCATCTGGCATCGCGGGCATCGCAGCCAGGCCGCTTCGTCCGTCTGATCCAGCATCGCCCCGCAAACCGTGCACGAGTAGCCCACCGGCTGGGCGGGCTCGGCGGGCTCCATCTCCTCGGCCCATGCCGAGCCCCACTCGCGGGCGTGGGCGATGGCCTGGTCGCGGGTGATGAGGGAGAACTGGCCATTGCCAGCCACGCAATCAGCAGGCCCCATCCCGTAACCATCCAACGATTGCCATATGCCGTCATCTAGCATGTGCTCGTATTTTCCGCCCAACTCCCTCCACCGCAGCAACTCTCCATCATCCGAGTCCCGCCCGTACTGCCACGGCTTCTCCTCTGGCTCGGCTTCCGTGGGCTCGCCCCCGAAGATCGCCCCCACGTGCCCGTGCTTCTCCGCCCACGCGCGGGCCTCGTCCAAGGTGATCTCGAAGTCATACACCGTATCGGCCAGGGCATCATCGGCGGACTTGAATTGAGACGAGCTGTCCCCGCCGGTTTTGGCATAGCATCGGCCTTGAGACCACAAGATGTATCCGTTCTTGCCAGAAACAAACCGCCGCTTCGGCTCGTCGGACGGATGGGCGGCGTAGCAAGACGGGCAGATGGCAATCGTTGTGAACTTGGCCGGCTTGTTCCAATACGAGTGCCCAGAACTGTATTCAATTCGCGTCTCGCACTCCCCGCAAATATCAAACCCGCAAGCACCGCCGTGCCGCACAAACTCCGACTGCGGCAACGCCCGTAGCTCTGCTTTCGTCATGGCCATCAGGAGCCTCCTCTCGCCATCGCACACAGGATCAGGACCAGGCCCCAAACGGCCACCCAAACGAGCCGGGAACCGTCGCCGTTGAATACCGAGTCACTCCGCATGGGCCGGCTCCTTCTCCGCGTCGATGACTCGCTGCGTCATGACGGCAACCTGCGTCAGATCCTCGATGATTTTCGGCACCTGCGAGAGCGGGATCACCAACAACAACTTCTGCACCGGCTCGCCACCATCAAGGAGTAGCGGCCCGCCCAGCGATATGGCCTTGCTCTGCGGTTGAGCACACGCAATCAAGCGGTCTCCGTTCTCCAGGTCAATCCGAATCTCAGTCTTCATCGCAGTGTCCTTTCATTCGGCCAAGGCCGGATCCATCGGGCGTTCGCAAGCGCACGTCGTCACGAGCTGCCAGTCCGTGTGCATCGCTGGGGCTCCGTATCCTTCATCAATGCCAGTGCCCACGTCGATCCACTCCGTAAGCACATACTCCCAACAATCAGGGCAGACTACCATGGGCGGTTCGGCGGTCGGCCTTGGGGCGTGGGAGGGGATCATGGCTTCGCCTGTGCGATTGCGGCAACGGCCCTGTTGATCGCAGAAGATTGCTCTTCCAGCATTTCCCGTCCCTCCGGCGAGGGTTCGCCCATCGCCTCTGCGTAGGCGAGTCGTGCAAACTGCGACACATCTACGCACGCCGCCAGCAGTTCGTCCCGCTGATCGCGAAGGGCGGTGTTGGCTTTCTCGGATTGTGCCGCCCACTCCACAGCAACATCAGCCCATTGAGCCAGAGCGCCTATCCGCTTCGCGTGTTCATGCAGTGCTTTGAGGTTTGTGGCATCGACTGGAACCGTTGTCATCGCTCCAACTCCTCTTTCGGGTCTGTGACGATCCCGCCGTGCTGGTCGAAGTGGCTCAGGGCCAAGCGTCTGTCCTCGAAGCCGGCCGGCAGTGCATCGTCGCCTCGGATCAGCAGGCTTGCGAAGTGCATCGCCAGGGCGTGCTCGGGGGTGAGTGGCTTCATGCGTGCGTCTCCGCCCCATCAAAAATATCATGTCCAATCACGTCAAGGATGCCATACTTGCCTTTGCCTGTTTTTCCCAACGTATCTTCACAGGAATGAAACTGCCGCCATATCGGAAGCGGCAGGCCGGTTGAGGGGTCACGATGATAAATGCTGGTGGTATCGGCGGCCACACGTTTGAACTCGCCACATCTGCGGCACTTCACTACGATCATAATCATGCCAACGCCTCCTCGACCTTCGCCGTCATAGCATGCGTCGAGGCCAGCAGCCGGGCTCTCGTGGCCATGTGCTTCGTCACAAGCTGCTCCTGGTCCGTCTCGATAGCCGACGCCAGGGCGTCATTGGCCGCGTCGAAGTCGGCCCGCCGCGTGACTCGGATGTGCGACAGGCCGCTCCCGTCGCCTACGATGATGCTGCTCTTCTTTCGCTTCGCCATGATGCACCTTTCCGTTGTGCCCCAGAGCCCGTTAGGTCTCACGGGGCGAGGTTGCTTGTCAGTCCCCGCCGCGGCCCTCCGTAGCCGCGGTCGGGTTCTCGACGAGACGCACCCGGAGCGTGCAGTCCAGGGCGTCGGCTATCTTGCCCACCGTGGCAAGAGTTGGGTTCTGGTTGCTGCCGGTTTCCAGTTCCGCGATCCGGCTCTGCGTCAGCCCGCACAGGTTCGCAAGCTGGGCCTGCGTGGCGTTGCGGCGTCGGCGTTTGCTGCGGATCTGTTCGGCGAGCGTGTGGGTCATTGCCGTGGCCTTAGAGCAGGGCGATGGCGATAACGAGCAGGATGCCAGCAACGCAGCCAGCGATCAGCTTGATGCCGATCATCACTTCGCGGTCGCGGTCTTCGTCGTAGTCGTTCATGGTCTTGTCCTTGTTGGTGTCGTTCGTGTTGGTCATGGTGTTGTCCTTGCCTGTCTACTCTATTATACGCTTAAGCGGATAGAAGGCAACAGGGAATCCAAGATAAATCGAATCTTTTTTTCAGGGGCGTTTTCATTGGGCTTTATGGGCGACGGTTAGATGGGAGTGCAAGTTTGTCTTGAAAAAGTCGGGCCTGGGGCCTAACAGGACATCTGGTATTCAGCACACTCAGTCGTCAAGGAACTTCCACCAGCCAACCCACGGGCCTCGTCCCATCTCTCCGAACTTGAAGTCGTCGGTTATCTCTGGCGGGGCGGGAACCTCTCGCATCGCATCTATGTGCAGCAGGCGATGATGGCTGTGGCAAAGCCACCGCACGTCAAGCGGCAGAGAGTAGTCTTCATGATGAGCTACTGCCTCACCGCCGCATATCTCGCAGGGCTGTCGCTGTAGCGATCCGTTGACGATGGCGGTACGCACCCTCGAGTGCGCCCGCTCTTTGTACCTCTTAATGTCACAGCATTGCTTTGCCATACCCTGTCTCCCTGTGCTTCGCTATCTAGTTGTCAAAGAGGTGCTGCGTGGCGTGTGGAGCCACTGCGACCGAGCCCCGCCCGGTGCAGAACACGAGAGGCGGGCCGGGGAACGGGTGGCGTTCAGCATTCCCAGAATCCCAGACGCACGACTAAGCCCGGCTGGCCTTCTTTCGGACGTTGTGCCGTGTCGCCGCGTGGCTTTCCACGCCGCCGCCTCTCGTATTCAGTTTTCAAGTGCTGGCGTGACCACTCGGGGCGGGACTTGAACCCGCAACTCCGGCTTGCCGGGCTTTACCTGCGTGGTGTTCATTAAGCTACCCGCACGCCAGCGTAGGTTGTCCGGCACCGCGCCAGGTCGGCCCTGGGGGAAGCCGATGCTATGGGGCGGCTGCGGTGCCGGGGGTGGTGCAAAACAAAGGCGGCACCGCCCGGATCACTGGGAGGTGTATCCGTGCGGGCCGCCGGTCTGTATGTCCCAGTGATCTTCATCGCCTGTAATCGTAGGCCGTCCCAGGTGTCCAGTCAAGCATAATTCCGAACCGCCCCCGCCCGTACGGGCACGAGGGCGGGCCGGAAAGGAGGAGACTAGCTGGGCTTACTACTACCTCCGCCGCCAACGAAGAAGCCGATCGCGGCCAGGCACAGGGCCTTGACGATCACCCACGCCCGGTCGCCGAACGTCTTCTGGCTCTGGGCGATGCCGTCGATCTTCGTGCTCACGCTCTTGAGGCTGCCCTGGATCGTGCCAAGGTCACGCTGGATGCGTCCGAACTCGTCGGCACAATGCTGCGGGATGCGGCCGTTGCTTTGGTCACAGTCACTCATTGTTCTTTCCTCCGGCCACGGGCCGGCAGCGGTGTCGGTTACAGCTTGCCGATAGCGGCCCGTCCGGTCATAGCCAGCACGAGTGCCGTGATGCGGTCGGCGGCGGCCGGCAGTTCGATCTCGCCAGTAGCCCAGGCGACCACGCACGTGAGGATGCCAGCGGCTGCGATCAGGTACGTCTTGTAGCCCTTGAGGGCCTTGCGTATCTTGTCCATCTTTCCATCTCCTAAAGGGCTGCGAGGATCATCGGCTTGGCGACGGCCAGGGCCTTGTCCACGATCAGCATCACGAGTTCGGCGGAATCCACAAGGTTCTCCGTCCGCTCGGCCAGGGCCTGATACTCCGCGTCGTTGGGCTCGAGACTCTCCAGGATGGGCGTAGAGAGCGTTTGAGCGTTGGCAGCGACCAAGGAGTCATAGGAATCGAACACGCCCGCAGAGGGCGTTTCCGGACCCTTGACGGTCGCAGCGGCTACGATCTTCGCCGCGGCATCCGCCACGGTCTTCTTCAGTGCTTCCTTGTCCATGTTACTCGCCTTTCCGTTGTGCTTCGATCACGCTCTGGATCATGCCCTGCAACTGGTCCAGCCGGGCCCGAACCTCTTCCTTCTCGCCCCAGGCCTCCGCGGCCCGTACCATGCCGACAAGGCACTTGCGGATCTCCTCGCGGTTGCGGGCGGCCACGGCAGAGGCGTCGGACAGATCCTTGGCGGTCTTGATCCGCAACTCGACGTGGGCAACCACACGATCCCGGAAGCCCTTCCAGTCCGCGGGCGTCATCTTCTTTGCCTTCTCGACGGCCCCGGTCAGTGCTGCCAGTTCCGCATCCCGGGCGAGGCCGTGCACCTTACCCAGCTTGTCGATCAAGGCTGCCGTATTGCGGGCCTCGATCTCCAGCCCGGTCCCGGCTCGGTTCGCCCAGTCGCGGGTAAGCTGCGGAGCCCCGCACCCGCACACCACGCCCGACAGGATGACGGCGATGAACGCCACCGCTACCACCTGGCAGGGCCACTCGATGATCCGTCTGATTCTCATGTCTCAATCCTTTCCGTTTCGGCTTTCCGCCGGGTCAACCCGAATCGGCCGACCAATAGGCCGATCAGTAATCCAGTCAATCCCGCGATCAGTGCAATGGAGTTGATGTATAGTGTCATGTGCTCTCCTTGGCGACCGCGGGCTGAGGCCCATGCCTCGGTTCGTGCATCGCCCATCCGGCCTGCTCTATTGTAAACCCCGCCGCCGTCACGGCAGAGCAGAGGTGTTTGCAGAGGCACGATGTCACGCGGGTATGTTTCTCATTATACCCCCATCGAAACCACACCGGGCCGGTCGCTTCGAGAACCTCTCGCCGGGTACGCCATAACCCGGCGTGGATGACGCCGGGATCATCCCATGATGTCTCGCGGCCCGTTGGGTATTTGCAGCCGACTACATCGGCGGACGCTTCCCAAAACGCAGCCGTCCGGCTGACGTGAGGGCGGATGTCGCTGTCCACAAAGACAAACTTCTTATGACCCGTCTCTAGTGCCAGTTGGGTCGATTGATTATACTGGCACGCCTCATTCCTCTGGCTCGCGTCGTGGAACAGGATGTGATCCCACACGCCCATATCGTACAGCCACACCGCAAGCTCCCGCGACATCATCGCCCGGGGTGCGTCGTTGACGATAAAGAGATGGTCGGAGGGATGCTCCATCAAGTCGTCCTCTTGATCCACACGCCGGTAACCGCCCACGGCGGCAGGTGGGCCGTGGTGCTATGGGTCTGGGCGCTGTTCGCGTCCGAAACACACGATGTCAGCCGGAAGTTGGTCGTCCCGGTCGTGTCGTTCAGGTCGGAGGCCGCGGACAGTAAATGGGTGTGCCCGTCGTGATTGTCGTGCGTGTGGTCTTCATCGCCACCCGTCGTTCCCATTGTACCGAACGTGCCGCCAGCCTTGTAGCCGAACGCACACATCCCCTGCATATCCGTCGTGCCGCCGGTGCCGTCTGCCAAGACCCACCCGGCAGGGATGTTGTCCTTGTCGTACCAGTACGCATAGTCCCCGATCTTGGCCTGCAAGTTGTCGCCTTGGATCGCTGAATATGTGTCGTCTCCGTTCTGGACGTAGGCCAGAATATCGTCTACCTGTACGTTGGGATCTTGCTTGTCGGTGAATCGCGTGTTGACCGTGTGCTCGGTCTCGATGTCCGTATTGGTGCCCAGCAAGTCATCGCATGGGTTGACCGTCGCCGTGTGGCCCGAATTGCTCGTGCCGGTCTTGGCCCTGCCGTAGAGGATCTCCGTGCCGTCATCCCCCGGCACAGGCCGCCGCCGGATCGCCGGATGCCCGCGGACCCAGCCCTTGACGGTCCGCACAGTCTCGACGATCTTCCCCGCCGCCCCCTCTGTGAATTGTGCCGGGTCCTTGTCGCCCATTAGATCGCCGTCACCGTCAGGATGCCTTCGACCTGTTGCTCGGGGTCGTTCGTGTATGTGACCACTGCCGGGTCGGACCGCAGCGTCATCCCGGGCCAAACGTCCGTTGTCGTGACAGTCCTGGCCGCGTTGGACAGCAGGAAGTCGCTGACGCCGCCGCGGCAGTTCAGGGTCGTGATCGTGCCCGTGCTGTTGCTCGTGAACCGGCCGCCCCAGATGTTGCAGACAACGTGAGTGCCGGTGCCGTTCGTTGTGAGCGTCCCGTCAATCAGGGTCAGGGCCGTGGTCGTGGCGGAGTTCAAGGTACACGATCCGCCCGTCTGATTCCACGTCTCAAGCGTGACGCCGGACCCTACGCTGATCTGAGAGTCGGACGCCTTGTTTGTCACCCATGCAGAGTCGATGGTGTCGATCGTGCTCGTCTCGCCGCTCTTGGCGTTTGCCACGCCTACCTTCCCGCGTCTGACGAACAGCTTCGTTGACGCATTGGCCGCAAGGATCTGTAGCGGCATGATGTCCGTGTCGGTCGCAGTGGTCGCGGTATTGTGTACCGTGATGGTGGCGGGCGTACTACTGCCGAAGTCGAGCAGCAGTTGATTGCTGCCGGTCGGAGACGAATACCCGTCATGGTCGCCGATGGTCACTGTGGTGGCAGCGACCTGTAGGTACACCACCGTCGAACCGGCGATGGTCCCAATAGCTCCGGTGTATGATTGCTTGACCGTGAACGACGCCAGGGCGATCGCCGATTGGTCGAACCCGGCCGTGACCGCCTGCGTGGAGTTCTCGAAGACTACATCGTCGCCAGCCTCTGGCACTGTGGCTGTCGTCCAATTGGCCGCAACGCTGTAGTCGCCCGCCGTACTCGTGCCGATCCAGATCCGTGTTGCCATTATCTATACTCCGAAGTTCATTGTTGCGAAGACTTCTTCTCTGTAGACCTGGAACGTGCGGAAGTCGTTCGGCATACCCGGCACCAATTCCAATCCGTTATCCCGCAGCAGGACAGGCTCTGTCACCCTCTTCGGCGGCGTCCCGTCGTCCGTGGCGTGTACGGTTTTGGGCGATCCGTCATCGTTAAATTCCAAGTTCCATACCCGGAAGCCCTGATGCAAGATCCGCTTGTCCCAGCCTATCGGGTTGCCGATCTCGTCAAAGGTGTTCTTGGCCTGAATGTCAACCGTCACCCGGTAGTAGAACGGCTGGGCGGTTGTCACCTTGTCGGCCCGGATACCGACGATGCGAAGCTGGTGCGGGGTGAAGTTCAGGAACCAATCCGAATTGATTGTGTTCATGTACTTGCTTAGTGTGGTCGGCAGGAACTCGGCGAGGTTCCGCGTGATACTGACGAGCATGTCGGCCTGATCGATCATGATCGGCGGGTCGAACGGTTCGCCGTTTACCGTCCCGATCTGGGCCCCGTCAACGTCAACGTCCGCGGGCTCCTGGTAGTACACGGCCGAGTAGCTGATCTGTGCCGGCTGGGCGAGTGGGTCGGTCTCCTCTGGGTTCTCGCCGTCCTGGCGAGCCGAGTACAGGACCGTGACCTCGAAGGCCCGCTTCGTGATCTGCCGCGTGCTCTTGCGGGTGACTTGAAGGTTGAAGTCGCCTGGATAGGATTGGCCGTGACTCGGCACGCCCTGGGCTTCCTCGGCGTCCACGAGGTTCTGGTTGTCTGTGTCGGAATGGACAGTGAACACGCGGCGGCCGCTGCGGCGGTCGGAGTCCTTCTCGTGCCGCGGCGTCGGGTACTTCTCTGTAACGCTCGTGAATGCCATTAGGGTATGTCCACAAGTGCGAAGGCTGCTCGCCCGGTATTGGATGCGATGGTTTCGAGTTCACGCACGGCGTCTGTCAGCAGTACGACTTGCTTCTGCTCCAGGTTGTCCGCGTTGTTGTTCCTGAACGCAGCGGCCTGGCCCGTGAAGCTGGCCCCGGCCTCGACTGCGGCAGGGAGGGCGAGCTTGCCGACAGCGGTTCCTACGCCGAGGGCCTTGTCCAGCGACTCCTGTGCTTTGTCTACTCCGCGGGCCCAGAGTTCAAAGCTGATGGCCCCAATGTCCAGCATCTTATTGAGGTCGCCCATAGCCGACGTGTATTGTTCCATCGGCGTCCGGGTGGCCTTGAATAGCTTGTCGGACGCGCCGGCCCACTGGTCGATCAGGGCCTGGCGTTTGCGTACGCCTCGCTTCCAAAGGTCGCCGAAGAACGAGCCGGATTGGTCGTCGGCATTCAACAGGGCCTGCTGGCGTCTCAGTTCCTTCTTCACGTCCCGGAAGAACTTCTCGACGCCCTCGGTTGCGGTGCGTCCGATCAGGAGCTTGTCCAGTGACTTGTTCGCGTCGGCACTGGCTTCGAACCCCGCGTTCCGCAACTGCGTTGACAGGGACTGCCGCACAATGCGATCACCTGCCCCGCGACCGAATATCTCCCCGATCCCGCCACCGACTGCCTTGTCGCCGCCGAACATCCTCTTCCCTGTTACCTTGGCCTGTATCGTGTCTAACTGCTCCAGGCCCTTCATCCCAGCCGCCAACCCCTTTAGGAATGTCCCCCACAGGAACTTGAGGCCGACGATGGCAGTGCGGGTCGCGTCGATGACAAGAGCGATGCCCTTGGCGATTCCAGCGAACCCGGCAACGATCTTCTCGCCTACCCCTTTGCCTGCGTTCTCCAGGTCGATGAACTTCCTTGTCAGCACAACAATCGCGGGCGTGAGTTGGCTGCCCACCTGTTCCTTAAACGCGGTGAACGCCGACATCGCCGCCCGCAGTTGGCCGGCCCCGGTCTTTAGGAAGTTCTCGGCAGCGAACTGGATGCCCTGTCGTTCCAGCGGTCGAAGCGTCTTCTGTTGCTGGTCCTGGAACTCGCCCATCGCACGAGCGGCCTTGATGATCTTGACCTCTGCATCGCTGTACGCCACGCCGACTCGACGCAGAGAGGTCAGGCCACGCAACGGATCTTGCAGGGCCTTGCCTAGCTGGATGACAGCCTTCTCCATGCTGGCCCCCGGCATCATCTGCTCGATGTCTGCCGCGGCCCGAATCGCCCGCTTGAACTCCTCTCCGTGGATCTCTACGAATGTTCCGAGCGTACCCACCGCCGACAGGATCTCATTCTCGGCAATGCCCGTAGTGCGTCTCATCTCCCTAGCGAAGTCCCGCAACTGCTTGGTGCTCATGCCGACCGTGCCGCCGGTGACCTTCATGAACGTCGAGACTTTACTGACCGACTTCTCCATCTCGCTGAACGCGGACACGGCCGACCGGATGCCGCGGACGATGACGAAGAACCCCATGCCGCCCAGCAGCAGGCCCCGCAGTTGCCGGAGGCTCGCCTGCGTCGCCCTGGCCGACGCAGAGAACGAACGCATCCCCATCTTGGCGCCACGCATCTTCCGCGTGAAGTCGCCCGTCTTGGCACGAATCCAGACTGTCAGGCTGCGGAGCGTGCTGGCCATATCATTCCTCTGCGGAGGGCAGGCTCGACATTGCGGAGTTCACCATGCCAGCCATGCCCATCTGCTCGGCTATCGTCTGCGTCGTCTTCGGCGGCTTGACGATAAGGAAGTTCTCGAACTTCGGCTTCTCGCCTGATGTCCACATACAGGCCATCGTGTGAGCAATCATCGCCGCCCGGATGTCGGCCCGGTCTTCCGGCAACGGCTCCAGCGTCGTGAACGCCATCCACTCGGCGAACTCGTGCGAATCCATGCGAGACAGCATCTCCCGCACAGTCATGTTCAGGCTGCGGGCTAACCGGAAGGCGAATCTTCGTCCGGGTCGCCTGGTAAGTTTTTTGCCAGTTCCTCGACATCTTCAGCACTCATTCCGTTGAGCCGTTGCGTCACGGCGAAGATGCGGTCCAGGGCTCCCGCCGACTTGCCGCCCAGGGCAACGGCCTCGGCGTCAGTGAACAGGCGTTCGCCCTTGTCGTCCACGAGACAGCGGGCACACAGGCGGGCTCGCAGGTTCAGGAAGTCCTTGCTTCCATCCTCTTGCATGACGCCCATCTCGAATGAGTCGCGTTCCGCGGCCGTCATCGTGCGAACGAATACAGACCCGTTCCACTCGGGCACGTCTACCTCTTCTCGCGGCAAGTCGTCGGCCGAGAGGATTGCGTCTTTCGTCAGTGCCATGTGTGTTCCTTTCCGGTCATGGCGTTATGAGAAGGTGACGGCACCGGACAGCTTGAACGTCGCGGTCGCAGAGAGCTTGCCGTCCACAGGGGCGGCCGGGCTCATGCCCGTAACGAGAGCCGTCATCGTCCATGTGGTCGTCGCCGCATCTGTGAACAGCAGGTTGTAGGTCTGGCTCGTTGCCGTCAGGTCGTTGTGCAAGAGCGTCTGCGTTGTGTTGGCCGGCAAGAAGTTGAGGTCGAGCGACACCTCGCCACCGTCCGGCAGACCGGCAATGTGATCCTGCCAGGTCGATTCCATGTGCGTGACGTTGAACGTGTCCCGCGTGAGGCCAGGACCATTGATCGCGGTCACTTCCGCGATGGTCGTCGAGCCTTTCTTAAACAAACATCCGGCTCCCTTGGTTGCTGAACTTGTCATGGTGCTACTCCTAGCTGAAGGTCGGGGCGGTCGATACTTTAAAGGTCGCGGTCGCGGCCAGTTTGCCGTCTACGGGTGCTGCCGGGCTCAGTCCGGTTACAAGGCCAGGGAGGGACCACGACGTCACCATCTGGATAGTCTGGGTGCCTGTGCCGTCGTCTGTGATGTCTACCGTGCCGGTCCCGGCTACGGCTCCGGCCGAGGTCGTGTGGGCTGTCAGCGTGCCGGCCGATAGGCGGCGGCAGTAGTACGTCGTATCAGTAGACAGGCCCGCCGGCAGGGCCGAACTCGTCGTCACCCGGAACGGCTCTCCGGTCTCCATCCCGTGTGCGGCCGCGTCAAGCTGCTCGTCCGTCCCGAAGTCGGTCGTGAAGGTCACCGTCGCGGCCCCGTAGTTGTTCCACCGCACGCGGTAGTTTCGGGCCACTCCGGTCAGGTCAGTGTGCATCTGATTCTGCGTGGCGTCGGCAGGGAGCCAGTTCAAGTCAACCGACACTTCCCCGCCGTCCGGCAGTGCGCCGATGTGATCCATCCAGCTTGAGTCCATGTGGGTCACGTCGAATGTATCCCGGCTCAGTGACGGGCCGTTGACTGCGGTGAGTTCCGCAATCGTAGTGAACTGGCTGGACCCGTCGCCGTATTGGAACAGCGTCCCGGCTCCCTTGGTCGCGGATGATGTCATGTCCTATGCTCCTACTCGTTGTGCCAGACTTCGTATTCGTGGTAGATGCCGTTAATGCGTCTGGCCTCGTCGTCCGGGTCCATGTTCGGCAAGTCGCCGCCTGTGATGAACCGGATACGGACGCCAGCCGTAGTGCCCATTGTGCCGTCGAACCCGTCGATAGCACCGCGTACCGCGTCGGCCACGGCGAGCACGTCGAGGTAGTCCTCATCGAAGCAGTTCACCTGATACATCTGTGTGGCCAGGCCAGAGGCCCCGTCGTGCGAATCCACACGCTGCACGCTGGTCCGCTGCCAGACGATGTAGGGCGTGGTCGCGTCGGCTGGTGCCACTTGGGCGTAGATCCGCGTGCCGACCAATGCGGCCAGTGTGCCGTTGGCGAGGAGTCGAGCCACGATGTCAGTCAGCCAACTCATGTACTCGCCTTTGTAGTCGGCTGTAAGATTCGGACAGATACCGTCATCCACGGCCCGGCAATGCTAGACTTCCACTTGCCTCGCGGTTCGACTTCCATTGTGTCTCTTGTGATATTGATGCCTTCCACGTACACGGCATCCGGGAACATCTCCTGCACGGCCTTGCGGATCGTGTCGCCAAGTTCCTTGCATCGTTCGCTATGTAGTTTCTGGTCGCTCATTTAGTCGCGTTCCTTCCCCAGATTTCCATCATCTTCCGCCAGATGGTGTCTTCGATCTTGAGGCCCATCTGCCCATGCGTGATGTCGAAGCTGGGTCGCAGGTACGGATGGCCAGGGTGATGCGTACCACCGGCCAGCCATCCGAACTCTTGGGCCGCCGGATAGAAGTATTGCTCGCCCTTCTTAATCTTTCGCGTGCGGCTCTTGCGTGCCCGCGATGCAGTGCCAGACCTTGCCCGGAAGAAGTCCGCCTTCTTCGGGTCAACCATGATGGCCATGCCGTAGCTGCCCGCCCTGTTTCGCTTGCCGACACGCAGAACGATTCCACGCCTCAAGTCGCCCTTGTCTCGCGGTGCCATCGCCCTGGCAACGGGTAGCTGGATGTTGCCGCCGGCCCGCACGCCTGTACGAATAGCACGCTTGACTTCTGGCCCAGTCAAGTCTCGCATGGCCCTGAGCAACTCCTTGCCACCTGTTACCGCCATGTCTACCATTAGACCGCCTCCGTGCAGTGCAGTTCGATGGCCTGGTTGGTTTCCCTGACGTTGATGACGGAGTTTACGTCCAGGTTCCGCGTGCCGTACTGGACCCGCCATTCGCCCGCCGTGATGGTCTTCGTCTCGCTGTCCCAGTAAAGCTCAACTCGGTCTGTCAGAGTCGCGTCCAGCTGCATCGCCTGTATGCGTTCCTCGCCACGCAAGGGCGTCACCCGTGCCCATCGGCAGAACTGGTCAACCCATACCGGCTGAGGCTGTCCTGCGGCGTCCAGGGTGTCCGTCCGCTTCTGGAGCGTTACGCGATTTCTCTTGAGCCCGGCCGTCACCATTGCACCCCACGGACGCGGTAGTTGCACAAGAGATTGTGGACGACTGGCAACTGCTCCACGCTGGCCCCGATGATCTCGGACTCGCGGTGCTGCCAGCGGTCGTCCACGATGATCTTGATAGCTGTTCTGATCGCATGTGGCACGTCGGCGGGGGTAAGGCCGTAGCCCGCGAGGAACCGCATCTCAATGGTGTTCGGGATCTCGCGGGCCGTGGGCCATGTCTGGTTGTACGCCAGCCACACCTTGCCGGGCGTGGCGTCCGTGTCTACGCTGTAGACCGTGTTGGCGAGCGTCTGCTGCGTCCCGTTGCCGTCCGTGTACTTGAGGGTCGTCACGCTGACGAGAGGGCTGTACGGGACTATGAACGGATCGCACCAGCCATCCCAGAACGCATCCCACGTCTGGGTAATCAGTGCCAGCCCTGTGTACGCCTCGACCCACTCGCGGGCAGTCTTAATCAGGGCTTGAATCAGTGTGTCTTCGTCGCTGCTATCGACGCGGAGATAGTCCTTGGCCTCGTCCAGTGTGACAGGCTCGGTCGCCGAATCAGTGACGATGGTGGCGTTCATTTCTTGGCCTTCTTCCGGCTACGGGACTGGCCCGTTCCGCCTCGTGGCAGTCGCGGGTTCTTCGCTCCCGCCCGCGGCGAGTACCCTGCTCCCGTGAACTTCGGCCGTGCGTCGGCGTTCTCTGCCGCCGGTGGGGCCATCGCGTGCTCGGCCATCAGGTCGGCCGTGGCGATCTTCTCGGGCCGGTCGATCCAGCGGACGAGGCCGCACTTGAACAGGTACATCGCCCGGTCCCATCGAACGTCGATCTCTTCGCCGCGTTTGTATTCGTTCCAGTGTTTCGTGAAGGCTACTCGCATGGCTTGGCCCTCGCTTGTTCGTCGGCCCAAACGCCAGCAGCTACGAAGTCCTTGCCGATGATGTCGAGTGTCTTTGCCGAGACGTGGCAGGTGTAGACGATCTGCAACAGGCCGTCGATTGGCATCTCAATCGTGAAGCCAGTGCATTCTGATGGTGCCAAGCCAGCCTCGTGTAGCCGCGACAAGATGCCTTTGCCGCTCTTGCGATTGAAGTAGCTTAATGGGGCGTTCATACCCAGATCCCCTTCGGCTTGCCATCGGACCAGAACTCGTTGCTGTGCTGGTACGTCGCCATCATGTCGCGGCCGGGCCAGCGGATCATCAGTTCCGCGTGACCGATCGGGACGCGGTTGGCGAGGTAGAGTGAGTTGCGGGCCTTCTCCCAGATCCGCCAGAAGTGAATATCCGCGTCGACGCGGCCCTCGCCCCACTCGCCGTTCGGATCGGCCGTGCCGGTGAACCACGGCTTGGGCAGCTTCTTGAGCTTGTCCACCCGGATCAGCGTCAGGCCGAAGTGGGCCGTGGCCACCTTCGTGATGTCGGGCGTGAACGCCGAGCCTTTGATGCGGGCGAGCGGCAGGCCGTCCTTGCCGTTGATTGTCATCAGCGGGGTGGGCCGCGTCCGGTGGACCTGCAACGCCGCGATGGCGTCGGCCTCCGGGTGTTCGATCATCAGGTCCACGAGGTCCAGAACGTCGCTCCGCTCGAAGATGCTGTCATAGTCCACGGTCAGGATAGCGTCCAGGTCGGGGAACTCATCCAGCGTCTGGAGGATGCACCCCGTCAGGCACTGGCCCCAATACGCCCCGGTGTGCTTGCGGAGCGGGATCTTGTCGGCGGTCAGGGCCTGGAAGGCACAGAAGTAGTTGTCAGTGAACGACAGCCGCGGCATCGACATACAGGCGGCGATGTTCAGCGGCAGGATGGACGGCGGCCGGCCGGCCCGCCTCTTCGGCTTGATGCCTTCGAGGTTCAGGCTGATCGGCAGGTCGGCACAGTCCTCGTGCGTCGAGGCCCAGCCGCGGACCTTGACCAGTCCGGCCGACTTCATCAGCATCATCAGCTTGGCCCGGTTGAAGATCGCTCCGTGCGACATGTCGTTACTGGTGTGGTCGCCCATGAGCCAGCCTTCGATGGGCTCGTTGGAATCCTTCAGGTACATATCCACGATGGCATCGAAACTCGGCACAGCAACCCTGAGCTTGCCGCCGGGCTTGAGGGCCTTGACCCAATCCTGCACGACGGCCAGCGTCTGCGTGTGGCTGAAGTGCTCCAGGATGTGGCTCGCCCGGATCTCGTCAACGGTCCCGGGTTCCACGCCCAGCGGGAACGCCTCGTGCCCGTTGCTGCGGTCCCAGTTCTCGTAGCCTTTGATCGGATTGATACCGCCGCCCAGATTGAGCCTGATCGGCGGCTTTCTCTTTCGCGGCTTACGCTTCCTCGGTTCACCCATGACTAGAAATCCTTTCCGTGTTTGTGCGGCCTTGTTCGGTTGTGCTTCATCTTGGCCAACAGGGCCTCGGCAATACGCCAGCCACGCCCGGTCGAAAGGTCCATCACCCGGCCCAGCACGTCGGCCATCTGGACTTCCGCCCCGGTGAACTCCGGCAGATCCTTGTCCGGCGGGTTGCCGTTGCGGAGGCATTCCAGAACCTCCGTCAGTTCGGAGTGGATCAGGGCGATGGCTTCGCCGTCGTTGCGGTCGCCGTTGTCCAGTGGTCCCCAGAACCCTTTTGCCGCCATGTCGAGATGCTGTATTTCGGCGACAGCCGAGAACGCCAAGTCGAACTTGGTAAAGAGATGTTCTGCCGCTGGCTGGTCCAACTCGCTCTCCGGCGGAGCCATCGCTTCCCGCACCTTCGTCCCGCTGATCTGCGGCAGTTCCACGTCGAGCGTCAGTTCCCGGATACCATAGCCGACGTCGCGGCCGTAGCAGAACTCGCCGATGTGGGGGAGTTCGACAATCTCGACGGCCCCGCCGAATGCCTGTCTTATCATCGCGTGGCGTTCGTCTATCGTGTACGGATTCCGCTCGTCTTGTTCCGTGCCGAAGATCCCCACCACCACTTCCTTGCCCTCTGCCAGCAGTTGCCGGATCAGGGCGATGTGGTTGGCGGTCAAGGGCTGGAAACGCCCGCACAGTAAGGAGGGTCGATAGGCCATCTATTCGCCCTCCCCGAATCCGAGGTGCTTCATCACGGGCCCGTGCAGACGCCAGAACATCGCCTCCACTTCCGGGTCCATGCTGTGCCTGTGTTCGTCGTCCTTGTCGTCGTACATCTTCGGCCACTTCGCCTGATACTCCTCGAAGCGGTCCACCCAGCGGCCGGTCGGCTCGATGCCCATGAACGCAGCCAACACACCACGCACTTTGTCCGGCTCGGCGAGGATATCGCCGAACCGCAGCAGGTGCCCGTTCGGCCGACGCAGGATGTCCCACGCGAGGTAGTTGCTCGACCAGGTCCCGAAGGCCATGAGTTGCCGATGCTGGATCACATCGCAGATGAACGTATCCCGACGAACCGCGACATCGCCCAGCAGCGAGGACGCAGGCAAGTCCCAGAACCGCGAGAGAGAGCCAATGGCGTCCCGGCCGTCCCGGGCGACGTAGATCGCCGGCCGGTCGTCCTGCGGAAACTCGTGCGTTTTGACTCCGACCCATTCCTCGGCCTCGTCCAGCTCTGCCAGTGCTGCGTCCCGGTCCTTGGCGTACTTTGCGGCCCAAGCATCTGAGTCTGGAAACGCAAATGCCAGACCCGGCTCCGGGTACGTCGACACGCATCGCATATCGAACGTGTCACGAAGGAAGGTCCGCATCAGCGTCGAGCCACAGTGCGGCCATCCCGCAATCCATACAACCGCCATTGGTTCACCCTTTCCGATGAGTTCACTCCCGACCGACTGGCCACAACAGGCACCAGCCGGCCGGGGGTGAACCGAACTGGATCAGCCCTCGACGAGGGCCTTGACGTTGGCCTTGGTGGTGGTCCTGGGGGACTCCGTGCCCTTGGTCAGGTTGCCGACAGCCGCGACGACCTGCGTGGTCAGCGGCGTGACGGTCAGGAAGATGTACCGCTTCCGGGCCCTGGTGTCGACGTTGAACTTCACGCCCCAGTCGCCCGCGGTGACGCAGGCCGGGATGGTAAAGCCAGTGTCGCCGACAAAGCTGCCGAACGTGACCGCGGAACTCACGACGGTCGTGTCGCCCTCAGTCAGCTTCAGCGTGCTCGGGTTGTTGGAAACGCTGTCAGCGGTGGACAGAAAAACGTCCATCGTGAGGAAGTCGTAGTCCAGCGTATCGACGTAGCCGGTGACGGTTTCACCGTTGGTCACCGCACCGTCGAGGATCACGATGTCCTGTCTGCTCTGGAGAATCATGCTTGTGCTCCTTGTAGGTTGGTCATGGTTGACGGTTCAGCGTCACGCCGGTCAGGACGTGTTGCCGCGGAGCCCGACCAACGCACCGGCGTTGCTCGCGTCTCCGAGTTCGTGGACGTTCACATCGAACCGCATGATCGACTTGATAGCGACCTGGTTCAGCTCGAAGTACCGATGATCGGTCTCCATGAACTCGATGCCCTGCTGCACGCCAATGGTCACCGTGTCACCCATGTTTCCAAACAGCATCACGACGACCTCGTTGAGAGCGGTCGATGCGGTCGGCATGGCGTCCCAGATCTTGACCGGGTAGCCCAAGAACTGCGGCTGCACGGCCCCGTTCACGATGTCCGGCCATGCGTTGCCCGACAGGGCGGACAGCAGCCGCCGGAACGTCTGGTGATAGCAGACGCGGGAGACGTGCCACTTGGCGCCGCCGCGTTTGTGGGCCCAGTTCGGCAGCAGGCCCTCGATGCCCTGGATGTCGGCCAGCAGGTACTCGCTCCACTGGTCATCACCGGCCGTCGCGTCGTTGTAGCTCGCGGCGTGGTTGCCATCGACCATCTTCGTGCGGATGCCGTGCATCCCGCCGTAGGTCTGCGAGCCGTCGCCGTCGATGACGCACTGGTCGACCTTTGTCGTCAGCGACAGTGCGTGCTCGCCGGCGACGAAGTCGGCAACGTCGATGGCGGAATCGTTGATGAGGTTGCGGTGAATCCGCGTCTGCGTCACGGCGTCCTTCGCTGTGAGCGAGATGTTGTCCAGGCCGGGGTCCGTTTCGGTATTGGTCCCGCCCTCGGCGACGAAGTACGTGGTCGTCCCGCTGACTCGGCGGGGGATGTAGTTCGTGCCAGGCCCGAGCGGCACCACGCGGCACTCTTGCATCGCCTCGCCATACGAGTTCATCAGGGCGATCACGGTGGTCTCGTACTGATCCGGGACCGTGACGCCGCCCTTGCCGGCCACGCCGGTGCCCAGGGCTCGCAGTTGGATGCCGTTCTCGTCGCACCAACTGGCGGCCTCATTGTCGCCCAGCAGATGGGCCCGCAGGAACTGGCCGGAGCTGTAGGCGTTGTCTCGCCGTTCCTGATCCGTCACGCCCCATTCGATGCCCAGCGTGCGGGTCTGTCGCGGCCGCACGACGATCGTGCGGTCTTCGGTGCCCTGGGCCGGCGGGGTCGTGTCGTGGCCGGCCGGGCGGTCGAACGCGGTCTGCCGTGCTTCGAGGGCTTCCGCCCGTTCGGCGTCGGCAACCAGCTTGTCGGACTCGGCCAGCTTAGCGTCGAACTCCGTTCGCTGCTCGTCGGTCATATCGCCTTCGAGGGCGGTAATGGCTTTGGCTTCGTCGGCCAGGGCTTTCGCCTGGGCTCGAAGCTCGGTCGCAGTCTTCATGGTGTACTCCTTGCCCCGCTGGTCCCCGTTGCGTGAAATGAAACACGGTGCGGATTCCAAGCGAAGCGTTCAAGTAGTAGGAACACTTCTGCGAGGCATCCGCACCGCGAAGGCGAGTGCTGTCAGTCTCGACCGGCCGCAGCCGACGCAAAGGCGACCGGCGGGCGGCGGAAGATCAGTTGTCAGATTGTAGGGTACGGCGTGCTTCTGGGGCTGTCAAGACTGAATTCGGATTTCCTGTCAGGCAAGCCGCATCCCCTGCCACCCACAGGACGGACAGTGCACAGTGGTCTTGCCGGGCGCGGACGTATACACGAAGCCGGGTTCGGAGTCGTGCATACCCTCTCCACACCCTGGGCAGGCTATGCCGTTTGAGGTATTCGCTGGGTTCTGCCCGTAGGCGTACTGGGCATACCTCGCGTTGTTCCACTGTTCTAGAGAGGCCCGCGGCGGATCTGCCGTCGCTGTGGACGCCTTCTCGGCCCCCGTATCATGCCTGTCGGCTCGCCATCTGTGAGGAGGCACATCGCCGGGCCTCCAGGGCTGGGGGGTTGTTTTCTTGTCGTCGGTCATCTCGCGTCCTTTCCGATGACTATTTCTCAGCCCGCCGCCGGGCCAACTCCACGCGGGCGGCGTCCTTGATCGGCGTCGGCTCGGGCTTCGCGTCGTCGGCCTCGCGTTGCTTGGCGGCCTCGTGGCTGCGAACGGCAACGGTTGCATCCGGATAGGCCGGATAGGTGACGACGCTCACGTCCCGCAGTTCGGCTACCTGCGTGATGGTTCGCTTGTCCGGCTTCGCCTCGTTGTCCGAGAATTCCCAGACCTCCTCGCCGACCCGGAACGCAAATGACATCTGATCCACGTCGCCGCGTTCGATGCTCACGACGAGATCGCGGGCAAGCTGCGTATCGGGCGGCGTAATGACGACCTTGAGGCCCTTCTTGTTTTCGTTCATCACCAGCGTACCGACCGTGGAACGTCCGATAACCTGATTCGGGTCGTGGTTGACCAACGCCCGCACGTCCAGGCCATCGCTGCCGAGCACGTCCTTGAACGCACCGGGGGCGATGCGTTCGATGAACGAGCCGCCCCAGCCCATCGGCAGGGAGTCCTTGTTGAACACGGCCGCATAGCCGTTGATCTTTCGTTCCTTGCCCTCGCCCTCCACGCGGAGTTCGGCAACGTCCATGCTGCGGATCTCTTGTTCCATTGTCTCAGCCATCATTCGCTCCTATCGCCGCGTCGGCAAAGGCGTCGGCTCGGCGGCTTTCCCAGCCGGTGACGAGCGTTCCAATCATCTCGGGGAGGGTTCGGTCTGTCGCCGCCCTGGCGACTTTCAGCAATTCGTTGCGGCTCTGGTCGGCGTGCGTCTTGGCGAGGGACCGTGCCCAATCCACCGCACTACCGCCCGTCAAGGCCACGAAGGCGTCACAGGCTGGCCCCACGGCCCCGCAGACGGTGGACTCGTGGTCATCGTAGTAACGGGTGACCCATTCGGTAAACTCGCTTACATCGCGTTTTGCGTTCCGCTTCGCTGCGGACGCTTCCTTGCGGATCATCCGGTCGGCCGCGTCCCGGAAGATCCCGCGGTGAGATGCGGCC
Organism: bacterium; assembly: GCA_003353795.1. Lineage (GTDB taxonomy): Bacteria > Krumholzibacteriota > Krumholzibacteriia > LZORAL124-64-63 > LZORAL124-64-63 > Glo-17. Next base: position 33,552 of record PIVY01000025.1, read on the forward strand.
AGCCGCGAGCGGTCGTCCTCTTCCGGTTCCTCTTCGTCCGGCTCGTCGTCGTCGGGATCCTCTTCCGGCTCGTCCGGTTCCGGCGGCGGCTCGGGCGGCGGTTCCGGCTCGTCGCCGATGGTCTCCAGTGGAACAAGGGCACCCTGAACCAGATACACGTCGCCGTCCGGGCCGATGGGCGCCATGTCCTCCTTGCGGCGGATCTCGTTCGGGGACATCCATCCGTTGTTCAGTGCCTTGCTGTAGAACTCGGCCCGGCTGGCGGAATCGCCACGCAGCAGGCCCTCGACGACGAACTTGACGAACATGCGGCCGGGGGTCTTGTCGGAAAATAGCTTCTCGTCCGCTTCAGCCTCCCACGTCTGCAAGCGGGGCATCAGGCCGTACTGGACGAACTCGATGGCCAGGGATTCGATATTGGCCCACGTCGCACGCGACAGTTCGGAGAGCATGTGCTGCGGAACGCCAAACCAACGGGAGACCTCTTCCACGCTGAACCGGCGAGTCTCAAGCAGTTGGGCGTCTTCGAGCGGCATATCATTGCGGCCCAGCTTCATGCCTTCCTCGAGCACGGCCAGACGATGAGCGTTTTCCAACCCGCCCATAATGGCCTCTTTCGACTCCCGCAGCCGCTTGGCCGCCTTTTCGCCCAGCGTGCCCGGGTGCTCCAGTACGGCTCCGACGTTCATGCCCTGGCCGAAGTACAGGCCGGCGAAGCGATCGGCGGCGATCCCGTTGCCCAGCGACTCCCTGGCGTGACCGATCACAGAATCACCTTCGATGCCGTCGCCCAGGCCGCTGAGGTGGAACACATCTTCGGCCTTCTTGCGTACCGCCGGCAAGCCGGGCAATCGGTAGTTGTAGAACACCTGGGCCGACTTCGTTACCTCGACGGTGACGTACTTCGGCAGCATGGGCCACAGCGCCGCCGGCCGGGCCGCCCCGTCCCGCTCGATCTCGGCGTACCCGTTGCCCCAGGTGATGAGATGCCGCGTCAGCATCCGGCGGAACTGTAAGGCGTTCATTATCGGATTGGCCCGCCGACGCAGCAGCCGGAACGCGGGCACCTCGCGGACCTCTTCCGGGAACTCACCGTCCTTGCCGGCACGGAACACCTTGACCGGCAGGCCCGCTGTGGTGTCGCTCAGGATGTTGACCGCACGCCACACGGCGGAATCGTCCAGGGCGGAATCAGGCGTCACGTAAACACCGGACGCAGTCCGCGGGCCGCGGACTAGATCCGTCAGCCACGGGTCCGGGTTGGCTACGCCGCTGCGTTTCTCTGGCGTGGCCCAGGCGTCCACCGCGGCCAAGGCTCTCTTGAATAGTTCTCGTATCATGGGCCGCTCCATCTGTCAAAGGGTTCTACGGCCAACGCATCATCGTCACCCTCGACGAAACGGTCGCGGTCTGTCTGCTCACGGAACAGGTACAAGGCATATCCGCCCCAGCCTGCCCCGCAGTATTTGCGTGCTGAGTCCTGCCGGGCCACCAGAGCATCCATGCCCTCGGCCCGCTGGGCGAGATAGCTGTACTCCATCGCGTGGGCAAGGATGGACAGGCTCCCGGACACCACGGCCTCATTCGCGGTCAGCCCTGCGAGGCCGATGGCCTCGTAGTCTCGCGGCTTATCCACGATATCGGCGGTCGTGTGTGGCGTGCCTGTCCATCGGATTGCCATCTTGCCCTTGAGCCATGCCCCGTCCGACCGGAACACCAGCCGAGGCCGAGGCCCTGACTCCCACACACACAGGCCAGTCTCAAGAATGACGGCCGGATCTTGCCAGCCAACGCCCGCGTCGAGTTCGGTTTGCAGAGCATCCTTGCCGTTCAACGCAGCCCACGCAGCGGATCCGCCCATGCCCGCCCCCGCCGACAGCCAGTTCTCGGCCAGCGAGATACCCGGCGTCACGGCACAGTTGACGATCATGCTCCCCGGTCGGGCCAGGCTCGGGACGTCCAGCCACCCGCCGGCGAAGTCCACCCGCAGCGGAACCCAGCCGGGCGCGGCACAGCGGCGGCGGATCTCCGTGGTGCTGACCGGGGCGTAGTCCAACCACTTCCGCAGGACGACGTACTGGCAGTCGGTGTCCCGCACGAGGTCGCACTTCTCGGCTGCGTATTCGTCATCACCGGCCACGGCCAGGATATCAGGCTGCAACTCCTCGAAGGTCGTCAGGAAGTCGAGGCCCTTCGTCCCGGCGTCCCCGTACACCACGCGGTCCACGCAGGCCATCGATCCCAACACGGCCGCCTTGTGCTCAGTCGGCATTGCAGGCAATCGGCCCTTGTGCTGGGCCAGGGACGACGCATCGGCCACGCTCACCACGAGCCGATCGCCCAGAGCCCGAGCGTCACGCAGGAACTGGATGTGCCCGCCGTGCAGGATGTCGAAGCAGCCGGAGACGAGGACGGTTTTCATAGGACGAGTATCCCCCTGTCCTCATATACGCTCGGGCCCGTGACCTCGATCATCTTCGCCCGCAAGAGCGAGATGATGGACGCCACGATCCCGTCTATCTTGTTCGCACCCCTGGCCTTGCCCGGCATGATATTGTCTTTCGGGTCTGGCTTGACCGTCACGTTGCCGGCCATCCATCGCAGGATCGGATTGCCTCCGTGCCGCAGTTTGCCCTTGAGCACCAGACGCATGAACTGCTTGGACGGCTCGTTCATCGTGATCGTGCCCTGCCGGACCTCGACCATCTGGAACCCGTCCTCATCCTGCAACTGGATCGCAAACTGGCTCGCGTTGTACGGGTCGTACCCGATCTCCTGGATGTCGTACTGCTTGCTCAGTTCGCCCAGCCGGGAGCGGATCCAGCGGTAGTCCGTCACGTTGCCGGGCGTGTATTCCAGCAGGCCAGCCGCGGCCCATTGCCGATACCGCTCCTGGTTCGCGGCGTCCCTGTCGTGCTCGGGCTTCTCCGGCAGGAAGAAGAACGGCAGGACAGCGAACTCCTCGTCATCCATCGGGAAGCCGAGAACAAGGGCCGTCATATCGGTAGTGCTCGCCAGGTCCATGCCAGCGAAACACGGCCGCCCCAACAGAAGAGCCGGGTTGACCTCGCCAGTGCATTCGTCCCAGCGGTCAAGGTCGATCCAGTGAGTTTCGCTGTTCGTCCAGATGTTGAGCCTGTATCTCTTGAAACTGTCCGTCCCGGCCGCCGTCCGCTCGGCCCGTTTGAACGCTTCCGTCATCTCGTCCAGCTTAATCATCTGCCCCATCGACGGGTTAGCCTTCGCCCACGTTTCCGGGTCGGTCCAGTCGTCTTTCTCGCTCGCCCCGCAGATGTAGCCGAAGTAGGCCGGGTCGTTAATCTCGCCGTCGATGATCGCTTGGGCGTATTCGTGCTGCTCGTAGCAGATGGATTCCCGGTCCCATCCCGCCGTCGTGATCGACAGGATCAGCGGCTGTCGCCGGGCGGCCCCGCCGTACTTCAACGCATCCCAGAGCTTGCGGTTCGGCTGGGCGTGGAGTTCGTCAAACACAAGGCAATGAATCTTCAACCCCTCAGCCCGGAACGCATCAGCCGACAGGGCCGTGTAGAACGAGCCCATCCGGGGGAACGTGATCCGCTTGCGAGAGTCGATGCACTGGCAATGGTCGGCCATCGCGGGCGACTGGGCTACCATGCTCGCCGCCTCATGGTAGACGATCCCGGCCTGATTCCTATCGGCCGCGGCGCCGTAGACCTCGGCCGCCTCCTCGCCGTCCATCGTCAGCATGTAAAGCACGATGCCAGATCCGAGCGTGCTCTTGCCGTTCTTCTTCGGCACTTCGATGTAACCCATCCGATACCGCCGCGTACCGTCAGCTCGCATCCACCCGAACAGCGGCATGATCACATCATCCCGCTGCCAGTCCAACAACACGAACGGCTGGCCCGCCCACTCCCCTGCGGAATGCCGCAAGTGGTCAGAGAAGAACCGGGCCGCGTGCATCGCCTTCCCGCCGTCCTCGTATTCGTGGTCATCGAAGTAGCCCCCAGCCTTGACCGCCATCTCGTCGGCCTCGCTGCGTATCCACTTGTGCCACGCGGGTTTTCTGTATTTGTTAGGCATTCTTCTTGAGTTTCAACGCAGCCTCGAATCCTGCGTCCTTGCCCTTCGCCGGGGCCTGCACGTGTATTCGCGTCCGGCTCGCCGGGGTCAGGCCGAATTCAGACGCGAACGACAGCATCTGACGCTGTGCCTTCGCCGATATACCTACCCACGGACTCGTCCTGATCTTCGCTGGGTCGTCGCCCAACACCGCCCCGCCTGCCGTGATCCCGTTCTCAGCCTCGACCCACCTGGCCCAAGCCTGCGAATATGCGGCCAAGGCCCCGCGATCAACCCGACTCAGCAAGCCGGGGATGTGTTTCATCTCGCTCACGACCCGATGCCACTCGGCCGCGGCCTCTTCTGTCAGGTGCTCCGGGCAGCCAGGGACGGAACCGGCGTAGCCTGGCTCCGCTCCGGCGTTCGCCTTATTGATCCGGCTGCCACGCAAGCGTTTGATGCCAGTCGGCGTCGGTTTGCGCCCTTTGGTCATGCCGGGCTCTCCAGTTCGTGACAAAAACGTTGATTCC